>DATARH010000048.1:0-22993 GCA_036264235.1 Allostellaceae bacterium
GGATGACGAACGTCATTGTCGCGGTGACGGGGCCGCTGTTCCCATGGGGCACGATCGCGATCAATGTCATTGGCTCGTTCGTGATCGGCCTCGTCGCCTATGCCACGGTGCCGGTCGGAATGGTGCCGATCTCGCTCGATATCCGCGCCTTCGTCCTGGTCGGGATTTGCGGCGGCTATACGACGTTCTCATCGTTCAGCATCCAGACACTGGAATTGGCGCGCGAAGGGCACTGGCTCTATGCCGGAGCCAACATCGTGCTCTCGGTCATGCTGTGCCTGATCGCGGTCTGGCTCGGGTACCGTCTGGCGCTTCTGTTCGGGGCGCCGCGTCTGCCGGAGTAATCTCAGGCGAATGCCGGCATGACCTCGTGCGCGAAGGTGCGCAGGTGATCGAGCGAGCCGGCGAAATCGATCACCATGATGTATTCGACGCCGCCTTCCTGCAGCCGCTTGATGCGGCGGATAATCTCTTCGGGACGGCCGATCAGCGCGTCGCGCTCGGTGACCTCGTCCATCTCGGCGCGCGACATCATCTTGCGCGGACGGCCGAGCGTCGGTGAGTCACCGGTCGGCGACAGTGACAGCTGCTGAACCTGCGCCATGAACTTCGCCCGCAGCGCTCGCGCCGCTTCCCGCTCGGCATCGTTCATCGCGATGTGCAGCGCCCGGGTGATACCGATCATCGACGAATCATAGGCGCGTCCCTGCGCCTCGACGGCGCGGCGGTAGATCGCGATGCCCTCGGCGACGGTTTCCGGGCCGCCGGCCTGGCCGAGCAGCAGGTTGTAGCCGTTCTCGGCGGCGTAGCGGATCGAGTTCGGGCTTGCCGCGCCGACCCATAGCGGCGGGTGCGGCTTCTGCACCGGCGCCGGCTCGATCACGACATCCTCATAATGCCAGTATTTGCCGTGATGCGAGAAGCGGCCCTTGGTGGTCCAAGCCTTGCGCAGGAACTGAACGGTTTCCTGGTAGCGCTCCTCGGCCTCTTCCATCGGGATGCAGAAGCCATGGAACTCGCCCCAGCGGTAGCCCTTGCCGATGCCGAAATCGAAGCGGCCGTTCGACAAGAGATCGAGCGTCGCCGCCTGTTCGGCGAGCAGTGCCGGGTTGTGCCATGGCAGCACCAACACGGCGGTGCCGAGCCGTAATGTCGTGGTCTTCGCCGCGAGATAGGTCAGAAAATTCAGCGTCGCCGAAACCTGGCCAAAACCGGTGAAGTGGTGCTCGACCAGAAACACGCTGTGGAAGCCAAGCGCCTCAGCCTCGCAGATGTAATCGATGTAATCGGTATAGATGCGGCTGTCATCGGCCTGCTCGCCGGGATCGGTGCGGGCGCCGCCGAACAATCCGAAACGCATGCTGCCTCTCGCTTATGGTTGTCGTCCGGAAGCGCGGTGTTGCCGCGCCTCCAGAGGACAATGCTACTGTTTCTTCGCGTCGGCGTAGGGATAGATCGTCTTGCCGGTTTCGTATTTGGCCGGCCACAGCACGGTCTGCCGCTCATCGGTCTTCCACTGGTCGAGGTCGTTGCCCTTTACGCCATGGAACTGCACCTGCAGCACCCGCGCCTCCTTCCACTCGCCATTGTCGCCGAACTGGATGTCACCGACGACGGTGTGCAGCGTGTTCTTGCGCAGCCACTCGGCGAGCTTGTCCTGGTCGAGACTCTTGGTGCCTTCGACGGCCTGCTGCAACACCTGCATGTTGGCGTAGGCAAAGGGCGGCAGATAATAGCCGAGCGGATCGACACCTTCGCTCGCCGCCTTGGCCTGGTACTTCTTCAGGAAGTCGAGCACACCGGCAAATTGCAGCGTCTTGGCCGGCTCCCAGAAATCGTAATTGACGATACCGTTGAGCTGTGGCCCGAGCTGCTGCTTGATCGAGGCGTATTGCAGGCCGACGAGGCCGCCGCCGAACAGTTTCGCCTTGAGGCCGACCTCGTTGGCGGCGCGCACGATGCCGACCGCGTCGGGCGGGTATGAGGCGCTGAACACGACATCGGCGTTGGCGGAGTCGATCGCGCGCACGATCGGGGTGTAGTCGGTCGTGTTCGGTGGATAGGTCTTGTCGTAAACGATCTGCAGCCCGGCTTCCTTGGCGTTCTTGCGGGCGCCGTCGGCCGCGTTGTGCGGGAACTCGGCATCGGCAGCGACGATCGCCAAGGTTTTCGGCTTTGGGTTCTGCGCCGCCGCGATCTCGAAGAAGCCCTTCGAGAAAGCCGATGACGGATCGGGTCCGCCGGCCGGCTGCATCGCGAAATAGCGCTGGTAATGGAACTCGTGGTTCACATCGAGCCCGAACAGCGCAAAGAACGTCATGTTGTGCTGGATCACCACCGGCATTGCCGGCGCCAGCAGGTTGGTGCCGTAGTCACCGCACAGCAGATCAACCTTGTCGACATCAAGCAGCTTGGTGAAGATGCCGGGAACGGTCGAGGGATTGCTCTGATCGTCGTAGTAGATCAGCTTCACCGGCCGGCCGAGCAGCCCGCCGGCGGCGTTGATCTCTTCCTCCCAGATCTTCATCGCCAGGATCGCGGCCTTGCCGCTGGCGGCGAGACCGCCGGTCAACGCCATCCCGGTGCCGATCTTGATCGGCTCGGCGGCGTCAGCAGTTGTCCCGAGGCCGAGCAGCAGCGCCGCAGCGGCAGAGAGCAGGAACGGTTTAAGGCGCGTCATCAGGCCTCCTCCCCAACAAGGATTTTGGCGACTGTAACCCAAGCGGCGGCCCGACCCGCCGGCAAAATGGGTTAGGCTGCCAAAATTGCCGCATTGCTTACCGGAACCGCGGCTTCACCTCCTGGCATAGCAGCCGCAGCGCGTTCAGCACACGCTCGTGCGGGATCAGCCCGCCGCAGTTCAATTCGGCGAGGATGCCGGCAAAGCCGAGCCGCTGCTGCAATTCCTTGAGACGCGCCGTGACGCTGTCGGGGGTACCGACGATGACATTGCCGCGCAGCGCATCGGCATAGGTCAGATTTTTCAAGTGCTCGGCGCGGCGGATGAAGTTCTCGCGGCCGGTGCGGCGCGCCGAGTCGGCGATCAGCTCGTATTGCAGCCGATAAAAATGCGTGACGCTCTCCTCGGCCTCGGCGCGGGCCCGCTCCTCGGTCTCGGCGATGTAGATCGGGGCCGAGACATAGACCTCGCCCCGGCCCGGAAGGCGGGCGCCTTTCCAACCCTCTTGGTAAGCCTCAATGTGCGGCGCCAATTCGTCCCAGGTCGGATGCCGGGTGCTGGCGAAGACCGGATAGCCAAGCGCGCCAATGGCCGGGAAGGTATCGGGGGTGCTGGCGGCGATGCGGATCGGCGGCATCCGGCCTTGATACGGTTTCGGCACACAGGCGACGTTATCGAAGCTGTGGCACTTCCCCTGGTAGGAGAAGCGGGGCTCGCTCCAGGCGCGCTTGACGATGTCGAGGATTTCGGTGAAGCGGTCGCGGCTTTCGTCGTAAGGAACGCCATAGGCGTCATAGGTGCTGACGACACCGCTGCGGCCGACGCCGAAGATCAGCCGACCGCGGCTGACCTGATCGACCGTCGCCGCCTCCTCGGCGAGGCGCAGTGGGTGACACAAGGGGAGCACCTGGACCGCGATGCCGATTTTCATGCGCTCGGTGCGGGCGGCGATCGCGCTGGAGATCGCGAGCGGCGACGACAGGTAAGTGCGCTCCGGCGCGAAGTGGATTTCCGCGAGCCACATCACGTCGAGACCGAAGCGCTCGGCGGCATCGATCTGTTCGATCGATTCGTCGAACATCTCGGTCTCGCTGCGCCCCGGCACCGACGGAAACTCGTGGAACATGCCGAATTCCATAGGCCCTCCTCCCGAATCCGACGCTAGAGGATCGCCGCCGCGAACCCAAGCCTCTTCGAACGGTAGGCGACTATGCGCGGCGATGGTGCTTGTGAACCGCGGCTCGGCGTGAATGGTGCGACGCGCCGTGTCTTTCGATCCTGCCCTTGGTGTTCGCCGCAGCCGCCGGGCGAGACGCCTGGGCCGGCGCCGACACCTGGTTCGTCGTCGCTTGCGCGGCGTTCGTCGAGCCCTGCATGCCCGGGTTTTCCGAGGAGTCGATGATGACCAGGGCATCGCCGGCGAGGGGCGTCGGCGCCCGGTCGGAAAGCAGCACCTTGGCGAAGCGCGCATTGCGCCGCGCCGCCTGCTCGTAATCGCTGTCGAGGACGCCGTGGAGGTCGAGGAAGCGGTTCATCGCGGTCGGGATGCGCACGCAGCCGTCCGATGCGGGGCGCCCGACCTGGCGTTCCAGCGTCGCCGGGTCGGTGGCGTGCACCAAGAGGCGCATCTTGCCGACCCCGCCCGGCGGCCCCCAACCCTTGAGCGCGGGTTGCCAACCGAAATCCCAGACCCGCATGCCTTCGACGCCGAGGCCGCGGACGTGGTTCTCGTTGAAGGTGCCCTCGGCGCGCCAATCGAGGATCCGGCTGGTGTGCGGGAAGACGCCGGTCGGCGTCAGGAAGTGCTCGAAGCCGCGCGGCCGGCCGGTCGACACCTTGGTGCCGCCGAGGCTCTGCCAGGGGCCGTCGGGGCGTGCCAAGACGATCCGCATCTGCTGCACGCGAGGGTTACGGTCGACGACGACCAGCAGCTGCGGCCGCTCGATCTTGTAGCCGCCGGCGGCGATTACCGCCTGGGCACGCTCGATCCAGGATTGCGCGCTCTGCGGCGTATCGACAATGGCTTTCGGAACCTCCTGGCGCAGCGCCTGCGCCAGCGCGGCGGCCTGCTCGTCAACCGGCGATAATGGCGCGGCGGCGGTGTCACCGGGCTGCGGCGACGAGGCTTCACCGGCTTCCGGCGCAGCAGGGGCAAGGGCAGGACCGGTCGTCGGCGCCGCCGCCACCGGCAACGGGGACCAAAAACATAGTGCCGCCATCAGCAGCAATATGCTGACAGTTCCACCTCTCCTCGCCGAACGCGGGGTAAGCCGTCGGACCATGACGGTTTGCGCGCCGATCATCGAGCCTCCAAATCGCAGTCCTCTGCGATTTGGAACGGCCGCAATGGCCCTGATCGCCGATCTTTCTACCGTTACGTTCGGGAATGCAGCCGATCGGCGCCTCTCAATAACGGGGACTTCAGATCCCGAGGCGCGACAGGTGCTCGGCCGGGTAGCGGGTGCCGGCGGCGGCGCCGGGGCGGAAGATATGGGCGAGCGCGTCCTGTGTATCGGCTGAGAGCCGCAGCGCCGCTGCGGCGGCGTTCTGCTCGAGGTAGTGGACGTGACTGGTGCCGGCGATCGGGACGATGAACGGCCGCTGCGCCAACACCCAGGCCAGCGCCAGTTGCGCCGGGGTACAACGCTCCGACGCGGCATGCGCCTTCAATTCCTCGACCAGCTGCAGGTTGCGTTTCAGATTGTCGGCCTGGAAGCGCGGCATGCGGCGGCGCGCGTCGCCATCGCGCAAGCTGTCGAGATCGGTGACCGTGCCGGTCAGGAAGCCACGGCCCAACGGGCTGTAGGCGACAAACCCGATGCCGAGCTCCTCGCACAGCGGCAGGATTTCGCTTTCGACGTCGCGCGACCACAGCGAATATTCGGTCTGGATCGCACTGATCGGGTGCACCGCATGGGCGCGGCGGATCGTCTGCGGCCCAGCCTCGCAGATGCCGAGATGGCGCACCTTGCCTTCGCGCACGAGATCGGCCATCGCACCGATCGTGTCCTCGATCGGCACATCGGCATCGACCCGGTGAATGAAATAGAGGTCGATCACGTCGGTCTTGAGCCGCGCCAAGCTCTTGTCGCAGCACTCCTTGACGTATTCCGGACGGCCGTCGGCGAAGCGCGGCCCGCCCTGCAGCTGGACATTGCCGAATTTGCTGGCGATCACGTAATCGTCGCGATGCCCTGCAATGCGGCGCGCGATCAGCTCCTCGTTGCGGCCGCGGCCATAGGCGTCGGAGGTGTCGAGGAAATCGATGCCGAGGTCGCGCGCCCGGCGGATCGTCGCGATCGCGCTATCGGTGTCGGGCTCTCCATAGAACGACGTCATCGTGCCACAGCCGAGTCCGACCGCCGACACATCCAATTCACCTAGGTTGCGTCGCTGCATTACGCTGTCTCCCCACACATGCTGGTCAGCACCGCGTCGATGATCGGCATGCCGACGGTCTCCGGCGCGGTCATCACCGATTCCGGATGAAACTGCACCGCCGCGATCGGCAACTCCGTATGCTCGACCGCCATGATGACGCCGTCCTCGCTTTCGGCGGTGACGGCGAGTACCGGCGGCAGCTTGTCCTTCATCGCGTAGAGCGAGTGGTAGCGGCCGACCGTGTAGCGGTCGCTGAAGCCGGGCAGGAAGCGGCCCGGCGTGCCGCGCACCGGCGACGGCTTGCCGTGCATCGGCACATCGAGCACGCCGAGCGCGCCACCGAAATATTCAACGAGCCCCTGCAAACCGAGGCAGACGCCGAAGATCGGCACCCGCTTGTCGAGCAGCAGGTCGAGGGTCTCGGTCATCGCGAAATCCTGCGGCCGGCCCGGTCCCGGCGACAGGACCGCGAGGTCGGGCTTAAGGCCGTTGCGCAATTCGGCGCGGGCGTAATCATGACGCAGCGTCACGACCTCGGCACCGGTGCGACGGATATAGCCGGCCAGCGTGTGGACGAACGAATCCTCGTGATCGACCAGCAGCACCTTGCGGCCGCGCCCGGTCGGCGCCCTCGCCTCCTTTGATGTCGCTTTGCCGGCGCTGCCGCGGATCGCGCCGAACAGGGCGGCGGCCTTCAACTCGGTCTCCGCCTCTTCGGCTTCGGGATCGCTGTCAAACAGCAAGGTCGCGCCGGCGCGGATATCGGCGACGCCATCCTTCATCCGGATCGTGCGCAAGGTCAGGCCGGTGTTCATATTGCCGTCGAAACCGAGACGGCCGATCGCGCCGCCGTACCAGCGGCGCGACGAGCGTTCGTTCTCCTCGATCCAGCGGATCGCCCACAGCTTCGGCGCACCGGTGACGGTCACCGCCCAGGCGTGGCTGAGAAAGCCATCGAGGGCATCGAATTCCGGGCGCAACTCGCCCTCGACATGATCGACCGTGTGGATGAGGCGCGAATACATCTCGATCTGACGGCGACCGATCACCTTGACGCTGCCGGCGACGCAGACCCGCGACTTGTCGTTGCGGTCGACATCGGTGCACATCGTCAGTTCGCTCTCGTCCTTCTTCGAGTTCAAGAGCTCGAGGATGCGGTCGGCATCCTCGATCGCATCGACGCCGCGGCGGATCGTGCCGCAGATCGGGCAGGTCTCGATGCGCTTGCCCTCGACGCGGACATACATTTCTGGCGACGCCGAGACGAGGAACTCGCCGTCACCGAGATTGATCAGCGCGCCGTAGGGTGCCGGGTTGGCCCGGCGCAGCCGGTGAAACACCATGCTTGGCGGATCGGCGCAGGGTTCGGCGAAGAGTTGGCCGGCGACGACCTCGAACAGATCGCCGCGCACGAACGCCTCCTTGGCACGGCGAACCAGCGCCGCATACTCCCCGGGCGCGTGGTCGCTCTCGGGCGGGCGCGGTGCCGTGCCGGGACCGTAGGGCGCCTCCGGCGTTGCCCGCGGCAGGCCGGCGGTCGAACCGCCGCCGGCGGTGAAGTCATAGCGGTAGACCGCCGATTGCTGGCGCATATGGTCGACGATCAGAATCTCATCCGGAAGGTAGAGGACGAGGTCGCGCTGATCGTCGGGGCGCGGCAGCTTGAGGTGCATCGGCTCGAACTGGAAGACGAGGTCGTAGCCGAAGGCGCCGTAGAGGCCGAGATGCTCATCCTCGGTGGTGCGGAACAGGTCGCCGAGGGTCCGCAGCACCGAAAACACGCTCGGCTGCCGGCTGCGCTGCTCCTCGGGGAAGCGCTCGGTCGCCTCGGCGATGCCGCCGGCAATGCGATCGGCGCCGATGTGCTCGATGCGGATTTCGGGAAGGCGGCCGAGGGCGGCTGCGATCGGCGGCAGCAGGATCCGGCCGCGGGCGTTCAGCGCCTCGACCGCGAAATCGCGGCCGCGCGCGGTCAACACCAGCGGCGGATCGACAAAGCCCATGTCCCAGCGGGTGTAGCGGCCGGGGAACTCGAAGCTGGACGAGAACAACACGCCGCGCTTTCGGTCGAGCGCATCGGCCAGCGCCGTGTCGGCCGGGCTGTAGGGCCGGATCGCGATCTCGCGCTCCACCCGGATGCCGCCCTTGGTCTCGTAGCTCAGGATTTGCATCGCTGACCCCTTTTGAGCTTCGCCCCGGGGTCCATGCGTGCGCTCCGGAAATGCGAAGGCCGCCTGGGTGCTCCCGAGGCGGCCGTGGTGAATACCTATGGGATGGCCGCCGCTGTTAGACGGGCCACCACCAGATCGCGCTTTGCCGGACGATCGACATGGCAGGCACTGTATCAGACACAGGGATTGGCACAAACCCATTCATTGCCCGTCCCGGAGGTCGTCACGGTCGGGCGGCAGATTGCGGTCGAGTTCGGCAACGGTGCGGCTGCCGCGCAGCGCCGTGAGAACGCAGGCCAGCGGCTCGGCGATCACGTCGCGGTAGTCGCGCTCGCTACGGGCGGGATCGATTTGATAGGCGGGGCGCTCGCAATCCGGGTCGAACGGCGCCGCCGTCGCCGGCTTGTTGCCGCGCGGGTCGAGGCGGCGCCAGCGGCCGTTAAGCCAGACCGCGTTGAGCCCATGCAAACAGGTCCCGCCGGGCCCTTGGTCGTCGCGCGCCAGCTTCTGGTAGCAGAGCGCGGCGGGGATGCGGTTGGCACGCAGCACCGCCGCCAGCAGATGCGCCTTGGCGAAACAGATGCCGTGACCCAGACGGACCACGTCGGAGGCCGAGACGCTGACCTCCTGCGCGCCGGTGTCGTAGCTGTGCGCGAAGCGGTCGCGGACCAGTTCATAGGCGGCCCGGATCGTCGGGAGTTCGCTGTCGCGCCGGATGGTCTCGGCGAGACGGGTGACGATCGCAGCGTCGAAGTCGATTGCAGCGGAGGGCGCCAGAAAGGGCGCCAGATCGATCACCGGAAGCCCTCATCGAGGGTGCGGCGGATTTGGCCGGCGTCCATGCCGGCGAGGCCCATGCGGCCGAGGCTGCGGGCGTCGGCGGCGAAATCATTGCCGGCGAGGATTTGCGCCAGGCGGATCACCGCGTCGATTGCCGGGGTCGCGACGCCGGCCGCGGCCCCGAGCGCGCTCATCGGGATCAACCCGACCGGAACGTCCTCGGCGATGTATTTGTGCGTCCAGGAGGACGGTGTGCCAGTCGCCTGATACGGCCCGTCGCTGTTGGTCGTCAGCAGCCGGCAGGTCTCGTCGAGGCCGGCGCCGCGGACGCCGTAGACGCGCTCGAACCAGTCCTCGAGAGTCGGCACCGCGGCCCCATAGGCGGCGGCGACCGCGACCCGCTCGGCGTTGATCGCCTGGTACAGCCGCGCGACGGCCGGGCTGACGCCCTCGGCGTAGAATTTGTAGGGCTCGCCGCGGTCGATCTTGCCGGCATTGGCGACGCAGTTAGCGACATGCAGCATCGCGTTGGCATTGGTGAAGCCTGTGGAGACGATACTCGGCGCCGCGACCGCTTCCGGGAACAGCGGTGACAGGCGCGGGAAGATTGCGCCGATGCGGTCGCCGGGGAACGTCGCGATCTGCAGCCAGCGCTTGCGCACGATCGGCTTGATGCGGGCGGGACCGAGCCGCCAGCACGAATACGGATAGTTGTCGATCTCGGCGATGTCGATCTGCGCGTGGCAGCCGGCGGCGTCGAGCGCCCGGCGCACGACCAGCGAGCCGCCGGTGTTGCCCTGGATCAACAGGATGACCTGGCGATCGCGCAGCAGCGGCGCCAGCGAGCGCGCGAGCGCTTCCTGATAGGTGCCGCCGGTGCAGACGATAATGATATCGGCGCCGCCGATGGCCGAGGCGAGGACGGTCGTCACCTGCTCGATCGCCGAGAAGCCCGGTGTATCACCTTCGACATCGATGCCGCCGCGGGCGCGGATGTCGGCGAGGCGGCTGTCGTCGCGGTCGTGCAGCCGCAGGCGGCAGCCGCGCAACCCGAGATCGGCGGCGACATAAACGCCGCCGATGCCGGCCCCGATGATCGCGACCGTTTCGGTCATGTGCGTTTTTCGGGCGATGGCGGCGGCGTGACGGTGTTGACGCGGCGCGGTGCTAGCGGGATCGCCGGGATGTTGCCGACATCGATCTCTGGCATCGGGATGTCGATCAGCTTCAAGACGGCGTTGGCGAGATCGTTGTAGCTGGGGAAACGCTGGCGCAAGCGGCCGCGCCACACCGGGATGCCGCCGCTGGCATGCAGCTCGAACGAGCTTTCGCGGCCTTCGAGAGCCGACGACACGTGATCGGCGGCAAGCTGCAGCAATGCCGCGCGCTGCCGTGCGGTCCAGCCGCCGCCGGCGAAACAGGCTTCGAGCTCGGCACTGATCTCCGGATCGTCGAGGTCGGTGTCGGCGGGCGCCACGACCAGCGACGAACCCGGCACCTGACGCAAGATTTCGGAGATGCGTTGACGCGCCTTCTGAAGCGCGATGCCGCCGACCATCAGATGCGTGTAGTTGGCGTAGCAATTGCCGCCGACGGTGAAGGACGGGTCACGCTCGGCCGCGGTCAGGCAGGCGCGCACGGTCTGCACCTCAACGACGAGGTCGAGCAGCAGCTCGACCGTGGGCTCCGCCTCCTTGAGGCCGAGCGAGTCGGCGAGCGCCAGCGCCAGGCCCAAGGTGAATTCGGCGCGCGCTAGCCAGCCATAGAGGTGGTGCCACAAGAGATAAGTGGCGATCGGCTCGGGCGACGGTTCGACGAAGAACACCCGCTCCCAGGGAATGGCGACATTGTCGAGCCACATCTGGCCGTCGAGCTCGTCGAAGCGGCCCGACAGCGGCGACAGGAAGCGGCTCTTATGCGACGGAGCGAGCTTGCGGCAGACCGTGGTCACACCGGGATCGGCGACCGGCACGATAAAGCTGGCGCAATGGTCACCGATTTTCACGCCGTTGAGAGCCCCGACATAGACGTCCTCGGCATAGGCGGGGCTCGTATGCATGCCGATGCGGCCGGAGATCACGACACCGGCATCGGTCTCCTTCACCAGCTTCAGCGCGGCGCGCTCGGCGGGATCCGGGCGCAGCCGGTGACCGATCGGCGCGGCGCCGCCGCAGAAGGTCAGGAAGCGGCCGGTCTTGGCGATCGAGGCTCGGTAGGTCTCGGCATCGGCAATGTTCTTCGCCGAATGCTTGTGCTCCTGGGTCGCGGTCAAGACGCCCATCGCGATCAGGTGACCGTAGGCCGGATCGTGGGTCATGTTGCCGGCGCTGTGGAACAGCGTCTTCGCGAAGGAGCGCGCGATCCCGACGAGATCGGCGGAATTCTTGGGCAGGACATAGGCCCAGGCGGTCTTTTCGCGTTCGGATGTCGCCGGCGCGAACAGGATGTCCTGCCAATCGGGGTCGAGATGGCGGTCGTACCAGGCGACGTATTCCTCGACCATCGCGGCGGTCGCCGGGTGCGTCGTCACATCCTGGACGCGGCCCTCGCCCATCACAAAGACGCGGCGGCCGTCGCGCAGCGCCTCGCGGTATTCGGCGCCGGTTCTCATTCGCGGTCTTTCATTCCCCGGGCCCTCATTCGTCCTCGCCGACGGCCCAGAGCGGCGCGAATTCGGTGGCGACGATCTGCTCGTACGGCACCTCGTCATCGAGGAGGCTGAGCCAGAGGGCGAAGCCGTTGATCGCCGTCACCGAATGTGGCTGGATCGTCGCGTCGTAATAGGGCAGGTCGCGCTCGACGATGCCGGCGATCAGGCCGGTTTCGCGCGGCGGAAAGCGGTTTTGGGCGGCATCGGCGGCGCGCCAGACATCTGCCTTCAGGACGTTCTGCGCTGCGACCAGCGCGCGCACCGCCGCGGCGGCGGTATCCGGCCTTTCTTGAACGAGTCGCTCGGTGGTCGCCAGCACGCCCATCGTGTAATCGAAGCAGCCCGGCGGGCCGTCGCCCCGGCGAACATCGAGAATGATGTTGCCGAAGCCGCCGGAGACCGCGATCTCGGTTGCCATGCCGTTGGCCCAGAAGCCGTCGATCTCGCGCTTTTCGAGCGCCTGCGCCGCGGTCAGGCCGAAATTGACGGTGGAGCCGACCGCGCCCGGAACCGGGCCGACCCTGATGTCGTCGCGGCGGGGGTCGAGACCGGCGGCGGCGAGGAGGCGGCGCAACCCCATCTCGACCCAAGGGGCGGCGCCGATGCGGCGGCCGCGCAGCGCGGCGAGATCACCGCGAGCGATGTTGTGGTCGGCGTGCATCACGAGGAACCAGTACATGCCCTGAGCCAGCGCGCCGAGCAGCTTGACCCCTTTCCATTCCGGGAAGGCGGCGAGCGCGCCGTGCGCGGCACCGCCGACGAAATCGACCTCGCCGTCGCGCAGAGCCTGGTAACAGCGGTCTACCGGGAAGATCAGCTCGGCCGAGACCTCGAGCCCCTGGTCACGAAAGCAGCCGAGTTCGGCCGCGGCGAGCGCCGGGAAATACGAATTGGAGATCAAATCCGGGATCGCGAGCTTCACCGGGTCATTCCATCACCGATCGGCCCGGCGCGAAAGCCCGCTCAGTCCGCCGCCTGGTCGTAATAGTGGATTTCGAGCAGCAGGCAGCCGGCCTCCGATTTGAAGGGGCCATGCACGGCGCCGGGCGGGCGACAGGCATAGGTGCCGGGGGCAAAGCTCTCTCCGCCTCGGCCCTCGGCATCATTGCCGACGGTCAGATCGCCCTGCAGGAGGTAGACCTCCTCCCAGTAGTCGTGGACGAAGGGCGCGGTCGTGAAGACGGCCGGCCGGAAGCGCAGGAGACGGGTGCGGCTGCCGCTGCGGCCGCTTTCGTCGAGCGCGCCGGCGAGGATCTTCTGCTCGATGCCAGCCGGGTAGCCCTCCGGTGTCTGCCAGCCGCTGCTCATATCGACGGCGTGAAATTCGAGATGGGGCTTGTTGACCGGCATTGGGTCCTCCGAAGGATTGCTAGGCGTAGCGCCGCGCACCTGCCGCGGCAAGCCGCGTCTTTTGCGGTTCCTGCGTGGCGTAGGGCGCGCTAGGGTTGGCGCAAATCTTGCCGAACCCAGGCAGAGAACGGAGGTTTCCATGCTGTCACGCCGCCTGTTTGCCGGTGCCGCCGCGGCGGGCACCGCCACCCTGCTCGCCGAACGGGTGCAAGCCCAGGCTCAGGCGCCGGCACCGGTCAACGCCGTATCCGGCGACTCGACGATCGACCGGGTGAAGAACTCGAAGACGCTGCGGATCGCGGCGCTACCCGGCGAAGCCCCCTATTTCAACAAGGACCTCGCCAGCGGCGAATGGACCGGCATGTGCATCGACATGGCCAAGGACATCGCCAAGGTGTTCGACGGCAAGGTCGAGTATCTCGAGTCCACCTACGGGAATTCGGTGCTCGACCTGCAGGCCGGCAAGATCGACCTCGCCTTCTCGCTGAACCCGACGCCGCTGCGGGCGCTGGTGATCGACTTCACCCACGCGTTCTACCTGCACGGCTTCGGCATGGTCGGGAAGAAGGGGTTCAAGGCGACCAACTGGGCCGAGTTGAACAAGCCCGAGGTGAAGATCGCGGTCGATATCGGCTCGGTGCATGAGATTTCAGCGCGCCGCTTCGCGCCGAAGGCAACGATCATCGGCTTCAAGATGCGCGACGAATGCATCCTGGCGGTGCAGTCCGGTCGCGCCGATTGCGTGATCCTGGCGGTGAATTTGGGGCTGACCGCCGTCAAGAAGAACCCGCAGCTGGGCGAATTCCAGATGCTGCACCAGCCGCGCGTGCAATTGCCGACCTGCATGGGCATCCGCATGGAGACCGACAAGCGCTGGCGCGACTTCCTCAACGCTTGGGTCGATTACAACCGCGGCATCCAGCAGATCCGCGAATGGCTCTACAACGGGCTGGCGATCAACGGTGTCAAGCCGGAAGACGTGCCGGCCGATGTGGAGTTTTGAGCCGCTGATATCCGGACCGCGGCCGTCCACGCCGCTCTTACCTCCGTTGGGCGAGCGAGACGCCCGCGTTCCAGAACGGGGCTGTAATTGCGAGCGCAGCGAAGCAATCTCGTGCCGTGCGGCTTGATGCCGGCGAGATTGCTTCGTCACCCTCCGGGCTCCTCGATGACAGCTTCAGAATGAGCAGCGCGCCGAGCTACGCCTGGGATTTCTCGTTTTTGTGGCAGTACCGCGGGCTGATTCTGTTGGGGCTCGGGGTGACGATGGCTTACACGGTCGGGACCATCTTCTTCGGTCTCGTCATCGGTCTTGTCACCGGGTTGTTGCGGCTGTCGCGCAACGCGTTCGTCAATGCGCCGCTGATCGCCTATGTCGAAATCTTCCGCTGCACACCGCTGCTGGTACAGATAATCTGGTTTTATTACGCCCTGCCGGTGGTGGTCGGGATCGACATCCCGGCGACGGTCGCGGCGACGCTGGTGCTGTCTCTCTACACCGGCGCATTCTATGCCGAGATCGTGCGCGGCGGGGTCAATTCGATCGAGCGCGGCCAGTGGGACGCGGCGCGGGCGATCGGCATGCGGCAGCGGCAATTGATGCGCTACGTGATCCTACCGCAGGCGCTGAAGCGGATGATCCCGCCCTTCATGAACCAGTCGATCATCCAGCTGAAGAACACCTCGCTGGTGTCGACGATCGCGGTCGCCGATCTCTTGTATCAGGGCGAGTTGATCACCGCCGCGACCTACCGGCCGCTCGAGGTCTATACGATGGTGGCGGTGCTGTATTTCGCGGTCCTGTTCCCGCTGACCCTGGGTGCGCAACTCGTCGAACGGTGGCTCGCGCGAGCCGACTGATCACGCCTCCCCAGCGATCGTGATCGGCGCCGGCGGCGCGCCGGCACACCAGCCCTCCCACATCCGCCGATACGCCGCCTCGATGTCGCGGGTGTACCGCGCCATGTCGAACAGCGGCATCCACGAGCGGCCTTCGGCCAAGCGGTGACGGAGCTGCGCCAACTGGCCGGGGTCGCGGGCCAGTTGCAGGGCGCGGGATTCGTACTCTGCCGGCGAGGCGGCAATCAGCTCGGACCGCCCAAGCGCGTGCAGCAGGCTGGCGGCGACGCGGCCCGCGAAGGTCGCTCCGGCGACGGTCAACAGCGGCAGGCCGGCCCAAAGAGCATCGCTGGCAGTCGTGTGGGCGTTGTAGGGGAAGGTGTCGAGAAACAGATCGGCGAGGCGGTGCCGCCCGAGGTGCTCGGTCTGCGGCAAGCGCGGCGCGAACACCAGCCGCTCCGGCGCGACGCCGCGCGCCGCCGCCTCGCGACGCAAATTGCCGGCGACCAACGAATTGGTTTCGAGCAGCCACAGCACGCTGTCCGGAGCTTCGCACAGCAGCCGCATCCAGAGATCGAAGACCGCCGGATTAAGCTTGTAGCTGTTGTTGAAGCAGCAGAACACGAAACCCCCTTCGGGCAGACCGGCGGCGGCGCGCGAGGCAGGCGGCGGCGCGATCTCGCGGGTGGTGTCGCTCGGCTGATAGCAATAAGGCAGCTGCACCAGCTTTTCGGTGAAGTGCGGCTGCTGATCGGCCGGCGCGATCACCGGATCGACGATGATGTAGTCGATGAAATCGACGCCCATCGTGCCGGGATAGCCGAGAAAATTGACCTGAACCGGCGCCGGGCGGAGGGCACCGATTCGGGTCCGCGGCCGCCCGGAATAGGCGTTGAGATCGATCAGGATGTCGATCCCGTTGGCATGGATGCGCTCGGCGGCGGCAGCATCGCCGATGCCGGTGATGTCGACGAACCGGTCGAAGGCCGCGACGAGGCGACGACGGATGTCGCTGCCATCGTCGGGCCCGTACGAATAGGCCGCAACTTCGAAGGCCGAGCGGTCGTGGCGCTCGATCAATTCGGCGAGCAGATGCGCAACCGGATGCTCCCGAAAATCCTGCGACAGGTAGCCGAGCCGGATGCGCGGTTCGGCGGATCGCGCCAGGTGTCGGAACGCCGGGTTCGTGGAGCTGAGCTTTTGGCTGTATTGCCGCGCGCATAGCAGCTGGTCGACAGGCGTCGCGCTCGCCCGGCTCAGCAGCATGAACGGCTCGACCGCGGCAACGCCCTGCTGCACCAGCGACAGCAACGCCGCCTCCTCGGCGGCATAGTCGCGCCAGTTGCAGGCCTGCGTCTTCAAATAGACGAGCTGGACATGCGCGTCGATGAAGTTCGGCCGCAGCGCGATGAACCGCTCCATAGACGCGATCGCCTCGGCGACGAGGCCGCGACCGTTCAGCGCGTTGGCGAGGCTGTAATACGGCTCGGGCAGCTGCGGCTTGCAGGCGATCGCCTGGCGGTAATGCGCGATCGCCTCGTCCTCCTGGCCGCAGGCGTAGAACGCGTTCGCCAGATTGTTGTGCGCCTCGGCGAAATCCGGGCGACGCGCCAGCGCCTCGCGGCAATAGCCGATCGCCTCGGATGGGTTGCCCTGCTCGTTCAAGGCGAAGGCGATGTTGCAGTAGCTCTCGGCCGAGTCGGGGTTGATGGCGAGCGCGCGGCGATAGTGCGTGAGCGCCTCGTCATGCTCGCCGCGCGCCAGCAGCGCGTTGCCGAGATTGTTGTGCGCCTGTGCGAAATCGGGCTGAAGCGCGAGCGCACGGCGATACTGCTCGATCGCCTCGTCAATCTGCGTCTGCGCATAGAGCGCCATCGCGAGATTGCAGCAGAGCTCGGCATTGTCCGGCCGCAGCGCCAGCGCTTCCCGGTAATGGCGCACCGCCTCCTCGTAGTCGCCGCGCTCGTAAAGCGTCGCCGCCAGATTGTTCAGGAGGTCGGGATCGCCAGGCTTCAGCGCCAGGGTGCGGCGGTACTGCGCGATCGCCGCGTCGCGATCCCCCGACAGGTAATGCGACTTCCCAAGATTCCAGTGGGCCTCCGCCAGATCGGGCTGCAGTGCGACCGCCCGCCGATACGCGCGGATCGCCTTGTCGTAGCGGCCGAGCAGCTGGAAGACGCTGCCGAGATTGTTGTGGAAGTCGGGAATGGCGCCATTGATCGCAATCGCCCGGCCGATCAGCTCGGCAGCGGCGTCGTGACGGCCGCCCTGATGCGCGGCCAGGCCGAGCAGGTGCAGGGTTTGCGCGTGGTTCGGATTGACCGCGAGGACCCGCCGGTACAGCGCCTCGGCCCCATCAAGCCGGCCGGATTGATGATGCTGAACAGCTTCTTCCAGCAACAGGGCGAGCTCGGGCGGGTCGCCCAGACTGCCGGGCGACGGCGCGACCGCCCGGCCCTGTTTCAGCGCGGCGCGCCGCTCTTTCCGGTTCATCGCCGACGAAAATATCGCCGCCCCAGCGCCTGGCAAAGGACGATCGTAGCGAGGACCGGCGGTGATGAGCTATTGGAATGGTCCGTTTCCTGCGGGGCCGGCCGCGTCGCCATGCCGCCAATGATCGAAATCGACGAGCTGTGGAAATCGTTCGGCGCGGTCGAGGTGCTGAAGGGCATCTCGCTGCGGGTCGAGCGCGGCGGCGTTGTCGCGGTGATCGGCCCCTCGGGCTCCGGCAAATCGACGCTGTTGCGCTGCATCAACCTGCTGGAAACACCCGATCGTGGCGACATCCGGGTCGGCGACCGCCGGATGAGTTTTGGCCCAAAAGGAGCCGGCGGCCTGCGGGTGCGGGCGCGCGACCGCGAGCTGGCGGCGTTCCGCGCCGCGACCGGCATGGTGTTCCAGCATTTCAACCTGTTCCCGCACATGACGGCGCTCGACAACGTGACCTCGGGGCCGGTCATCGTGAAGAAGACGCCGCGGCGGGAAGCCGCCGAGTTGGGACGCGAGCTGTTGGCGAAGGTCGGCCTCGCCGACAAGGCCGACAGCTACCCCTCCCATTTGTCGGGCGGACAGCGGCAGCGCGTCGCGATCGCCCGGGCGCTGGCGATGGGGCCGGCCGTGATGCTGTGCGACGAGGTTACCTCGGCACTGGACCCGGAGCTGGTCGGCGAAGTGCTCAGCGTCATCGAGGGCTTGGCGCGCGAAGGGATGACGATGGTCATCGTCACCCACGAGGTCGCGTTCGCGCATGAGGTCGCCGACGCGGTCGCCTTCATGAGCGACGGGGTGATCGTCGAGATGGGGCCGCCGGCGCAGGTGCTGGAGCGGCCGGAGAATCCGAGGACGCGGAATTTTCTGGCGCGATTTCACCGCTTCATGGGGAGCTATTCGGCTACGGGTTGAAGCGCCGCCGCTCGATGCCCTCACCCGCCTTTGGCCTTTGGCCTCAGGCACCCTCTCCCGCAGTGCGTGCGAGGGGCTTTATTTCGGAGTTGCTCCCGTGGCCGGTGCGTCGACGATTCGGGTCACCTGCGGGATGCTGTCGATCAGGCGCTGGCTGAACAGCATCGTCGCGTCCAGCGTCGCCAGCCCGATCGCAACCAGGACCAGCAGCACGTTGAGATCGCCGGCGAGACGATCGAGCCGCTGCAACCATTCCTTGCGGGCGAGCTGACGACCGTATGCGTTTCGCGGCGAGGGCCCTTTGCTCATCTCCTCCTACCCGCCACCCCGTGCAGAGTTTCGGGGCGGTCCCAAAGCCAATCGGTACTTCCGACCGATATATTGCCGATGCTGCAGTGCACAACCAGTCGGCGACACAGGTCAGCCATGCATACCTATTTGCACGGTTTTCGAGCAAGGGGTTCAGTGCAGGGCAACGACGACGCCGGGCAGCGGCGGCAGGGCCTCGGCCACCCGATGAGCGGCGAACACCAGGTCGAGCGCCCCCAAGCCGAAGGCGAAAACGATCAGTACGTCGTTGAGGTGGCCGGCGATGCGCTCAAGCCGGCGCAGCACGAACCGGGGATCATTACGATAAGACCGGAGAAACAGCATAAGGACGCTCCGTTGCGGTGCCGTCACGCTGCACCGCAAACGTCGTGCCAAGGACCGGCATGCCTCCGCGAGCATTTGGGAACGCAGCCGCAGCGATCCTGGTTCAGATAGTTGGGAACGTCCGCAGAGAACGGCCGATGCCGCGATTCCAGCACGTGCAGTCTCTTCGAGAGCGCGCCGAACGATTGCGGGAGATGGCCGCACATCGGACGGCATTCTCCGATCAGCTGCAGGAACTGGCTCGGGAACTGGAAGCGAAAGCAGACGAACTGGAACGCGAGCTCGATCTCAGGACGGCCCTGACCGATGGTCTCTAAACCACGCATACTGCTGGTCGACGACGAACGGGCGATCCGCGATCTGCTGGCCAATGTGCTTTGGGATGGGGGTTACGCGATCGACACCGCCGGCACGGCCGCCGAGGCAATGGACTGCCTGGACCGATCTGCCTACTCGGTCGTCATCACCGATTGGCGGCTCCCCGACGGCGACGGGCTGCTGATTGCCGACGCCGCGGCACAGATGGGCGCTGAAACGCTGCTGATGAGCGGCTACCTGTTCCAGATGCCGGGCGGCCGCGCCGAACAGCACGAGACCTTGATGAAACCGGTCCGGCCGAGCGAGCTTCTGGCCGCCGTCGAAGACAAGATCAGAGAAAATCGGGTGACCGGTCCGCGCTGACCTACGCGACCGCGCCGAGGGCGGCGAGGCGGCGCTGCGCGTCCATGACCGTCGATTGCGGCGAGGTCGCCACGGTCAGGCGGAAATCGAAGGTTGCGCGCAGGAACGGTCCGGTGATGCCGAGCTTTGCCGCCTCGGCGTCGGGCGTCTCGTGGCGGGAGAAATCGCAGATCAGCGAGTCCTTGACCGCGAACACCGCGTCGCTCCGCAGGTATTCGTCGGTACGATCGAAGATGTGCGTGGTGACCGGCTCGTAACCCTCGGCCGAAACGACGAAATGGATGTGCGCCGGCCGCCAGGGATGCAGCCCGGTCGCCTTCAGCATGCGGCCGACCGGCCCGTCGGACGGGATCGGGTAGTTGACCGGCCGCACCGTGCGAATGAGGTAGCGGCCCTCGGCATCGCTGCGGAATTTACCGCGCATGTGAAGCCCGTCGAGGCTCTCGTCCTGGGCGTCGTAGAGGCCACTCGTTTGGGTTTGCCAGACATCAAGCAGCGCACCGGCGATCGGCTTTCCGCCGAGATCGAGGACGCGGCCGGAGACCAGGGTTGGAGTGCCGGTCGTGTCGCGATGCGCGATATTGCCGCCGGCCGGCAACTCCGGCGCGCCGAGCCGGTGGAATGGCCCGAACACGGTCGATTCCGTCGCGCCGTCGGGTTTGCCGTGATCGATTAGGTCGACCACCATCGAGACGCCCAGCGTGTCCGAGAACAGGATGAATTCCTGGCGCTTGTCGCTGCACATCTTGCCGGCCTCGGTCAGGATCTCGATCGCCTGGAACCACTCGGCCTCGGTCAGCTGCACCTCCTTAACAAAAGCGTGCAAGTGGTTGATCAGGCTCAGCATGATCTGGCGCAGCCGCGGGTCGGGGGTGCCGGAAAACCGCGCCAGCACCTCGGCGGTGATGTCAGCTTCGGTCTTGTTGCGTCGCGCGCCATTGGCGCCATTCGGTGATTCGGCCATGTGGGAGTCCTCCGCTCGGGGTTTTGCCGCGACTATAGCCGAAACCGGGCGTGGGCGCTGATCGAGCGCATTCTATTCACCATTTCTCTGCAGCATCGCGGCCCGCCTGTATTATGTCCGGAGGCAAGTCCGTTACCTTCAACTCGTCGGGGCCCGATGAGCGCACCCGTCTTCATCAGCTTCTCCAGCCACGACCGCAAGGCCGCCGAGACGATCTACAAGGCGGTAGAGCAGCGCGGCCTGCAGTGCTGGATTTCGAGCCGCAACATCGGCCCCGGCGAGAATTTCCAGGAAGCGATCACCCGCGCGATCCGCGGCGCCAAGGTGATGATCCTGGTGTTCTCGGCCAACGCCAACAATTCGCTGGAGGTCAAAAAGGAGATCGCGCTGGCCGGGCGGTACAACGTCATCGTGGTGCCGGTGCGAGTCGAGGATGTGGTGCCGAACGACGCCCTCTCCTATGAGCTGGCGGTCCGGCAATGGATCGACCTGTTCGATAATTGGGAGGACGCGATCGAGCGGCTGGTCGTGCAGCTCAATGCGGTGATCCAGCTGGACGCCGCCACGGTTCCGACCGGCGACGGCGCCGCATCGGCTCCGGTGCCCGCGCCTGCTACGCCGCCGCAGCCGACTCGCACGGCAACCGAACCCGGCCGACCGTCGCTGTTGCCGATCATTGCCGCCGTCGCGGTTGTGATTCTCGTTGTCCTAGCCGGCGCGGCATGGTTCCTCTGGCCGGCGCCCGAGAAGCAGACTGCACAGCAAGCGCCAGCGCCGACGAATGCTCCTCCACCAGCTGCCGCGGCACCGACACCGGCGCCTCCGGCCGCCGCCCCGACGACCCCGCCGCTGCACGATGCACTGCTGGCGCGCCTTGTCTCGGCGATCCCGCGCGGCGGCGAGACGTTTCACGAACCGGCCGCGCGCGCTTATGCGGCGGCGCTGCCCCACAAGGCGCAGGCAGTCCCGGCGAGCGGCGCCGGCCATTGGGAAACCTCGGAACGCCCGACGCCCGAGAGCGCCAGCGAAGGGGTGCTGGAAGGCTGCCAGGTGGAGTACGGCGAGCCGTGCATGCTGACCGCGCTAGACGACACGATCCAGCCGGTCTCGCCGGACGGCAAGTGGCCGACCCACGACATGTCGCGGCCGCGCTATGCCGGCGAATTCGACCCGGCGCAGATCCCTGGCAACCCATTGTTGCGCGAGCGCACCGACGTTCTCGGCTACAAGGCCGCGGCAGCGTCGAAGGCTGCAGCCTTTCATCCAGCCCGCGGACGGTTCTTCGTCATGACCGCTGCCGCCAGTCAATATACGGCGGAAGAACAGGCGCTGAAGCGCTGCAACGACGATCCCGTGCGCAACGGCTCCGGCGGCCCCTGTTTCCTTTATGCGGTTGAAAACCGCGTCGTCCTACCGCTGCGCCTGCGGCAGCCCTTGAGTGAGCCGCCGACCGCCGCCGCAGAGCCCAAGCCGGCAACGCAACCGGCGCCGCAGGCGCAGCCTATCGCCGCGGTGCCGAAACCGGCGGAGCTGAAGCCACGGACATTCCGTGACTGTCCGAACTGCCCCGAGATGCTGGTCGTGCCGGCCGGCAAGTTCGACATGGGCGCGGCTGACGGCGAGCAGGAGCGGTTTGAGGTGCCGGCCAATCTTGCCGGGTTCGAGCAGCCGCGGCACGAAGTGACGATCGGCAAGCCCTTCGCTCTGGCCAAATTCGAGGTGACGCGCGGCGAGTTCGCGGCCTTTGTGAAGGCGACGAATTTCCATATCGCACCGGGCTGCGTCGCGCCGGGCGAGGCGGTGTTGGGGCGCCGCAATGCCGAGCTGAGCTGGCAAAACCCCGGCTTTCCGCAAACCGACCGCGACCCCGTCGTTTGCGTCAACGGCCCCGACATCAACGCCTATCTCGGCTGGCTGCAAAAGACGACCGGCAAGCCGTACCGGCTGGCGAGCGAGGCAGAATTCGAATACGCCGTGCGCGGCGGCACGACGACCCCGTTCTATTGGGGGGCCGACGCCGACAAGGTCTGCGAATACGAAAATATCGGCGACCAGAGCGCCGCCGAGGGTTTCCGCCAGGTCGGCTTCGCGGCGATGCCGTGCCGCGACGGATTTGTCCAGACAGCGCCAGTCGGCTCGTTCAAGCCGAACCCGTTCGGGCTCTACGACATGCTCGGCAACGTGTGGGAGATCACCGCCGATTGCTGGGCCGGCAACTATGTCGGCGCGCCGAATGACGGATCGGCCCGCACCGGCAGCGATTGCGGCATGCACGCCGCCCGCAAGGGTTCGTTCGGCAACGGCCGGCCGGCATTCTTCCGCGCCGCGCACCGCTTTTCCGAGCCGGTCGGGATCAAGCGCAACCGCTCCGGCTTCCGCGTGGCACTGAGCTTGCCTTGACCGCGCCGCCGCGCTTCACTCGTGGCGAATAGACGGGAGCG
>DATARH010000050.1:0-3947 GCA_036264235.1 Allostellaceae bacterium
CGGACATAGCCGTTGGCGGTCGCGAACATGACCGTAAAGTCGCTCCAACTCTCCTCGTCTTCGGGCAACGGCATGATTGTCGAGATCGTCTCGCCCGCCGCCAGGTTGGGCAACAGATTGACCATCGGCCGGCCGCGCGACTGCGGGGTACCGAGCGGCAGCCGATAGACCTTGAGCTTGTAGACCCGCCCCGAGGAGGTGAAGAACAGCACCGGCGCGAGCGTCGAGGCGACAAAGACCTCGCTGAGGAAGTCCTCCTCACGGATCGCCATGCCGGCGCGGCCTCGGCCGCCGCGGCGCTGCGCCCGATAGGTCGACAGCGGCACCCGCTTGATGTAGCCGGCGTGACTGACGGTCACGACCATCGCCTCGCGCTGGATCAGCGCCTCGATGTCGGCTTCGAACTCGACATCCTCGATCGCGGTCCGCCGCGGCGTCGCGAACCGCTCCTTGATGTCGAGCAGTTCGCCGCGCAGCACCTCGAAAAGCCGCACGCGCGAACGCAGGATCTCGAGATAACCGGCGATCTCGGTGATCAGCCCGCGCAGTTCCTCGGCGATCTTTTCGCGCTCCAGCCCGGTCAGCCGTTGCAGCCGCAGATCGAGGATCGCGCGCGCCTGCTCTTCCGACAGCCGGTAGGTGCCGTCCGCGGCGACCTCGCGCCCGGGTTCGCCGACCAGCGAGACCAACGGGGCGACATCGGCCGCCGGCCAGGCGCGGCCGACGAGACCGGCCCGGGCCGTTGCCGGATCGGGCGCGTTGCGGATCAGCGCAATCACCTCGTCGAGATTGGCGACTGCGACCGAAAGCCCCAGCAGGACATGCGCCCGATCGCGGGCCTTGCCGAGCAGGTGGCTCGTGCGGCGGGTGATCACCTCATCGCGGAAGGCGATAAACGCGGCGATGATCTCGCGCAGGGTCAAGAGTTCGGGCCGGCCGCCGTTCAGCGCCAGCATGTTGACGCCAAAGCTCGTCTGCAGCGCGGTGTGGCGATAGAGCTGGTTGAGGACGATGTCGGGCTCGGCGTCGCGTTTCAATTCAACGACGACGCGCAGGCCCTCGCGGTCGCTCTCGTCGCGCAGATCGGAGATGCCGTCGATCAGCTTCTCGCGGACGGTTTCGGCAATGCGCTCGACGAGCTTCGCCTTGTTGACCTGGTAGGGCAGCTCCGTGAAGACGATCGCCTCGCGGTCCTTGCGGATCTCCTCGACATGAGACTTTGCGCGCGTGACGATTGCGCCGCGCCCGGTCCGGTAGGCGGCATGCGTGCCGGCGCGGCCCATGATGATCCCGCCGGTCGGGAAATCGGGCGCCGGGACGTATTGCATCAGCTCGTCGATCGTAATCGCCGGATTGTCCAGATAGGCGCAACAAGCGTCGATGACCTCGCCGAGATTGTGTGGCGGGATGTTGGTCGCCATGCCGACCGCGATGCCGCTGCCGCCATTGACCAGGATGTTCGGAAAGCCCGCCGGCAGGACCTTGGGCTCCTGTTCGGTTTCGTCGTAATTGGGCTGGAACTCGACGGTGTCCTTGTCGAGGTCGTCGAGCAGCATGTCGGCGACGCGGGCGAGCCGCGCTTCGGTGTACCGGTAGGCCTCCGGCGCATCGCCGTCCATCGAGCCGAAATTGCCCTGGCCGTCGATCAGCGGCAGGCGCATTGCGAAATCCTGCGCCATCCGCACCATCGCGTCGTAGATCGCCGTCTCGCCGTGCGGGTGGTATTTGCCGATCACGTCGCCGACGATACGCGCCGATTTGCGGTAGCCGCGGTTCCACTCGTTGCCGTTCACCTTCATCGAATAAAGGATGCGGCGGTGGACGGGTTTGAGCCCGTCGCGGACATCGGGGAGAGCGCGCGCCACGATCACGCTCATCGCGTAATCGAGGTAGGAGCGCTTCATCTCCTCTTCGATCGTAACGGGCGTGATGTCGGGGGCGGACGGTGGTGCGGAACTGACGGCCAAGGGCGTTCTGTAACGTGGCTAAGGATGAAACAGCGGCTGCGCCTCGGCGGTGCAGCCGCTGTCATTTATATAGTCATGCATTTGAAAGATTACCGCATTTCGCAGGTGCGAAGAAACGGTCGATTGGGTATGCGGAAGTCAGGGCGGTGGGCCGCCGACAATCGCCCGGTAAACAGCGAGAATCAGCACCGCGCCGACGATAGCGCCGATGAAGCCGGCGCCTTCGCCGGGTCCATACCAGCCGATATGCTGCCCGAGCCAGGTCGCGAAGATCGCGCCGACAATGCCGAGCAATGTCGTGACTATAAACCCGCGCGGACCGCCCACGAAGAACTTGGCGATCGCGCCGGCAAGAAATCCGATGATGATGACCCAGAGCAGATACATTTCCGCCTCTCGATTCGTCAGCTGCGAACGAACGAAAGCGCCGGTTCCACCGGCAGAGTCTCGGCTGCCGGAGCCGCTATCCCCTGTTCGGCCAACTGCGCCACAGCGGCATAATCGGTTTTACCGCTGCCGAGAAGAGGCAGGTGCTCAATCTCGATGACATCGCGCGGCACGGCAATTTCTGGCATTCCGAGCCGGTGCGCCGCCTCTAACAATCGACTGCGGTCGAAATCGCGCGCTTCGGTCACGAGGACGAGCCTCTCGCCCCTGCGGGAATCGGGCAGCGCGACGACGGCGTGCCGGATCTCCGGCGCCGCAGTCTCGGCGATGCGCTCGGCAACGGCCAGCGACACCATCTCGCCGCCGAGCTTGGCAAACCGCTTGACCCGCCCGACAATCGCGACGAACCCGTCATCGTCGACCGTGACGATGTCACCGGTGTCGTACCATCCGTCGGGCGGCTCTTCGATATCGCCGCCGCGCAAATAACCAGCCATCACATTCGGGCCGCGCACCATCAGGCGCCCGCCATCGCCGATCCCGGGAACCGGCTCGAGGCGATGCTCGACCATCGGCAGAAACCGGCCGACACTGCCGGCGCGGTAATGCATCGGCGTATTGACCGCGATCGCCGGCGAGCACTCGGTGACGCCGTAGCCTTCGAGGATGCGTTTGCCGAACCGCTCCGACCATATTTCGCGGGTCTCTTCGCGCACCGCCTCCGCGCCGGCGAAGACATAGCGCAACGCATAGAAATCATAAGGATTGGCGCGGCGCGCATAGCCGGCGAGAAAGGTGTCGGTGCCGAACAGGATCGTAGCCCCGGTTGCATAGGCGATCTCAGGCACGATGCGGTAGTGCAACGGCGACGGGTAGAGATACACCCGCACTCCAGACAGCAAGGGAAGCAAAAATCCGCCAGTCAAACCGAAGCTGTGAAACATCGGCAATGCGTTCAAAGCGAGATCGGCCGGGCTGAAATCGACCCGCGCGGCGATCTGACGCCGGTTGGCGAGCAGATTGGCATGGCTGAGGACCACGGCTTTCGGAGCGCCTTCCGAACCGGAGGTGAACAGCACCGCGGCAGGATCACTTGGCGAAATGCCGAGACGGCGATGCAAGGGAGCAGCGAAACGGGGCGCGATTCCGCCATAGAGCTTGTCGATGACGCCGAGTTTTTCACGGACATCCTCGAGCCAGATGAGCTCCACCTCACCCGCCAAACGCTCGGCAAGCGCAGCGAGCTTGGCGAGCTCGACAAAGCGGCGGGAGGTGATGACCCGGCGGAGCCCGGAGGTCCGGCAGGCCGACAGCACCCCGTCCACGCCGGCGGTGTGGTTGAGCATCGCCGGAACCCGCCCGGTCGCCTGCAACGCAAGGAAGGCGAGCGCGGCGCCGGCCGAATTCGGCAGCATAAAGCCGACCTTATCGCGACGCGCGGTGCCGCGGGCGAGCCTGCGGCCGAGCACGAGGCTCGCGGCGATCGTGCGATCATAGGTGAGCGGCGCCGTGACGGGGTCCTCGATGATCCGATGACCACCCCCATGTGCTTCCCGCGCGTCGATGAGCGCGGCGAAGAGGCTCGGCGGATTC
>DATARH010000083.1:0-6283 GCA_036264235.1 Allostellaceae bacterium
AACCGTTCCATCACACCGGGCCGGAAATTCTCCCAGACGATATCGGCGCGCTCCGCGAGGCGTTTGACGATCGCCACCGCCTGCGGCTTCTGCAGATCGAGCGTCAGGCTCCGCTTGTTCGCGTTGATGCCGAGAAACGACGGCCCCAGCCCCTTCTCGGCCCATTCCTTCGACAGCTGCGAGTGGCGCATGTCGTCGCCCGCTTTCGGCTCGATCTTGATCACGTCGGCGCCGAGCAGCGCCAGCTGATACGTGCCGAACGGCCCCGCCACATAGCGGGTGAAATCGAGGATGCGGATGCCGGCGAACGGTTTGGTCATGAAGTCACTCCGCCGCCTCCGGCTTCACCCGAATTTTCTTGGCGATCTCCTTCTGCCGGTCGAACTCGGCGCGGCGGCGGGCGATCTCCTCCGGCAACAGCCGCTCGATGTTGGAGAAATCGAGCTTCCAATCCGGATTGTCCCTCCAGCGCAACGGCGACTGCACGGTGGTGCGCGGCGCCGGCGCCGTCTCCAGAACGCGCAATGCGAGCTCCAGGGTCAAATCCTGCGACTCCCGATCACGCGATCTTCCCGCCGGATTGCCGAGCGGAAAATCGCTGAACAGAAAGCGCGGCACGCCTACATATTCGACGATATCCTTGGCACATCCCATAACAACGGTCGGGATGCCGTTCGCTTCGAGATGACGGGCGACCAGACTCACGGTCTGGTGACACACCGGTCAAACGGCGACAAGGATCGCGGCATCGGCCTTGTCCTCGCGGATGCGGCGCAACAGCTCCGGGCAGTCGGTATCGAGCGTCGTCCGGTGGCTGCGGTTGGTCGGCGCGCCGTGAAACCGCGGCGCTACCCCGCCGAGCCGGCCTGCGGTTGCCGCGCGCCGCAGCGCCGGCAGCGGAAACCAGCTGTCGCTGTCCTCGGCCGTCGTGTGGGCGCGGTCGTAGCCGACATGCGCAATGCGCAGATCGTGCTCTGCGGTGCTGTCGCCGGAATAGACCGTGTAGAATTTCGCCGCGGCGTTGTAGGCGGCGCCCGGCCCCTGATCGCCCTTGTCGGGCTGGTACGGCGCCGCGGTGGTGACGAGCACGATACGGCTTTCCGCCAGCGGCTTCGCCACCGGCGCGAACGGCACCTCGGCATAATGCGCCCAGCGATATGGCGCACCGTAGCCGAGTGTCTGGTAATAGTCGCGGATGCGCAGTAGATAAGGGATCGGCGCATCGTGGTCCGGCGCGAAACCGAACCCTTCGTCACTTTCGCTCATTCCGCTGTCTCCATTCTGCCGGCCTTGAAGTATTCGCGGTCTTCCGGCCGCGGCTGCCAATCGGGGTTGCTCGGCCATTCCTTGGTGCGGCCGCCGAAATCGCTGCCGTAGCGAATCCGGAACAGCAGGGTGCGCGCCGGCCCGTTGATGTATTCGTGCAGTTCGCCCGGCGGGTGCACGACAAACGAGCCGGGTTTCACCGCGACGGTCTCCTGCGGGGTGCGCATCGTACCGCCGCCCTCATAACAGAAATAGATTTCGGTGCAGTCCGGGTGACAGTGATAGGGGCTGGTCTGGCCCGAATCCCAACACGCGACGGTGACATCGCCCTCGCCGATTTTGCCAAGCACGCGCTCGACATGTTTTTTCGGGTCGAATTTCGCCTCGGCCTTCAGATCGAAGCTGTGCATGTGCCCCTCTCAGAGTCGCTGGAACAATTCACCGCGCCGGGCGGATCTTGGCTTTGACCGCGGCATCGGCGCTGCCTTCGATCTTCGCCAGCGCCGCGGTCAGCTCGGGGCTCGGCCATTGCGGCCCGGCCGCTTCCTCATAGGCGCGGCAGGCTTGCAGCACGCCGAGATCATCGTAAAGCGGCCCGGTCACCATCAGGCCGATCGGCAGCCCATCGGCAAACCCGCACGGCACCGAGGCCGACGGGTTCTTGGTCAGGTTGAACGCCCAGGTATAGCTCAGCCACTCGGTGTAATTGGTCGGGTCGGGCGCGCCGTCGCGGCGCGCCTCGGCATAGGCGGCCGGGATCGGCATCGTTGGCGACAGAAGCAGATCGTAGCGCTCGAAAAACCGGTTCAGCGCGACACCGAGCGCGACGCGCTTGCCGATCGCGTCGACATATTGCGCCTGCGTGATCGCCTCGCCGCTGCGGCACAGCGCGACCAGACCCGGGTCCATCAGCGGCACCTTTTCCGGCGGCATGCCGCGCAGCAGCGCCCACATGCCGGCGCCGGCCAAGATTTCGAAGATCGGCCACGGCGATTCGGTGAACGGATCGGCCGGTTCCACCATCGCGCCGAGATCGGCGAACACGCGGCCGGCGCGCTCGATCGCGTCGCGCACCGCCGGCGCCGGCTCGCGATAGCCGAGTGTCGGCGACAGCGCGACCCGTTTTCCTTTTAGCGAGCCGCCAAAAGAGCTCGGGCGCACCCGATCCCGATAGGCGATGCCGTCGTCGGGCAGGCTGTACCAGTCGCGCGGGTCCCGCCCCTTCATCGCATCGAGCATCAGCGCGGCATCCTCGACCGTGCGCGTCATCGGCCCGGCATGGGCGACATCGCCGAACGCCGATGGCGGATAGACCGATACCCGCCCGAAACTCGCCTTCAGCCCGAAAATGCCGCAGAACGCGGCCGGGATGCGGATCGAACCGCCGGCGTCGGTACCGACCGCCAACGGGCAGATGCCGGCCAGCACCGCCGCCGCGCTGCCGCCGCTCGACCCACCCGGCGTGCGCTCGAGGTTCCACGGATTGCGGGTGATGCCGGTCAGCGGCGAGTCCGTCAGCGGTTTCCAGCCGAATTCCGGGGTCGTGGTCTTACCGAAGAAGACGGCGCCCTCGGCCCGCAGTCGCGCCGTCGACGGCGCGTCCTCGGTCCAGGGCTGGTCGGGCTCGATGGTCTTCGAGCCGACTCGCCGTGGCCATCCCCGGGTCAGTTGCGTGTCTTTTATCGCGACCGGCACCCCATCGAGCAGCCCCTGCGGCGTGCCGTTCTGCCATCGCGCCTCCGAGGCGCGGGCCATCGCCATCGCGGTGTCTGGGTCATAGAGCACGAAGGCGTTCAGCGCACCCTCATAGCGCTCCAACCGCCGCAACGTCTCGGCGGTCACCTCGACCGGCGACAGCTCCTTCCTGCGGTACAACTCGATCAGCCGAGTGGCCGAGAGAAATGCGAGGTCGTCGGTCATCTCATATCCTCAGGTGGTCAGCACCACATTGGTCAGCGGCTCGCCGCGGATATAGCGATCGAGGTTGCCGGCGACAGTGCTGAAGCGGCGGTCACGCGCGCCGTCGGTGGCGCTCGAGCAATGCGGCGTCATGATCACGTTGGGCAATTCGTGGAACGGCAGCTGCGAACCGCGGCGCTCGGGTTCGGCCGGCGTCGGATATTGCCACCAGACATCGATCGCAGCGCCGCCGATCTGCTTGTCCTTCAGCGCAGCATAAAGAGCCGCCTCGTCGATAATTCCGGCACGGCCGATATTGATCAGGAACGCGCTCGGCTTCATCAGCTGAAGTCGGCGCGCATCGATCAGCCCGGTGGTTTCCGGCCCCAGCCCGGCCGCGATCACCACGACATCGCATTGCGGCAGCATGCGGTCGAGTTCGGCGAGCGGATAGACTTCGGCGACATCGCCCTTGTCGGCGATCGGGCTGCGATTGGCGGCGATAACCTTGCAATTGAAGCCGACCGCGCGCTTCGCGACCTCGCGGCCGATCTTGCCGTAGCCGACAATGCCGACCGTCTTGCCGAAAATTTCGCCATGCGTCGGGCCGCCGCCAGCGCCGCCGCCGGTCGACCAGACCCCGCCGCGATACGCGGCCGCGATGTCGAGCAGGCGGTGATGCCATGCCAGCATCGTCATCAGCACGTATTCGGCGATCGCCTGCTCGTGGCCGGCGACGTTGCACACGCTGACGCCGCGCGGCAGCAACGGCACATCGATCAGGTCAATGCCGGCGGCGACCGACTGCAGCAGCTTGAGGCGCGGCGCCTCGGGGAAGTCCTTTTTCCAGATATGGCCGACGACGATTTCCGCCTCTGCCAGGGCCGGGATCAGGCGCTGCGAATCGTTGACATCGAACAGCACCGAGTGGTCGAGCGGCTCGGTCGTCTTGGCGAGGATCGCCTCCCACACGCCCGGCCGCGCTCCGAAATTCCCGAGAAACAATGTCTTCGTCATGTTCGGCACAATCCTTTGACTGCTTTACGCAGCGGCCGGCGCCTTACCGCCATGCGAGGGCTTATGTGGTCGTCACCAAATTGATCAGCGGTTCGCTGCGCACGAAACGCCCGATATTGCCCGCGATCTCGTCCCAGCGCCGCCGCACCATGCCGACGGTCCAGCCGGAATTGTGCGGCGTCACGATCACGTCCGGCAATTCATGGAACGGTAGCTGCGAGCCGCGGCGCTGCGGCTCGGCTGCATTCGGGTACTGCCACCACACATCGAGCGCGGCGCCGCCGATGCGCCGGTCGCGCAGCGCCTCGTAAATCGCACTCTCTTCGACGATCGTGCCACGCGCGATATTGACGAGAAACGCGGTCGGCTTCATCAGCGCCAGGCGGCGCGCGTCGATCAGGTTCTCGGTGCCGTCACCGGCGGCGGTCGCGACCACGGCGACATCGCACTCCGTCAGCATGCGGTCGAGCTCATCCAGCGGATAGATGCGCTCGACACCGTTCACCGGCTGGCGCGGGCTCCGGTTGGCGGCGAGAATACGGCAGCCGAACGCGGCGGCGCGCTTCGCGACCTCCTGCCCGACCCGGCCGAAGCCGATGATCCCAACCGTCTGACCGCGGATCTCGCCATGCGGGGCGCCGCTCTGGACCCAGCTCGAGGCCCAGGATGAGCGATCGCGGAACTCGCCCTCGATCTCGCGGAAGCGATGCGCCCAGACCAGCATCGTCATCAGCACATATTCGGCGATCGCGGTCTCGTGCCCATACGCATTGCAGATCGGCACGCCGGGCGGCAACACCGATCGGTCGATCCATTCGACACCGGTCGCGACCGACTGCACGAATTTGATCCCCGGCGCCTTCGGATAATCCGCGCGCCAAATGTTTGTCACCAGGATGTCGGTGGCCGCCGCGGTTTCCCGTGACAGCTCACGCGGATCGGCGACGATCTCAACCTTGAGCTCCGGCGGCAGCTCGGCGCGGATGCCGTTCGCGGTATCGGCGGCGACATTGCCGAGAAAGAGCGCCTTCATCGCGTCACCGTGTGCTTGGCGAGAAAATCCTCGCGCACGGTGATGCCGAGCCCCGGCCGCTCCGGCACCTCGATCAGGCCTTCCGTCACCGGGAAATTCTCCTCGACGAGGTCGTGCAGCAGCGGGTTGGCGCCCAAGGAATATTCGACGATGAACCCGGCCGGCGAGGCGGCCGCAACATGCAGCCCGGCGGCAAACGCCGGCGCGCCGGCCCACAGATGCGGCGCCAGTTTCAGATTGAAGGCGCTGGCGATCGCCGAAATCCGCATTGCTTCGGTAATGCCACCGCAGATTGCCAAGTCCGGCTGCATGATGTCGACCGCGCCGAGCACCGCGAGGTCACGGAAATCATGCCGAGTGAATTCGCTTTCGCCTGACGCGATCGGGATGTCGGTTGCGGCCCGCACCTCGGCCTGGCCGCGCTTGTCGTCGGCAGTGACCGGCTCCTCGAACCAGGCGAGGTTGCAGTCCTTGACCAATCGGCAGAAGCGCTGTGCCTCGGCCACCGACAGCGTGCCGTGCGCGTCGCACATTAACCCGACCTCCGGTCCCAGCGCGTCGCGGGCGGCATGCACACGACGCGCCGAGTGGCGCGGGTCGCCATCGATGATGCCGACCCGCATCTTGACCGCGCCGAAGCCGCCGCGCTCGACATAGCCCATCAGCTCCTCGCCGATCTTGTCGGGCCCGGCCCAACCGCCCGAGGCGTAGGCCGGCAGTTTCTCGGCGCGGCGGCCGCCGAGCAGCCGCCACACCGGCTGATCCAGCGATTTGCCGAGGATGTCCCACAGCGCGCAATCGACGCCGCTGATCGCCGACACCGCGATCCCGCGCCGGCCGAGCACCGGGAAGACGCGGCCTTCGCGCAGCGCGTAATGTCCGCGGGTGCCGCTATAGAGGGTCTCCCAGATCCGGGTGATGTCGCGCGGGTCCTCGCCCTTGAGGAGCGGACCGAGCTCGTCGTTGATCAGCGTCGTCAATGCCTGGTTCTGCGCCATGCCGCCGACCTGCGCCTTGGCCTCGCCCCAACCGGTGATGCCGCACTCGGTGTCGATGCGCACCAAGGTA
>DATARH010000120.1:0-11643 GCA_036264235.1 Allostellaceae bacterium
ACCTCGCCCGAGGGGAAGTGCTTGGTGACGCCGCCCTCGATTTCCGGGGTGATCTTGTTGCGGATGCGGATGTTGGCGAAGGTGCCGCGCATCATCACCTTGTGGTTGCCGCTACGGGCGCCGTAGGAATTGAACTCGCTCGGCCGTACCTGGTAGCTGATCAGGTACTCGCCGGCCGGGCTCTCGGTCTTGATGCTGCCGGCCGGGCTGATGTGGTCGGTGGTGATGCTGTCGCCGAAGATCGCCAGCTCACGGGCGCCGATCACATCGTGTACCGGCCCCGGCTCCTTCGGCATATTCTCGAAATAGGGCGGCAGCGCGAGATAGGTCGAGCGGTCGCCGAAATCGTAAGTCATGCCGCCGGTGCCGGTGACCTGGCGCCATTCGGGCGGCCCCTCGAACACATTGCCATAGCGCCGCCGGAAGCTGTCGCGCGACACCGCATGCTGCACCGTGTCGGCGACCTCGCGATTGCTCGGCCAGATGTCACGCAGATAGACCGGCTTGCCGTCACTGCCCTCCCCGAGCGGATCGCTGGCAAGGTTGGTGCGAATCGTTCCGGCCAGCGCGTAGGCGACGACCAGCGGCGGCGACGCCAGGTAATTGGCGCGGACCAGCGCGTGGATGCGGCCCTCGAAATTGCGGTTGCCGGAGAGCACGGCGCAGACCGCGAGATCGCCATCCTCGATCGCTTCGGCGATCGGCTCCGGAAGCGGCCCGGAATTGCCGATACAGGTCGTGCAGCCGTAGCCAACGAGGTTGAAGCCGATCTTGTCGAGGTACTCCTGCAGCCCGGCAGCCGCGTAATAATCGCTGACCACTTGGCTGCCGGGGGCGAGGCTGGTCTTGACCCACGGCTTTACCTTGAGACCCTTCTCGACCGCCTTCTTGGCGAGCAGACCGGCGGCAAGCATTACGCTCGGGTTGGACGTGTTGGTGCAGCTGGTGATCGCGGCGATCACGACATCGCCGTCATGCAGGTCGTAATTACTGCCGCCGACCTTCTGCGCACGCACCGCCGAGACATTGGCGAGGCGCGGCAACTCGGCGTCGAAGCCCTTACCGGCGCCGGACAGCGATACGCGATCCTGCGGCCGGCGCGGCCCCGCCAATGACGGCTCGACCGTGCCGAGATCGAGCTCCAGCACCTCGGTGAAAGCGGGGTCGGGCGTGTTGGCGTCGCGCCACAGTCCCTGCGTTCTGGCGTAAGCCTCGACGAGTTTCACCTGCGCCGCATCGCGGCCGCTCAGGGTAAGATACCGGATCGTCTCCGCGTCGATCGGGAAGAAGCCGCAGGTCGCGCCGTATTCCGGCGCCATGTTGCCGATCGTCGCGCGGTCGGCGAGCGCCAGCTCGGCGACACCCGGCCCGCAATATTCGACAAAGCGGCCGACGACGCCGCGCTTCCGCAGCATCTGAGTGATCGTTAACACCAGATCGGTCGCGGTCGCGCCTTCCGCCAGTTTCCCGGTCAGGCGCACACCAATCACTTCGGGGACCAGCATCGAGATCGGCTGACCCAACATCGCCGCCTCGGCCTCGATGCCGCCGACACCCCAACCAAGCACGCTAAGCCCGTTGACCATCGTCGTGTGACTGTCGGTTCCGACCAGCGTGTCGGGGTAGGCGATCGTCTTGCCGGCCTCGTCGGTCGTCCACACCACGCGCGACAGGTATTCGAGATTGACCTGGTGACAGATCCCGGTGCCGGGCGGCACCAGCCGGAAATTCTCGAACGCATCCTGGCCCCAGCGCAGAAACCGATAACGTTCGCCGTTGCGCTCGAACTCCTTCTTGACGTTGTCGGCAAAGGCTTTCGGATTGCCGAACTCGTCGATCTGCACCGAATGATCGATCACCAGATCGACCGGAGAGAGCGGGTTGATCTTGTTCGGGTCGCCGCCGAGATCGACCATCGCCGCCCGCATCGCCGCGAGGTCGACCACCGCCGGCACGCCGGTCAGATCCTGCATCAAAACGCGCGCCGGCCGGAACGCGATCTCGCGCTCTGAACTCTTGTTCTGCAGCCACTCGCCGATCGCCTTGATGTCGGCGACCGACACGGTCCGCCCGTTCTCGAGCCGCACCAGGTTTTCCAGCAGCACCTTCAGCGAAAACGGCAGGCGGGAGATGTCGCCGAGCCCGGCTGCCTGCGCCGCCGCGTCGAGGCTGAAATAATCATAGCGCTTGCCGTCGACATCGAGAGTGCGGCGGGCCTTTAGGCTGTCTTGGCCGGTGACGCTCACGGGCTTCTCCTAGGGATGCAGCGCTGGAGGTGGAGTGGGGCGGCGCGGCGCTACGATACTCGGCGCGGGTGCGCGATCAAGGCAAGGCTTGGCTGCGCCCGGTCAACCGGGCCCGCCCGCGGGCGGTCAGGATCAGCCGGCCGTCGCTGTCATAGCCGATGAGGTCGTCGGCGACCGCGTCTTCCCAGGCGCAGTTGAGCGGGCAGGTGCTGCTCCAGGCATCGCGCACCTCGGCCGGACGCCGCGGCCGCGCATCGATCCAGCTCAAGAACTGCGGCAGCAGAAACGTAGCTTCGCTGGCCATGGACATGCCTCCGTCGAGGACCGATCGGTTGAGGCTAGCGCCTTTTTGGCTGTGTCTCCAATATATGTTTAAAGCCATTTCGATATGTTTTGAATATGGAGCTGCGCCACCTTCGCTACTTCGTCGCGGTCGCCGAAGCTGGGCACATTACCCGGGCGGCGGAGCGGCTCGGCATCCAGCAGCCGCCGCTGTCGCAGCAAATCCGTGCGCTCGAACGCGAGCTCGACGTGCAGCTTTTGCGTCGGCTGCCGCGCGGGGTGGCGTTGACCGCCGCCGGCGAGGCCTTCCTTGTCGAAGCGCGCGCCATCCTCGAGCGGGTCGGCGACGCGCGGCTGGCAGCGCAGCGTGCCGCGCACGGCCAGACCGGGCGGATCGGGATCGGCTTTACCAGCTCGGCCTCGTTTCACCCGCTGGTGCCACGTTCAATCCGGGCCTTCCGCGAAGCCAGCCCGCTGGTCGCGCTGAGCCTCGAAGAGAGCGGCACTGGCGAACTGGTCGAGGCGATCCAGGCCGGCCGCATCGACTGCGCTTTTGTGCGCTCGCCGATCGCCGCGGCAGCCGACATCGCCGTGAGCTCCCTGCTGACCGAAGCGATGGTGGCGGTATTGCCGGCGGGGCATCGGCTTGCCGCCGACTCCGATGCAGCGCCGCTTCGGTTGGCAGAACTCGCGGGCGACACCTTCATCCTCTATCGCCGGCCACTCGGGCCCGGGCTCTACGATGCGATTATTGCCGCCTGCCAGCGTGCCGGTTTCAGCCCGCGGATCGGCCAGGAGGCACCGCGCCTGCTGGCGACGCTGAGCCTTGCGGCCGCGGGGCTCGGCATCACCCTGGTGCCGGAATCGATGCGGCGGCTGCAGGTCGAAGGGATCGCATACCGTGCCATCGACGGTGGCGCCGGTCTCCTCGCGCCGCTCAACCTTGCGCACCGCCGCGGCGAGGCCGCGCCGGCCGCCTGCCGCTTTCTTGCGCTGGCACGCAGTATGCCCCCGCAATCAACCAGCGAAACCTTGGCAGGATCGCGCGGTTGTCCCACATGATCCCATGCCAGACGGCAGGATGGCCGCTCTCCACATTCGAGGGAGGGAGGAAAGTCCGGGCTCCACGGAGGCACGGTGCCGGGTAACGCCCGGCGAGGGCGACCTCAGGGAAAGTGCCACAGAAACACACCGCCGATCCCGGTCGTCTCATTTGGGATGACATGGGAGGCAAGGGTGAAATGGTGCGGTAAGAGCGCACCGCGCCGCCGGCAACGGCGGCGGCTGGGTAAACCCCACCGGGAGCAAGACCAAGTAGGAGCGGCAGGCACGCCGGTTCGCCGGTGTGCCGGGCGGGCCTTCGCACCGCCGCTCGGGTCGGTCGCGCGAGGCGTCCGGTAACGGGCGCCCCAGATGAATGGCCATCCCCGCCGCCGGTAAACCCCGGAGGCGGGACAGAACCCGGCTTACAGGCCGTCTGGCGCTTACCTCACGTTGCGAACACAACAAGAACATAATATACTGCTAGTAGCTACTCGAATATCCGGGAACTACATGCAGTAGGAACGGGCGTTTCTAAGAGCAAGTCTTCTGAATTCAGTGCTTTATTCAGAATTTATCTTGACGCACCACGAAATCCCATGATATCCCATATCTACCCATAGGCGAGCACCGCCGTTGGGGGGAACTCGGCGGTGCTACCGGGCCTGCCCCTTGCCGGGCGCCGATGGGGCGAGCGTTGGGGGAAGCAAGTGGAACTGTTTCTGTCCACTTACCTGAATAAGGTCGACCGCAAGGGGCGAGTTTCAGTGCCGGCGACCTTTCGCTCTTCTCTCGAAGGGCAGCGCTTCCACGGCATCGTTGTCTTTCCGTCATTCCAGTTTCCCGCGCTGGACGGCACCGGTGGCGATTACATGGAAGAACTGGGCGACCGCTTGGAAACGCTGGAACCCTTCTCTGCCGAATACAACGATTTGTCGATGCTTTTCGCCGAAAGCCGGCAGCTTCCGTTCGACAGCGAAGGCCGCGTCATTCTGACCGACGATCTGAAATCGCACGCCCAAATCGATACCGAAGTGATGTTCGTCGGCCGCGGCTCGATGTTCCAGATCTGGGAGCCGTCGCGCTTTGCCGAACACCGTGCCGAAACCCGCCAACGCCTGCGCCAAGGCGCGGTCATGCCGCCGCGCGGTGGATTGCGCCGGCCGCAATGAACACTCCCGCCGCCGAACACATCCCGGTATTGCTGGACGAGGTCATCGGCGCGCTGATGCCGCGCGATGGGGCGATTTATGTCGACGGCACCTTCGGCGCCGGTGGCTATAGCGCGGCTTTGCTGACGGCATCGCGCTGCCGCGTGCTCGGGATCGATCGCGACCCGGAGGCGCTGCGCCGTGGCGCGGCGCTGGCGGCGCGGCACGGGGGCCGACTTACCCTGATCGAGGGCCGTTTCGGCGACATGGACCGGCTAGTCGCCGACGCCACGCCAGAGCCAATTGCCGGCATTGCGCTCGATCTCGGCGTCTCGTCGATCCAGCTCGACACTGCCGAGCGCGGCTTCTCATTCCGCCTCGACGGGCCGCTCGACATGCGGATGGGAGCCGACGGGACGACCGCCGCCGATCTGGTCGCCGAGTTGCCGGAAGCAAAACTGGCGGCGTTGATCCGCGATCTCGGCGAGGAGCGCTATGCCCGCCGCATCGCCCGCGCCATCGCGGCACAGCGGCAGCGGCAGCCGATCCGGCGGACCGGTGAATTGGCCGAAATCGTGCGCGGCGCGGTACCGACCCGCGAGCCCGGGCTCGACCCAGCGACCAGGACCTTCCAGGCGCTGCGGATCGCCGTCAATGACGAGCTTGGCGAAATAGACCGCGGCCTCGCCGCCGCCGAGCGGCTGTTGATGCCGGGCGGCCGTATTGCTGTCGTGTCCTTTCATTCGCTCGAAGACACCCGCGTTAAGAATTTCCTGCGGCGGCGGAGCAGCGGCGCGCCGCAAACCTCGCGCCATTTGCCCGCGACCGCGGCGCGGCCGCCGAGCTTCACCCTGGTCTGGCGGCGTGCGGTGCGGCCTTCGATCGATGAGATCGCCCGCAACCCGCGCGCCCGCTCGGCCCGGCTGCGCGCCGCCGAGCGGATGGAAGCCCCGCCTTGGCCGGCCTCGGAGGCGACACATTGATCCGGCTCGCCTCCCTCTTTTGGTTGGCGCTGGTGTTGGTCAGCGGCTTTGCCATGTTCAAAGTCAAATACGGGGTCCAGGAGCTCGAGGACGAGCTCGGCCGTATGCGCAAGCAGACCATCGCCGAGCAGCAGGAGATTCGGGTCCTTAATGCCGAGTGGTCGTATTTGACCCAACCGCAGCGGCTCGCCGAGCTGAACCGGCGTTTCCTGTCGTTGGCACCGATCCCGGTCAAGCAACTGCAGCGCGGCGTCGACGACATCCCGCTACGGCCGCCACCGACGCCCGCACTGCCGCCGATGGAAGGTGCAACCGCTCCCTCCGGCCCTGAACCTGCAATTCTGGCCGCCGCGCCGGCCGCACCGTTGCCGGCACCGGATACGATAGCGGCCGCACCGCAGCCGCCTTCCGCGCCGGTGACGACTGTCGCCCTAAGGACCGCCGCCCCGGTGCAGCTGGCCAAGGCGAGCCCGTCGCGTGCGCCGCGCACGCTCGACGATCTGTTCGCAGAAATCGGTGGAGACCGCTGATGGCGACGCCGCTCCTCGCCGACGACAACCCGTGCCGGCCGCGTCATTTCCGGCCGCCGCCGCCTTGCGCCCCGGTGGTCGCCGACGCCAAGGCCAGCGAGCTGATCGAGACCTGCCGCACCCGACTGGTTGCCGCCGCCGCCCTATTCGCCGTCGTGTTCCTGGTTGTCGCGCTGCGGCTGGTCGAGATTGTCGCGTTCGCCGGCGCCAGCGCCGAATCCCACGCCGGCCGCATCCGCCCGCCGGCCCCGTCACTGGCGCGCGCCGATATCGTCGATCGCAACGGCACCCTGCTGGCGACGACCCTCGACACGCCGTCGCTCTACGCCGACCCGCGTCAGATCCTCGATCCCGCCGAAGCGACTCGCGCCCTCACCGCGGTCCTGCCGGGGCTCGATCCGAAAGATGTCTATGCCAAGCTGACCTCGGGCAAGAGCTTCGTCTGGCTGAAGCGGCGGTTGACGCCGCGTCAGACCTATGAGGTCAACAAGCTCGGCATTCCCGGCTTCCAGTTCGAGCACGAGGAACGTCGCGTCTACCCGTTCGGCGACGTCGCCGCACATGTGGTTGGCTATTGCGGCATCGACAACAAAGGGCTCGCCGGCATCGAGCGGGCCCTCGACGGCACGGTCAAGGCGCGCCGCGAACCGGTAGCGCTGTCACTTGATTCGCGGGTGCAATTCGTAGTGCGCGAGGAACTGGCCAAGGTAGTCCAGGATTTCAGCGCGAAGGGCGCCGCCGGCATTGTCATGGATGTGCGCACCGGCGAGGTCATCGCGATGGTGTCGCTGCCCGATTTCGACCCGAACCACCCCGGGGCCGACGACCCCGGAGCCGCCGATACGAAGGATCGCACCTTCAACAAGATCACGCTCGGCGACTACGAAATGGGTTCGGCCTTCAAGATCTTTAACACTGCGATGGCGCTCGATTCCGGCACCGCGACGATGGCCAAGAACTACGATGCCATCCACGACCTGCAGATCGGTAGGTTTACGATCACCGACTATCACGGCAAGCACCGGATGCTGAGCGTGCCCGAGGTCTTCATGTATTCCTCGAACCTCGGCTCCGCCCGCATGGCGATGGAAGCCGGCGCCGAGCGGCAGCGCAGCTTTCTGGCGCGACTGGGCCTGTTGAAGCCGGTTCCGATCGAGTTCGATGAAGTTTCGAAGCCGCACTACCCGAGCCCGTGGCGGGAGGTCAACGTCATCACCATCGCCTATGGGCATGGCATCGCGGTCAGCCCGCTGCATGTCGCCACCGCGGTTTCGGCCATCGTCAATGGCGGCACTCTGCGCCGTCCGACGATGCTGAAACTGCCGCCAGGCACCGTCCCGCACGGCGAGCGCGTCATTTCGGAAAAAACCTCGGAACAGATGCGCAAGCTGATGCGGCTCGTCGTCGAATTCGGCACCGCGAAGCTGGCGGCGGCGCCCGGGTATGTCGTCGGCGGCAAGACCGGCACCGCGGAGAAGAATTCGGGCGGGCATTATCAGGAGAAGAAGCTGGTTTCCGATTTTGTCGGTGTGTTCCCGATGCAGGATCCCCGCTACGTGGTGCTGACGATGGTGGATGAGCCGCACGGCACGAAAGAGAGTCACGGCTATGCGACGGCGGGCTGGACCGTGGCGCCGGCAACCAGCCGGATCGTTCAGCGCATCGCGCCGTTGCTCGGGGTGATGCCGGTCGACGAGACTTCGCCCGACATCGTCAAGGCGCTGACGGTCGATAGTCTGCAAGGTAAGCGGATTGAATCTTATTGAGCTGATGAACCCAGCGGCCCCCCTTCCGGGCCAGCGCGGGCCCTCCCCAGAGCAACCGATCCTGCTTGCCGGTCCCGGCAACCCCGATCCCGAAATCCTCGGCATTACAGCCGATTCCCGTCAGGTTCGGCCCGGCTATTTGTTCGCCGCCCTGCGCGGCACCCGCAGCGACGGTCGCGCCTTTGCCAACGAGGCGGTGGGGCGCGGCGCCGTCGCTATTCTGACCGATGATGCCGCCGCGCTCGCGCTGAAGGGCGAGAGCCGAACCGTCGCGGTCGTCACCGACCGCAATCCGCACCGCCGTCTGTCGCTGTTCGCGTCGCGGTTCTTCGGCAGGCAGCCGGCGACGGTCGCTGCCGTCACCGGCACCAACGGCAAGACCTCGGTCGCGCATTTCACGCGCGAGATCTGGACCGCGCTCGGCCGACCGGCGGCGAGCCTCGGCACGCTAGGACTGGTCAGCCCCGACGGGCGCCGTGCCGGCGCGCTCACCACGCCCGATCCGGTCGCCCTGCACCGCGATCTTTACGACCTCGCCCGCGGCGGCGTTGAACACGCCGTCATCGAGGCGTCGAGCCACGGGCTGCACCAGTACCGCCTCGATGGCGTCGCCGTAACCGCCGCCGCGTTCACCAACCTGACGCGCGACCACCTCGACTACCACGGCGACATGGACGCGTACCGGGCGGCCAAGGACCGCCTGTTCGCCGATCTGCTGGTATCGCGCGGCCGCGCCGTACTGAATGCGGACAGTCCGGAATTCGCCCGGCTGGCCGAACTCTGCCGAATCCATGATCACGACGTCATTTCCTACGGCGTTGCGGAGCGCGCCAACTTGCGTCTGCGCGAGCGCCTGCCGCTGCCGACCGGCCAGAAACTCGCGCTCGAACTGTACGGCGAACGGCGCGAAACGACGCTGCCCCTGGTCGGCGATTTTCAGGCGCTTAATGTGTTGGCTGCACTTGGATTAGTGATCGCCTGCGGCAGCGAACTCGCTCCGGCAGCCGCGGCGCTGGAGCGGCTGACCGGCGTCCCCGGCCGCATGCAGCCGGTCGGTGCGACACCGGACGGCAGCCCCGTTTTTGTCGACTACGCCCATACACCCGACGCGCTCGCAACCGTGCTGAACGGGTTGCGCCCCCACACTCAGCACCGGCTCGTCGTCGTCTTCGGCGCCGGCGGTGACCGCGATCGCGGCAAGCGGCCGCTGATGGGAGAGACCGCCGCGCGGCTTGCGGACCAGGTCTATGTCACCGACGACAATCCACGCAGCGAAGACCCGGCCGCAATCCGCCACGCGATCATCGCGGCCGCGCCCGGCGCGATCGAGATCGGCGATCGCAGGGCGGCGATCGGCGCCGCGATTGAAGCGCTTCGCGCCGGTGACGTTCTCGTCATCGCCGGTAAGGGGCACGAAACCGGACAGATCGTTGGCACCGAGGTTCATCCGTTCGACGACGCGGTGGTGGCGCGCGAGGCGCTCGCTTCAGGTGCCCGACGTTGATCTCACGCCCGGCGCGGGTTGTCGCGATGTGCGGATGCCGGTATGCCTACGCCGCCGGCGCTGGCCGGCGGCACCTTTGCCGACCGGCCATCCCCTGCAAAACATGACCGCATGCTGTATTTCCTGCTCCACCTTGCCGACCAGTTTCAAGCGTTCAACCTGTTTCGCTACATCACGTTTCGGTCGGGAGGGGCGGTTGTTACGGCGCTGCTGATCAGCTTTCTCTCGGGCCCGCGGGTCATTGCCTGGCTCAAATCGAAGCAACGCGACGGACAGCCGATCCGAACCGACGGCCCGCAAAGCCATCTGACGCGCAAGAAGGGCACGCCGACGATGGGCGGGTTCCTGATCCTGCTGGGGCTGACCTGCTCGACCTTGCTGTGGGCCGATCTCAGCAACGCCTATGTCTGGGTCGTGCTGCTCGTCACGGTCGGCTTCGGCCTGATTGGCTTCTTCGACGATTACACCAAACTGACCCGCAATTCGCATCACGGCATCCCCGCCCGGGCCAGATTGCTGTTGGAATTCCTGCTCGCCGCTACCGCCTGCGTCGTACTCGCCTTCATCATGCGCCCGCCGCTCGCCAACAGCCTCGCCCTGCCGGTTTTCAACCTGCTGGTCCCGCTAAGCTGGCTCTACATTCCATTCGGCGTGCTGGTGATCGCGGGGTCATCGAACGCGGTCAATTTAACCGACGGCCTCGACGGGCTGGCGATCGTGCCATCGATGATCGCGGCCGGCTGCTTTGGCCTCATCGCCTATCTGGTCGGCAACGCGATCTACGCCCGGTATCTGTTGATCCCGCATGTGCCCGGCTCCGGCGAATTGGCCGTGTTCTGCGCCGCGATGATCGGGGCCGGGCTCGGTTTCCTGTGGTTCAACGCGCCGCCGGCATCTGTCTTCATGGGCGATACTGGATCGCTATCGATCGGCGGCGCGCTCGGGACCATCAGCGTCATCACCAAACATGAGATCGTGCTCGCGATCATCGGCGGATTGTTCGTGCTCGAAGCTGTGTCGGTCATCGTGCAGGTGGCGAGCTTCAAACTGACCGGCCGGCGTGTTTTCCGGATGGCGCCGCTGCATCATCATTTCGAGCAGAAGGGCTGGGAGGAACCGACGATCGTGATCCGCTTCTGGATCATCGCCTCGATCCTGGCGATTGCAGGGTTGGCGACGCTGAAACTGCGGTGATTTGCGATGGTTGTGGTGGGGCTTTTCGCCGGTCGGCGGGTCGCGGTTCTCGGCCTGGCGAAATCCGGACGCACCGCCGCCGAGGCGCTGACGTCGGGGGGCGCCGATGTCGTCGCCTGGGACGACAACGCAAAGGTGCGCGAGGCGCTCGCCGGCAAGCTTAGGATCGAGAACCTCGCCGAGGCGGACTGGAGCGGCATCGCCGCCTTGGTGCTATCCCCTGGCATACCGCACAGCTTCCCGCAGCCGCACCCGGCGGTGCTGGGTGCGCGGGCCGCGGGGGTCGAGATCGTCGGCGATCTCGAGCTGCTCTACCGGGCGCAGCCCGCGGCCTGCTACCTCGGCATCACCGGCACCAACGGCAAATCGACGACGACCGCGCTAATCGGCCACATCCTGCACCAGGCCGGGCGCACCGCCGAGGTTGGCGGCAATCTCGGCACGCCGGCGCTGGCGCTGGCGCCGCTCGGCCGCGACAGCGCGTATGTGCTCGAAGCCAGCTCCTATCAGCTCGAACTGCTCTCGACGCTCACATTCGATATCGCGGTCCTGCTCAACATCACCCCCGACCACCTCGACCGGCACGGCGGGATGGAGGGCTACATCGGCGCCAAGCGCCACATCTTCGACCGCCAGGGCAGTGCGGCTTCGGCCGTAATCGGGATCGATGACTCGATCTGCCGTGCGATCGCCGAGGAGGTGGGTCGGGCTGGTCGCCAGCGGGTGGTGCCGATCTCGGTCAGAGAGCCGGTGTCGGGCGGCGTTTATGTCGAGGTGGGCGTGCTGTTCGACGCGCTGGAGGGTGCGCCGCAGCGGGTGCTTGACCTCGCCGACGCCGAACGGCTGCCGGGCAGCCACAATTGGCAGAACGCCGCCGCCGGCTATGCGGTGGCGCGCCGCTACGGCATCGCGCCCGATGTCGCGGCGGCCGCAATCCGTTCGTTTC
>DATARH010000127.1:0-12720 GCA_036264235.1 Allostellaceae bacterium
CGGATGAGGAGAGCACCGCGGCGCTCAAGGACATCGTGAAACAGGTGAACGTCCCGGTCGTGGCCGACATCCATTTCCACTACAAACGCGGCATCGAGGCCGCCGAGGCGGGTGCGGCCTGCCTGCGCATCAATCCCGGCAATATCGGCTCGGCCGAGCGCGTGCGCGAAGTGGTCAAGGCGGCCAAGGATCACGGCTGCTCCATGCGCATCGGCGTCAACGCCGGCTCGCTCGAACGGGAACTGCTGGAACGCTACGGCGAGCCCTGCCCGGAGGCCATGGTCGAATCCGCGCTCAACCATGCCAAGATCCTCGAGGACAACGACTTCTTCGAGTTCAAGATCTCGTGCAAGGCGTCCGACGTGTTCCTGGCGGTCGCCGCCTACAACGCACTCGCCGACGCCTGCGATTACCCGCTGCACCTGGGCATTACCGAGGCCGGCGGCCTGCGCATGGGCACGGTCAAATCCTCGATTGGGCTCGGCATGCTGCTCTGGGCCGGGATCGGCGACACGATCCGGGTATCGCTGTCGGCCGATCCGGTCGAAGAGGTCAAGGTCGGCTACGACATGCTGAAATCGCTCGGCCTGCGCCGCCGCGGCGTCACCGTGATCTCGTGCCCCTCCTGCGCCCGCCAGCAATTCCAGGTGATCAGGACGGTCGAAATGCTGGAGGAGCGGCTCGCCCATATTACGACGCCGCTGACGCTGTCGGTGATCGGCTGCGTCGTCAACGGACCGGGGTAGGCGCGCGAGACCGATATCGGCTTCACCGGCGGCGGCAACAACATGCATCAGGTCTATCTGAGTGGCGTGACCGATCACCGGCTCAAGGACGGTGACATCGTCGATCATCTGGTCGAGCTGGTCGAAAAGAAGGCCGCCGAGATCGAGGCCGCAAAAGCTCAAGAGCGCGAGTCCACGCTCGAACCGGCCCAATAGGCTATTTTTCCGAGGACGAATGCCCCGACGCGGAAAGCGTCGGCGTTCAACTTTGTTAACCATTGCCGCCCTATCCTGCTATTGATTGCGCGGCATCCCCGCCTGCGCGAGCGGATGGTGCGATAATGAGTGTTGCCGAGCGCTGGCCCGACGAGTTTCTGCCGCAGATGCGGGATGCGCCCGAACCTGCCGCCGCGCCGGTTGCCGTCGCGGCCGAATTGACCGTCGTCGTGCCGGTGCTGAACGAGCGCGACAACATCCCGCTATTGGTCGAGCAGCTGAACGCGGTCCTCGCCGGCATCAGTTGGGAGGTGATCTTCGTCGACGACGACTCGCCCGACGGCACCGCCGATGTGGTCCGCGCGGTGGCGCAAAAGCAGAGCAACATCCGCTGTATCCAGCGGCTCGGCCGGCGCGGCCTGTCCTCGGCCTGCATCGAGGGTATCCTGGCGAGTGCGGCGCCCTATGTCGCGGTGATGGACGGCGACCTGCAGCACGATCCGGCAGTGCTCGCCGAGATGTTCGACAAAATCAAATCGGACCGGCTCGATATCGTCGTCGCCAGCCGATATTGCGGCAGCGGCAGCGTCGGCTTGTGGGACCGGTCGCGGGTGATGATCAGCGATCTCGCCGGCCGCCTTAGCCGGCTCGTTGTCCGGGCCGAATTGACCGATCCGATGAGCGGTTTTTTCCTGATCGAGCGCCGCGCCTTCGAAAGTTCGATGCGCTCGCTGTCCGGTCAAGGATTCAAGATCCTACTCGACCTGTTCGCCTCGGCGCCGGAGCCGCTGTCGTTTGCCGAGGTGCCGCTAATTTTCCGACAACGCGTCCATGGCGAGAGCAAACTCGATACGCTGGTCGCCTGGGAATATTTGATGCTGCTGCTGCAGAAGCTGGTCGGGCCGGCGGTTCCGGTCCGCTTTCTGCTGTTCTCGCTGATCGGCGGACTCGGCGTCGTGACCCATTTGGTGACGCTGTGGGTGGCCGCGTTCGCATTCGGCGCCGCCTTCGCGGTGGCGCAGGGCGTGGCGACCGCAGTGGCGATGACCGGCAATTTCCTGCTCAACAATCTCTTCACCTATCGCGACCGCCGGCTGCACGGCTGGCGCCTCGCCAGCGGTTTGTTGTCGTTCTATGCGATCTGCGCCGCCGGTGCGGTCGGCAATGTCGGAATCGCCGCGTATCTGTTCGGCAACCATCAGGCCTGGTGGCTCGCCGGCATCGCCGGCGCCGCGGTGTCGGCCGTGTGGAATTACGCGATGTCATCGATCTTCACCTGGTCGCCGCGGACGGTTGTCCGCAAGGCGGCGGCGCAGCAGTAACGGTCATCAGGCGCGGACGGGCTTGCGGCTGAGGAAATCCTTGAAGCCCTCCCGGGGATGGCCAGAGCTCAGCCAAGTCGCGCGGGCCTCGTCTTCGAGATCGTAGCGTTCCTGCCAGTCGAGCCCCATGCCCTCATGCAAGAGGCGCTTGATGCCCTGAACCATGCGCGGGTCGTTCTTCGCGATCATCTGGCTCATCTCGACCGCGCTCTCGAGCAGCTTCGCCGATGGCACCACCTGATTGAGGAGGCCGATGCGCTCGGCTTCCTCCACACCGACAGCGCGGCCGGTGTAGAGCAGCTCCTTCGCTTTCGGGATGCCAACCAACGCCGGCAGCGACCAGGTCGAATTGACGCGGCCGTAGGTCGCCGCAAGAAACCGGAACTGCGTCTTCTCGCAGCCGATCCGCAGGTCGAGCGATGACGACAACAGCGCCGCGCCGCCATAAGCGAGGCCGTTGATCGCGCCGATAATCGGCTTCGCGTAACTGGCGACGTGCCACGAAATTTCGCCACGCGTGGCGGCGCGCCTGGCCAACTCTTCGGAGGAAAGGCCCGCCATCTCGTGGATGTCGGCGCCGGCCGAGAAGGCACGGTCGCCGGCGCCGATCAGCACCAGCGCGCCGATCGCGTCGTCGCTCTCGTACTCCGTCAGCGCATGATCGAGTTCGCTCATCAGCGCGAAGCTCAGCGCGTTGAGTTTGTCGGGCCGGTTCAGCGTGATGACCGCGACGCCGTCGCGGCGCTCGGCCAAAATCAATTCATACGTCATTGCGTCTCTCCCTCACTTGAGCCCGGCCGCCGCTAATATCGGCTGCACTCGCGCGCAGGCCAAGCCGTAAGCAGTGTCGGGCATCAGCGATATGAGTGCCGCGGCCACGGCTACCCGCACGAGATGCATTGGACAGATCACCCGGCCCAGCCGCATCCTATGTGGCTTCAAGCTGACCGAGGTAGGCAGGATGCGGACGCAGGCGGAAAAGGCGGCGATCTTTCGGGAGCTGCATCGGCGCCCCGGCACATTCGTCATCCCGAACCCGTGGGACGCGGGCACGGCCCGGCTGCTCGCGTCATTCGGGTTCGAGGCACTGGCAACGACGAGCCTCGGCCTCGCCAACATCCACGGCCGCGGCACCGTCAGCGCCGACGAGATCATCGAGAACGCACGCATGATCGCCGTCGCGACCGACCTGCCGACCAACGGTGACCTGGAGAATTGCGGCGCCGACGAGCCCGAGGAGGCGGCGAAGCTGATCCCGCGCGCCAGCGAAGCCGGGCTAGCGGGCGGGTCGATCGAGGATTACACAGGCGACAAGGCCAACCCGATCTACGGCTTCAACCTCGCCGTCGAGCGCGTCTATGCCGCGGTCGAGGCGGCGAAAAGCCTGCCCATCCCATTCACCCTCACCGCGCGCGCCGAACAGCTGATCCATGGCAGCACCGATCTCGACGCGACGATTAAGCGGCTGCAGGCCTTCGAGTCGGCGGGCGCCGACGTGCTCTACGCGCCGGGTCTCAGGACGCTTGAGCAAATCCGCACCGTCGTCGGCTCGGTGTCGAAGCCGGTCAATGTCGTGATGACGCATGCCGATCCGTCGATCACCCGAGACCAGCTCGCGGAGGTTGGGGTCAAGCGCATCAGCATCGGCGGCAGCGGCTCGCGCTTCGCGCTCAACGCGTTCATGGCGGCGGCGCGCGAGATGGCCGAGCACGGCACCTTCACCTTTGTCGGCGAGAACCCGCCCTGGAGCGTACTGCTGGAGAGGTTCGCCAAGGGCCGGGGATAGGCGCAATATAGCTCCGGCCCAAAGCAGGAGGAGATTGGATGAGCGGAGCCCTCGACGGCATCAGGGTCCTGGAACTGGCGCGGTACCAGGCGGGGCCGCGCGGCGGCATGATCCTCTCCGACCTCGGCGCCGAGGTCATCAAGATCGAGAAATTGGGCGGAGAGGAAACCCGCCGCTCGGAGCCGATAGTACGCGGCCAGAGCGTCTATTTCACGGTATACAACCGCGGCAAGAAAAGCCTCTGCCTCGATATGCGCACCGAACGCGGCAAGGAGATTTTTGCCGGGCTGGTGCCGACGGCCGACATCGTGCTGCAGAATTTCCGTCCCGGCGTCATGGAGAAGATGGGGTTCGGCTACGATCAGCTATGCAAGCTGAAACCCGACATCATCCTGTGCTCGGTCTCCGGCTTCGGCCAATACGGCCCCTACCGCGACCGCCCGGCCTTCGACCCGCTGGGGCAGGCGATGAGCGGGCTGATGGACCTGACCGGCAAGCCGGCCGGAAGGCCGCTCGGCGCCGCGACCTCGCTCGTCGACCGCTACACGTCATTGCACGCGACGATCGGCACGCTGGCAGCGCTCAGGCACCGCGACAAGACCGGTGAAGGCCAGGTCGTCGATTGCTGCCTATTGGATTCCGGCTTCACCATGGTTGAAATCCCGCTCTCCTACTACCTCGCGACCGGGCAGGAGGGCGGCGAGGCCGGCCGCCCGCCCTATCAGGCGAAGGACGGCTATGTCGTGATCTCGGCCTCAGGCCGCGAGATGGCGACGCGCCTCATCCGGATCGCAACCGGTGACGAAAGCGCCAGCGCGCCGGGCTACACCAGCCGCGTCGGTCAGGACGACCCGCGCAAGGTGGCGGTGGCGAAATGGTGCGCCGAAAACACCGTCGACCACATCGTTTCGACGCTGCTCGCGGCGGAGATTCCGGTCGCGCCGGTGAAGTCGATTCCACAGGCCGCCGAGGACCCGCATCTCTGGGAACGCGAGATGCTGGTCAAGATGCCGGACGCGCTCGCCGGCGAAATCCATGTGCCGGGGGCGACGATTAAGATGTCGAAAACACCGGGCCGCGTCGGCCATGTGCCGACCCCTGGCGAGCACACCGACGAAGTATTGTCATCGCTGCTCGGCTACGACCGCTCGACGCTCGCCGAGTTGCGCGAGCAGAAGGTGATCGCGTAACCGCGGCGCCTCGCGGCGCCGCAGCCAGCGGACTCGCATAGATCAGCGGCGCCCGTCGAACACCACGTTGCTGGGACGCCATTTGTCCCTTTGGCGGGCTCGCCGTTCTCTCCGAGACCCTTGGGCGGGATGGGCGCCATGCTCGGTCTGCATCGCCTTCGCCCCAGTGACCTGGACCCATCCCTGCTGCGGGTCGAACTTCTGCGCGTAGCCGCCGCTCAGAACCTCGAATGCCTTGTGGCTATGCTTCTTGAGATCGATTGCACCCTGGGCGTGCTGGTGACCGAACCAGTTTGGGGTTACGAAGTCGGTGACGAGGATATTGCCGATCTTGTAGCCATACTGATCGCTTTCGACGGGGTCGCAGACTTCTCCAGCCCAGAACGTGCCGCGAGTGTCCTGATAGGCGCTGTTGAGCCAAGGATCGACAGCCATTTCGCAGATCTCGTGCGTCGCGCCCACGCTGATGCTCGCGTTGTCGGATTGCAGTGTTTTCACGAACACCTTCGAGATCGGCAGTCCTTCATTCGTCAGGTCGTGATAGGCCAACGCCCCCGCCTGGTCGCTGTTGTCGAGAAAGACAATCCACCAGGAGCCGGCCGCCGGTTTCTGGGATTTCGGCACGAAGGAGAAACTCGCCGGCTGGAGCCCCCAGATCGGTCCGATGTCCTTGTTCCATTGCTGCTCGAAGGCCGACAGCATCGACTTCACCTCATCCTCCGGATAGGCAGTCGCCTCATTGATGACGGCGATCTGTGGCATAGCGATCTCCCTCATTCTTCGCTGGTTGAAACCAATGTGCGTGCCAGTACGCGGTGCACGCGGCGTCCGGCCTCTGCGGCCGCCCCTGGCGAACCGTACCGGAATCTGTCTGCCTTACTCTATGAGGCGCAAAGGATCGCCCGGTGTGAACCGGTTCACACCGTCGTCGGGAGGGTCGTCAGGTTCGAGACCAGTCGGGCCAGCGGTGAAAGTCTCGCCGCCTCACGCTGCCACCACCAAAACGGCGGGGAGCGAAGGGGCGTCACCCCTGCTCGGGCTTGTCGCCGTATGGCCGCGTGATCAGTTCCATCAGATGGCCGTTCGGGTCATCGAAATAGACGCCGCGGCCGCCATAACGATGATTGATCTCGCCCGGCCGCTCACGGCGCGGGGTCGCATAGTAACGAACGCCACCGGATTCGATCCGGGAAAACGCCGCATCGAATTCCGCCTCGCTAACCAGAAATGCATAGTGCTGCGGCCGGAAGTCCTCACGGTCGGCGAAATCCAGTGTCACGCCGTTTTCGGTGCGCACCGGCACGAAGTGACCCCATTCGGGTCCTGCTTCCAGATTGAGGATGTCGGCAAGGAACTTGGCTGAGGCCCATCTGTCACGCGCTGGAATTATCGTGTGATTGAGCTCGACACTCATCTCGGGTCCTCCTGTTGAAGGCTACCTCACCTGTTCGGCAAGCCGCGACAGGTGATAACCGGTGTCGCCGAAGGAATGTTCGATCACCATGCAGCGGCGGAAGTAGTGACCGACGGCATATTCCTCGGTCATACCGATGCCGCCGTGCAACTGGATCGCGTTCTGCGACACGAAGCGCGCCGCCTGGCCAACTCCGACCTTGGCGGTCGACAAATCATGGGCGCGCTGCTCGGCGTCATTATCATCGACCATGATCGCCGCCAGCATCGCCAAACTGCGGCCCTGCTCCAGCGACATCATCATCTCGGTCGCGCGGTGCTGCAGCGCCTGGTTCTCGCCGATCGGCTTGCCGAACTGAACCCGGGTCTTCATGTATTCGATTGTCATCGCCAGCATCGTTTCCATCGCCCCGACCGCCTCGGCGCTGGTCGCCATAATGCCGGCCTGGTTTACGCGCTCCATCGTCGCGAGACCCTGACCGGGTTCGCCGAGCGCGTCGGCGGCCGCGACATCGACCCCGGAAAGGGCGATATCGGCCGCACCCGTGCCGTCGCGCATCCGATAGCTGCGCCGCGCGACACCGTTCGCCTTGGCATCGACGAGAAAGAGACCGATACCATCGGGATCAAGCCGGTCGCTGGATACACGGGCGCTGACGATCAGCTTGTCGGCGCTGTCACCATGCACGACCACCGACTTGCTGCCGTCGAGCCGCCAGCCGCCGGCGGTTTTGATCGCTTTCGTCATCACGTCGGCAAGGTCGTAGCGGGCCTGCCGCTCGCCATGCGCGACCGCGAGGCGCAGGCTGCCATCGACGATCTGCGGCACGATCGTCTCGTTCTGCGCCGCGCTGCCGGCATGACCGAGCGCGGTGCCGGCGAGCACCACGGTCGCGAGATAAGGCTCGAGCGCCAGCACCCGGCCCAACGCTTCCATCACGACCATCACATCGACGGGGCCGCCACCGAAGCCGGCATGCTGTTCAGCGAAGGGTAGCCCGAGGAGACCCATATCGGCGTATTGCGCCCACATTGCGCGGCTGAACCCTTCGGGCTCCGCGAGATAGGATTTGCGCTTGTCAAAGGTGTAGCTGTCGCCCAGGAGCCGATCGAGGCTCTCCCGCAACAGCCGCTGTTCTTCGGTGTATTCGAAATCCATCGGAACGTCCTTGTTCAGGCCCGCCCGTCATTCCCGCGAAACCGGGATCCAGGGCGATTGACAGAACAGCTGCCCTGGCCCCCCTTTCCACGGGGTGACTGAACGGCGATTACAGCCCCAGCACCGCCTTCGATACGATGTTCTTCATGATCTCGTTGGTGCCGCCATAGATCGAAGCGGCACGCAGCATCAAATAGCTGCGCGTGGTCTCGGTCGCCCAGGCGGGACCGAGCTCCGGCTCATTCGACAGCGCCGCCAATTCCTGCGCCCAATCCGGCATCGACAGCGGCCCGCCGACATCCATCACCATCTCGGTGGTCGATTGCAGCAGCTCGGTGCCTTTGACCTTGAGCACCGACGAGAGCGGATCTGGCTTGCCGTCGCGCGCTTTGTCGTGTGCCGAGACGACGCGCAGCTGCGTGATGTCGAGCGCCTTGATGTCGACCTCGAACTGCGCGACGCGCTGCCGGAACGTCCAGTCCTCGATCAGCGGTCGGCCGTTCTGCATCACCTCGCGCGCCTTTTCGCGGGCGGTCTTGACCCGCTCCTTCGAGCGGCCGAGCCGGGCGATCCCGGTGCGCTCGTTGCCGAGCAAATACTTGGCGACGTCCCAGCCCTTGTTCTCGGGGCCGACCCGCATGTTGACCGGTACTTTGACGTCGTCGAAGAACACCTCGTTCAGATGGTGCGTGCCGTCGATCGAGACGATCGGGCGCACCGTAATCCCCGGCGTCTTCATGTCGATCAGCAGGAACGATATGCCCTCTTGCCGCTTCGGCGCGTTGGGATCGGTGCGCACCAGGCAGAAGCACCAGTCGGCCATATGTGCCGTCGAGGTCCAGATTTTCTGGCCGTTCACGATGTAGTCGTCGCCGACCCGCTTGGCGGCGGTTTTCAGCGCGGCGAGGTCGGAACCGGCGCCGGGCTCGGAAAAGCCCTGGCACCACCAATCGTCGACATTGGCGGCGCGCGGCAGGAACCGGTTCTTCTGTTCGTCCGTACCGAACTGGATGAGCACCGGCCCGATCATCGTAACATTGAAGACCTGCATGTCCGGAGCGTTGGACAGCTGGTTTTCTTCGAGAAACATCATGCGCTGTACCGGCGTCCAGCCGGGCCCGCCCCATTGCTTGGGCCAGCTGTACGCGGCCCAGCCCCTCTTGTTAAGAATGCGCTGCCAGCGGATCGTGTCTTCCTTCTCGGCACCGTAGCCGAGGCGCAGCTTGTCGCGGATATCGGCCGGCAGGTTATCGCGGATGAACGCCCGCAACTCGTCGCGAAATGCCAACTCTTCCGGGCTGAACCGAAGATCCATGGTGATGCCTCCCTGCCGGCTCAGGAAACGCGCGGCCGAGGGTGCTGTCTACATCGGAATGCCCCTGTGAACCAAGGGGGGACGGTGCTAGCTTCCATGCGGCAGAAGCGAGGGGCGCGCCATGCGTAGCCTTCCAGGGAAGGCGCTGGCCGAAGAGTTGATCGCGGCGAGCCGCGACGCGGCCCGCGCGACCCCGATCGAGGATGTGATTGCCGCGACGGCGCGGCTGGGGCTCGGCGAGGACGCGGTGCATCGGCTGGTCGGCCGGCTGTGGACCCTCGAACGCATGTTCTATTACGTCTATGGCGGCTGGGGACAGGGCCTCGAAACCGGCGATTTCCCGCCGTCGGTCAAATACCTGTTCTCGAAGCAGATCGTCGACGAGTCGACGCATGAGATGCTGTACATGGATTTCATGCTGGCGAAGGGCTTCGCCGCCACGCAGAAAACGGCGTTCCAGCACCCCTATGGCCGGTTCTCGGTCAACTCCGGGCTAGCCTATTACGTCTTCTCGTTGCGCAACCTCGCGACCTACCCGCATTCGGTGCGCATTGCGGCGCTGAACCTCGGGCCGAAAATCATCGAGCTCGCCTGGATGGAAGCGCTCGCCGCGGCAATCTCCGACCCGGAGCTGAAAGGCGTGTTCGAGAGCCAGGCGGTCGAGAACCGCAGCCACATCAATATGGGCCGGCGCATCGTTGAGGAGTTCGTCGTCAAGCCGATCGACGGCGAGTTGTGCCGCTGGGCCTGCGGCGGCGCCCGCCGCGACTACGGCCGGTTCCTGCAGGAGCTCAGCGACTTCGTGCTCGACCGCGCCCCGACCCCACCGCCGCCGGCGCGCGTCCGGGTCTTGGATTGAGGAGGCGGGGATGGCGCAGGTGACGCTGAAGGTCGATCACGACCGCTGCACCGAGTGCCGCATGTGCTACATCGTCTGCCGCGAGATCGATCTCAACGCGGTGTATGTCGCATTGGAGCCGCTGCACCGGATCGAGATCAACCCCGAGAAATGCACCTATCCCGGCTGCACCGCCTGTCTGATGTACTGCCCGGCGGCGGGCTCGATCATCGAATTACCGAGCGGCCGCTCGGTCGTGCCGCCGCCGGCCGAAGCGTGGCAGGCGTGAAGAGGGAGCCGCCGATGCATCCGCTGCTCGAAGAATTCTGCGACAAGTGGGTGTGGCCGACGATGCCCGGCGCGCCCGGCGCCGAATTCCGGCTAAAGCTGACACGCGAGCATTGCCTGAAGGGCTGGTCGATCGGGCTTGAACGCACCCTCGCCGATATTGAGGATGAGCTGAAGACGAATGACGAGGCCTGGAAAAAGGCGCATGCGCTGCGCGGCTACGCCGCCGAAGGTGTGCATATGTCGATCAAGCAGATGTCGGCGCAATTACTGTCGGTCGATATCGGGGAGCAGGAGCAGTACATCGATCTGCAGCGGATGCGCGCCCGCCAGATCTGGGACGAATGCAAGCATTCGAAACTGCATGCCGACGTGCTGCTCGGCAAAGGCTGGGTCGCGAACGAACGCGAGTTGATGGACATCACGGACGCCAATGTGCAGCCGCTGCCGGCCTATTTCGGCCTGTCGATGATGTTCCCGCACATCCACCCGCTCGCGAGGGCGGCGCAGAATTATTACACCGAGGCGAATGCCTGCCTCGGGATCATGGCGTATCTGCATCTGGTCGACGATCCACTGGTACGGCACGAGCACCTGTCGCAGCGCGACGAGGAGCTGATGCATTTCATGGAAGGCAAGTTCCAGCTCGACTTCTACTGCACGACGCCGGAATCGCAGCACCATGTCGAGGAAGTTCTCGGCTATCTATTGCAGCAGATCGGCGGCATCCGTCCGGACCCGGCACCGGCCGCAGCGTGACCGCAATGAAAGTTCGGATCGACTACGCGATCTGCAATTCCTGCGGGCTGTGCCGCGAGGTCTGTCCGGACTCGGCGATCCGGCCGAAGCTGCTGGAGCCGCGGCACCTCTATGAGGTGATGCCGGAGAAATGTACCGGGTGCGGCGATTGCCTCGACTATTGCCCGGCGCCCGGCGCGCTGGTGCAATATGCCGTTGCTTCCTGACTGAAGAGTGCTTTCTAAGAACCTGGTGCCGATGCGGCCGACGCCCGCTAAGACGGTTGTCGAATGGCAGCCGCGCGGCTTGGTCGGTTGGCTGCTTTCGGTATTGGCGATCGCTTTTGTGATCGCACTCGTATTGGCAGCGTTTGCGATGGCTTATCCGCTGCCATTCGACAGCGCGCTCGGGCTCCTCGGGCTGTTGCTGCTGATCTTTCCGCTACACCTGCTCGTCGTGACGGCGGTGACGGTCGCGCTGACATGGCTTGCGTGGATCGGAGGCGCCCGGCTGGCCGCGAGCGTCTTTCTGTTCACCGCGCTGCTGAGCGGAGTGATGGCGTTGTGGCCCAGCCTGGCGATCTGGCGCTTTGCCCAACAGGACGGGGTATCTGTGTCGCTCGGTACCTACCTCGCCGGGGCGGCGCATCTCAACCAAGGCTCGCCGCAACTTGATCGCACGGTTGCGTATGGCACCGCGTCCGACGGCGCGGAGTTGCTGCTCGACGTCTGGCCAGCCGCCGACGATAACGCGCGAACACCGCGGCCGGCGTTGCTGCTGATCCATGGCGGCGCGTTCGTCGGCGGTAATCGCAGTCAGATGCCGGACTGGGATCGCTGGTTCAACCAGCTTGGGTATACCGTCTTCGACATCGGTTACCGGCTGCCGCCGCCGGTGCGATGGCAGGACGAGATCGGCGACGTCAAATGCGCGCTTGGCTGGGTCGCCGCACATGCCAAAGAATACCGGATCAACCCAGCGAGGATCGGCATCGCCGGCTATTCTGCCGGCGCCACGCTCGCCCTAGTCGCGGCCTACAGCGTTGGGAACCCGCGCTTGCCGCCGTCCTGCGACGCGGCCCCGGTGGTGGTCCATTGGGTCATCAATCTTTACGGTATCCCCGACATGCCAGGGCTGTATGACACCAGCCCCAGCCTTCGCTTGGTCCACGATGCCGCGGCGCGATACATCGGCGGCGGCCCGAGCCAGTATCCGGAGCGTCACCGCGCAGTCTCGCCGATGACCTATGTCGGCCCATCGGCGCCGCCGACAATCTCGTTCCTTGGGACGGATGACAGGATCATCCCAGCCAGCCAGCTCGCCGCTCTCGACAAGGCGCTGAAGGCGGCGGGCGCAATCAGCGAAGCCTATCTTCTGCCGGCCACCGACCATGCCTTCGAGGTCAATTGGGGCAGCTTCGCGGCCCAGTTCGCGCGCGCCAAGATCGCCGCGTTTCTGGGCCGCAATCGCTAGTCCGCAGCCGTGGAACGCGGCCGGCAAGAGTGTTAGCCTCGGCGTCGTTCCGAAGCGCGGAGGCCAGCATGGCGCGGCAATACAAACTGATGTCGGCGGACGGGCACCTCGAAGTGCCGCCGGAGCGCTGGATCCACCGGGTCCCCGAGAAGTACCGGGAGCGCGCCCCGCACACGGTCAAGCTGCCCGATGGCGGCGATGCGCTGATGATCGAGGGGCAGCCGCTGCTCGAAGCCAATTTCCTCGATCTGCGAGCC
>DATARH010000144.1:0-17225 GCA_036264235.1 Allostellaceae bacterium
TGCTCTCGACCTCGTCGGCTTTGACATTGCCGGCGCGCGCGGCATTGGCGGCCGCCTCGGCAAACGCATGATAAGGGTGGCCGCCCGGCACCAGCTTCACCGCCATGTCGGTGACAATGTCCCATTCCGTGCCGAGCCCAGCGGTGACATCCGCCGCCGCGACGCCACCGAACACCCGGAAGAAGCCCTTATCGGCCTCCAGAATGCCCTCTTCCGCGACAAAGCCCCGGGCCGCCGCCAAGGCCGCGTCGATGCCGGAGCGGACGGCCAGGCCGGCGTGGTATTCGCGGGCGAGGCTCGTATCGGCAGCGGTGGCGAGCCCGCCGATAGAAGTGGCAGCGAGGGCAATCGTCTGCGCCAAGCGGGGCGGATCGAGCTTCAGCAACCGTGCGGCGGCAACCGCCGCGGCGAAGATCGCGAGCAGACAGCCGTGAAACCCGCGCTCGCGGAATTGCGGGCTGATCGGATCGCCGATCCGGCCGGCGGCCTCATAACCCAGCACGATCGCCGCCAGCACGTCGCGCCCGCTGGCGCCGGTCCGCTCGGCGAGAGCCAGGGCGGTCGCGGTCAACGGCGTACCGCAATGGACGATCGCACGCAGATCGCTGTCGTCGGAAGCGGCGGCGTCGCTCATCACCGCATTGACTTGTGCCGCCTCCGCGACCGGGAGTTTCGGGCCCGCATCGAACCATAGCGAGGCCTGCGGCGCGCCGCCGCGCTCGCGAGCGATATCGCGCAGAACGACCGAGGACTGGATGTCTTTGCCGCAGGCCGCACTGGCCAGCGTGCTGGCAACCAGCATCGCCGCGTATTCCGTCGTCTGCGGCGGCAGGTCGCCGTAATTCGGCTCTGCGAGAAATTCGGCGAGGTCTCTGGCTAGGGTCATCGCTTCCCCGAGGGCTCGATCTAGTTCTTCGTCTGAAACGTGTAGTTGCAGCTCGGCGAGACGAGGTAGGCGGTCACGTCATTGCCGCGGATCTGCCCGGTCATCTGCACGGCGCCGTTTTTCAAGCGGGCGACCGCCTTGAAGGCGCCCCTGTCATCGACGGTTCCGGTCAAGGTCGTGGCGAAGCGCGGGGTGTAGGCGAACCGAACTTCGCCTCTGTTGACCCGCAGCGGGTAGAGCGCACCCAGCGGCGGCTCGGCGCAATCGCCAGACATTGTTCTGGTGAGCGTCAGTTCGCCCATGTACTGGCCATCGAACCGTGGCGACCCCTGTGCGAAGGCAGCGCTGGCAAGCGCTGCACCCAGCGCCAGCCCCAATCCCAAGCATCTCAGCATTCAGTATCCCCAGATCTAGATACCGGGCGCAGATGGACTTTTGCGCCCGGTCATCAGCGTCCCTCGGTCGCGTTCGAGCTTGGCAAGTCGGATGGGCTGGAGCAAGGCTTGCGCGAGTGGAGCATGAGTCCTGAATCAATCTCTCTACAATGGTGATTGTTTGCGGAATTCCTGGCGCCAGCCGATTATTCGATCGCGCGTCGTCGCCGCTGTGCTGACGCGGCTTGACGGCCGGCGCGGAGGATCAGCATGAGCGCCGAACCGAAGGCGAATGTAGCCGGGAGGCTCGGCCAGCCGGTGCCGCGGCTCGAGGATCGGCCGCTCGTGACCGGCCGGGGCCGGTTTGTCGGCGACATCTCGTTCCCGCACCAGATCCACATGCGGGTGGTGCGCTCGCCTTTTGCGCACGCGGTGTTGCGGGCGGTCGACATCTCGGCCGCGCTGGCTGCCCTGGGGGTGGTCTCTGTCTGGACCGCCGCCGATATTGCCGATCTGCCGCCGATCGATTTTCGCGACCCGGCGAGCGAGGCGCTGCGCCCCTATCGGCAGCCGCTGCTCGCGCGGGACAAGCTGCGTTATATCGGGGAGCCGGTGGCGGCGGTGTTTGCGACCGACCCCTATCTGGCGGAAGACGCGGCCGATCTGGTCGCCATTGAAGCGGAAGAGTTGACCCCGGTGCTCGACGCCGGGGCGGCGCCCGGCAGCTTCGCCCCCGGTCTTGCGACCGAAGCGCTGGTGATGCGGGGCGGCTATGGCGATGTCGATGCGGCGTTCGCTTCGGCGCATGCGATCGTTTCGCTCGACCTCGAACTCGGCCGGCATAGCGGGGTGCCGCTGGAGGCCCGCGGCGCGCTCGCCCTTTACGACGCTTCGCGCGACATCCTGGAGCTTTATGGCGCCGCCAAGGTGCCGCACCGCAATCGCGACGCGCTGATGCGGATGCTGGGCCGCAGCGCCAGTTCGGTAGTCCTGAAAGAGGGCAATACCGGCGGCGGCTTCGGCATCCGCGGCGAGCTGTACCCGGAGGATTTCCTCGTCTGCCTCGCCGCGCTTCGCCTCGAGCGGCCGGTCAAGTGGATCGAGGACCGGCGCGAACATCTGATGGCCGCCAACCACTCGCGCCAGCAGCGGCACCACGCCCGGGTCGCCATCGACGCCCAGGGCCAGGTTCTGGCGCTGGAGGACGAGTTCACTCTCGATCAGGGTGCCTATGTGCGGACGCATGGCGCGCGCGTGCTGGAGATGACGATCAGCATGCTGCCCGGCCCGTACCGCATCCCGGCCTATCGGGCGGTCGGCCATTTCCGCCTGACCAACAAGACACCGGCTGCGACCTACCGTGCACCAGGGCGTTACGAAGGCAGTTTTGTTCGCGAACGGCTGATGGATGCGGTCGCCGACCGGCTCGGGCTCGACCGCGTCGAGGTGCGCCGCCGCAACCTGATCAGCAAGGCGGAGATGCCGTTCAGCCGGCCCCTCAGCGCGCTGGGAACCGAGATCGTCTACGATTCCGGCGATTACAAATTGCTGCTCGACAGGGCGCTGCGGCGCATCGGCTGGGATTCGCTGCAGAGCGAACTGAAACGACGCCGAGGCGCCGGCGAGCTGGTCGGCGCCGGGATCGGCATCTTTGTCGACAAGGGCGGGCTTGGCCCGGCCGACGGGACGCGCGTCAGCATCGACCCGACCGGCGCGGTCGAGCTGGTGACCGGCGGCTCCAATGTCGGACAGGGGTTTGCGACCGCAATGGCGCAGATCTGCGCCGACACGCTCGGGGTCGATTACCGCCGCGTCCGGGTTGTGTACGGACAGACCGACCGCATCGCCTATGGTATCGGCGCGCACGCTTCGCGGGCCTCGGTGATGACCGGCGGCGCGACGCATGCGGCGGCGCTGAAATTGCGCGCCAAGGCGCTCGACGTGGCCGCAACCCTGCTGCAATGCGCACCCGCGGACCTCGACATCGTCGACGGGATGGTGCTACGGCGCGACCGGCCCGGCGGCCCCTCGATCGCGCTGGGCGAGATCGCCCGGCATTTGGCTCCGGATTCGCCGACGCTCGGCGACCGCGATCCCGGTCTCGATGCGGAAGGCTGGTTCCGGGCGTCACACATGACCTATCCCTACGGCATTCAGATCGCCGTCGTGCGGGTCGACAGCGACACCGGAGAGGTGACGGTGGAACGTTATCTCGTCGCCTACGACATCGGGCGCGCGATCAACCCGATGTTGGTCGAGGGGCAATTGGTCGGCGGCGTTGTGCAGGGACTGGGCGGCGCGTTGTATGAGGAATTTCTCTACGATCAGCGTGGTGAGCCGCTCAGCGTCACCTTTGCCGACTATCTGATGCCGACAATGAAGGAAGTTCCTCCGATCGAAGTTCTGCTGACCGAGGACGCCCCCAGCCCGCTCAACCCGCTCGGCATCAAGAGCGCCGGCGAAGGCGGCATAACGCCAGTCGGCGCGGTGATCGCGGCGGCGATTGACGATGCGATCGCGATTCCCGGCGCCATCACCCGGCTGCCGGCTACCCCGCAGCAGGTGAAAGCATTGCTCCGCGCGGCGGCGCGCGAGAGAGCAGCCGCGTGACGGGACCCTTGCTGACGCTGCTGAGTGCGACGGCGCTGGCCGCCTACACCGAGGCCGGCTATTGGGGCAACGCAACGCTTTACGCGATTGCCGCCCGGCATGCGCGGGCGACGCCAGAGCGCTTCGCGATGCGCGACCGTCACCGCCGTCTTAGCTATGCGGGGCTGGTCGAGGCGGCCGACCGGCTGGCAGGGCATCTGGCCGCGCAAGGCCTACGCCCGGGCGAACGCGTCGCGGTATGGCTGCCGAGCCGGGTGGAGACCGCAATCGCCCTCCTCGCCTGTTCGCGCAATGGCTATGTCTGCTGTCCGTCACTGCATCGCGACCACACCACCGGGCAGGTGGTGGAGTTGCTCGACCGGATGCGAGCCGCCGCGCTGATCGCCCAGCCCGGCTACGGTGCCGATGCCGACCGGCACGATGTCTTCACCATGCTCGGCGACCGAAATTTTCTCCGTTGGACCTACCGCGTCCGACCGGCAGACACCGCACCCTTCGACGACTTGCCCGGCGAAACGGTCAATGTGTCGGTAAGCTGCGATCCGAACCAGATCATGTATTTGTCGTTCACCTCCGGCACCACCGGAGCTGCGAAAGGCGTGCTGCACAGCGACAACACGCTGCTCGCGACCGCACGGATGATGTCGCGGGACTGGCAGCTGGGAGGCGCGGTGCTCTATACGCTGAGCCCGCTGTCTCACAATCTTGGGCTCGGCGCCCTTGTCACTGCGCTTGTCTCCGGTGGCGAATTGGTCGTGCATGACCTGCCGCGCGGACGAAGCCTCGTTGATCGGCTGGAGGAAACGGGTGCCGTTTTTCTGTTCGGTGTACCGACACATGCCGTCGACCTGCTGGCGGAAATGCGTGCGCGCGGGCTGCGGCGACTGGGAGCGGTGTGCGGCTTCCGGATTTCCGGCGCTGCGGCATCCCCCGCGTTGGTTACCGAATTGATGCAGCACGGGGTGACGCCGCAGAGCGGCTACGGCATGACCGAAACCTGCTCGCACCAGTACACAAGGCCCGACGACCCGTCGGCGCGGGTCACGGAAACCTGCGGGCGCGCCTGCGACGGCTATGAAGTCCGCATTTGGCGTGAGGATAACCCCGACATCGAGGCTGCACCGGGCGAGATCGGTGAGATCGGCGGCCGCGGCGCCAGCTTGATGCTGGGTTATTTCGACGATCAGGCGGCGACCGAGGCCGCGTTCAACGCGTCGGGATGGTTCATGACCGGCGATCTCGGATGGATCGACGAGGCGGGCTATCTGCGCATCACCGGCCGCAAGAAAGACGTGATCGTCCGCGGCGGCCGCAAGATCCACCCGGCTGCGATCGAGACGCTGGTGCTGCGTCATCCGGCCATTGCGCAGGCCGCAATGTTTCCGGTGGCCGACGTCCGGCTCGGCGAGCGCGCCTGTCTTGCCGTCGTTCCCGTTGGCGAAACGCGGCCCGACGCGTCAGGGATCGTCGAGCAGCTCGCCGCGGCAGGCGTATCGAAATACGATCTGCCGGAGTTCTTCCTCTGCCTCGCAGAGCTGCCGCTGACGGCCAGCGGCAAGATCGTCAAACGCGAGTTGATGCGCTGGGTGGCGGGAGGGCAGGTCCGGCCGCAGCCGCTGCGTAGCGACGCGCCCGCGGCCGCGGAGGGATAGAACGATGCGCGCGATCGTCGTCGATGAATTTGGCCCGCCCGAGGCGCTGCGCGCCCGCGAGACACCGACACCGGTTCCAGGCGCCGGCGAGGTGCTGGTCGAGACGCATGCGGCGCCGATCAATTATGTCGACATGCTGGTGGTCGGCGGCACCTACCAGTTCCTGCCGCCGCGCCCATTCATCCCGGGAAAGGGACCGGCGGGTATTGTCGCCGCGCTTGGCCCAGGGGTGACGAGCCTGCAAGTCGGTGACCGGGTATTGGCAATGGCAGAGACCGGCGGCTATGCCGAAGCCGTTGCGGTCGCGGCCGAACAGTGTCACCGCCTGCCGGGGAGCATGTCGTTTGCCGAGGCGGCATCACTCGCGGTCGTATTTGACACCTCCTGGGTTGCCTTGCGCGGGCGCGCGCGGCTTGGACCTGGAGAGACGGTCTTGGTGCTCGGCGCCTCGGGCGGGGTCGGCCACGCTTCGGTACAGCTTGCCCGTGCGATGGGCGTCCGCGTGCTCGGCGGCATCTCGCGGCCCGAACGCGAGGCGGCGGTGCGGGCCGCCGGCGCCGACGCGATCATCGACCTGTCGCGGCCGAACCTGCGCGACAGCCTGCGTGAGCAGGTTTACGCCGAGACAGACGGGCGCGGCGCCGACATCATCATCGACCCGCTCGGCGGCGAGGTCTTCACCGCAGCAATCCGCGCGCTCGCCTGGTGCGGCCGGCTGGTGGTGATCGGCTTCGCCGCCGGCGGCATTCCGACGCTCAAGACCAATTACCTGCTGCTGAAAAACATCGAAATCAGCGGATTGCAGATCACCGACTACCGGTATCGCCGGCCCGCCGAACTCGTCACCTGTTATGCCGAGCTGTTCGATTTCTATAACCGCGGCCTGATCAAACCGGCGGCGACAACCATGTTTCCGCTGGATCGCGCCGGCGAGGCGCTGGCCGCGGTGCGCGATCGGCGCATCGACGGGCGCGCGGTGCTGCGCCTGCGGGCCGGTTGATCGAGGGCGGTTGATGCCGTGGCGCATCGGTGTCGATTCCGGCGGCACCTTCACGGATGTTTGCCTGTTTGACGAGGCCACCGGCCGCATCGTCGTCTGGAAGGTATCGTCCACGCCTGCGGACCCTTCCGGTGCGGTCGCACACGCCGTCGTAGAAGGCCTTGCCCAGATCGGCGCAATGGCTGGCGAGGTCAGCTATTTTGGCCACGGCACGACTGTCGCGACGAATGCATTGATCCAGCACCGCGGCGCGGCTACCGGGCTGATAACGACCGCTGGCTTTCGCGACCTTCTCGAAATCGGCCGGCAGAAGCGACCCGACCTTTACGACCTTCAGGCCGACAAGCCGCCGGTGCTTGCCGAGCGCTCGTCGCGTCACGAAGTGCCGGAACGGCTGCGCCATGACGGCCGCGTCGAAATTCCGCTCGATGAGGCGGCGGTGCGAGCCGCCGTTCAAGGGTTGCGTGCTCGCGAGGTAAAGGCGATCGCGATCTGCTTCCTTTACAGCTTCCTCGATCCAGCGCATGAGGCGACGGCGCGCCACATCGTGGCCGAGGAGTTTCCCGAGGCCTTTGTCTGCGCTTCGCATGAGGTGGCGCCCGAGTTCCGCGAATACGAGCGGCTCTCGACGACCGTCGTCAACGCCTATCTCGGCCCAATCATGGCATTCTATATCCGTGGCGTCGCCGAACGGCTGGATGCGCTCGGCGTCAAGGCGACGCCGCATTTGACCCAATCGAATGGCGGCGTGATCGGTTTCGACACCGCAGCGCGCCTGCCGGTCCGAACCGTGTTGTCAGGTCCCAGCACCGGCGTGGTCGGGGCGCAGGTGCTGGCGCGTCTCGCCGGGATCGACGACATCATCACCTTCGATATGGGCGGCACCTCGACCGACGTCGCTCTGATGCAGGGTGGCGAGGCGCGGCTCGCGCGCGAGGCGGTGGTACACGGCTACCCGATCAAGGCGCCGATGCTCGACATCCATACGGTCGGTGCCGGCGGCGGCTCGATCGCCTTCATCGATGCCGGCGGGCTCCTAAAGGTCGGGCCGCGCAGCGCCGGCGCCGATCCCGGTCCTGCGTGCTACGACCGCGGCAATGCCGAGGCGACCGTCACCGACGCAAATATCGTGCTGCAGACGCTGAACCCGACGCATCTGCTCGGCGGCCGGATGAAGATCCGCCAAGATCTCGCGAGGACGGCGATCGCGCGGCTGGCGGCGCCGCTCGGCATGGACGCGCTGGCCGCCGCGGAGGGCGTGCTTGCGGTCGTCACCGCAAATATGGCGCGGGCGATCCGGGTGATCAGCGTGCAACGTGGCCACGATCCGCGCGACTACACGCTGGTCGCCTTCGGTGGCGCGGGGCCCCTGCACGCGGCGCGGCTTGCGGCCGAACTCGACATCCGCCGCATTCTGGTCCCGCGCAGCCCGGGCATTCTTTGCGCAATGGGCCTTCTGCTCGCGGATTTGCGCACAGATTTCGCAACGACACGCCTGATGGCGCTTTCCTCGGTGACGGCCGAGGACATCGACGCCATCGTTGGGGGTTTACGTCGGCGCTGCGAATCCTGGTTCGCCGACGAGCGCATCGCCCCCACTGCCCGGCGGATCACGTTATCGATCGATATGCGCTATGCTGGGCAGAATTACGAGCTTTCGGTGCCGCTGCCGGCCGGACAGGTGACCGACGCGACAATCGAGGGGTTGGCTGCGGGTTTTGCCGCGACGCATCGGCGTCTCTACGGTTTTATCGCCGAGGGCGAACCGATCCAGTTGGTGACATTCCGCGCGGAGGCGAGCGGTATCGTGCGCAAGGCCGAGCTCCGTCCGGCTGCACCGGGCGGCCAAGACGCGCGCGATGCGCATCTGGGCCAACGCAAGGTCTGGCTGCCGGAGGCCGGTGCCTTCGTATCGTGTCCGCTTTACGACCGCGACCGGCTCGCGGCCGGCAATCGCATCGAGGGCCCGGCGGTGGTCGAGCAGATGGATGCGACGACCGTGATCCCACGCGGTGCTGTTGCCACCGTCGATCCGTACCTCAACCTGATCGTGGAGTTGTCGTGAACGCGGTGTCGGCGAAGCCCGTGCGCAACGCAATCGACCCGATCACGGTCGAGGTGATCGGCAGCGCGCTGTCGTCGATCGTCGAGGAAATGGGCGAGGCGCTGGTACGCGCCAGCTACTCGACCAACATCAAGGAACGGCGCGACTGCTCGGCCGCGCTGTTCGACACGCGCGGCACGACCTTGTGCCAGGCCGAGCACATCCCGATGCATCTCGGCAGCTTTATCGGCATCATTCCGGAGATCTTGAAGCGCCATCCGGTCGAAGCAATGCGGCCCGGTGACGTATTCATCGGCAACGACGCCTATGCCGGTGCCGGCACTCACCTGCCTGACATCGTGCTCGGCGAGCCGATCTTTGTCGGCGATACTATCGTTGCCTGGGCGGTGAACACCGCACACCACGCAGATTTCGCCGATCGCGGGCACGCTCACATCTATCAGGAAGGGCTGCGCATACCGCCGATCCGCCTCTACCGCGCCGGCGAATTGCAAGAGGACGTGCAGGAGCTGATCCTGCTCAATTGCCAGGTGCCGCGCGAACGGTTGTCCGATCTGCGGGCACAGATGGCAGCGAACCACCTCGGGGTGCAGCGCATGCAGGCGCTCTGTACCAAATACAGCACTGCGACTGTACTGGCAGTCGGCGACGCCTTGCAGGACTATGCCGAGCGCAAGATGCGCGCCGGCATCGCGGCGCTGCCGGACGGCACCTACCAGTTTTCCGACACCTATGACAACCCGGAGCTCGGCCGCGCCCTTCCGGTGTCGGTCGAGGTGACGATCGCCGGCGACGAGATGCGGCTGCATTTCGACAGCCCGCCGCAGGTGCGCGCCGGCATCAACATGATCTACACGGCGCTGCTGTCGAGCGTCTATTACGCGGTCAAGGCGGTGGTCGATCCGACAATCCTGCCGAATTCCGGGCTGGCGCGGCCGATCACGGTGACGGCGCCGCTCGGCACGATCATGAATGCAACCCACCCGGCGGCGGTGAACGGGCGCACCAGCACCTGCCAGCGTGCCGCCGACCTCGTGATCGGCGCATTGGCCCAGACCGCACCGGAGCGAGTCATCGCCGCCGGCAACGGCTCCTGTACCACCGCGAGTTTCGCCGGTATTCATCCGGATGACGGGCGCCTCTGGGTCTATCTCGAAACCATCGGCGGCGGCTCGGGTGCGCGCGCCAACAAGGATGGGCTCGACGGGGTTCACGTGCACATGACCAACACCTCGAACCTGCCGGTCGAGGCGCTCGAGGTGGAATACCCGCTGACCGTATTGCGCTATGAACTCGTCGATGGCTCGGGCGGGGCCGGGCGCCATCGCGGCGGCATGGGCCTGCGGCGGGTCTATCGCGCCGAGGCCGACTGCGACCTGCGGCTCGACGGGTCGCGTCTGTTCGATGAGCCCTGGGGTCTGGCGGGCGGCCATCCCGGCGGCCGCGGCAGCTTCCGCTTCGGTGACGGCGTGGAACCCTTTGTCCGGGGGAGCGGGCGGCTACGCGCCGGCCAGATCGTCGAGATCGTCACCCCGGGCGCCGGCGGCTACGGCCCACCGGAAGCCCGCGATCGCGTCGCGATCGAACGCGACCTCGCCGACCAACGCGTCGACGCAGAGGCCGCCACGGTGCTCTACGGCGTTTCCGCAGAGGACTCGTGAGCTGTTGATTAGGGTGGGCCTGCCCGGTGATTCCGGCGCGGAATAGCGAATCGCCGGCGCCGCACGCACCACTCTAGCTCGGCAACCAGCGTAAAAGATGATGTGGTCCCGCGCAGGATTCATTACCTTCTTGCAATGGATCGACGAGCGCCGATCCTGTGCGTTGAGATTGCAAACCAGGAGAGGTTGGTTCTATGGCCGCACGCCAAACTAAGAAAGCAACGAAGAAACCGGCGGTATCCGCCGCTCGCAAAGCGCCAGCCCGAAAGATGGCCGCCAAGCCGAGGGCCACGGGCTCGGCGAGCAAGCCGGCCTCGATGTCCGGCCCGTTGCCGCCAATTGTTACGCTGAAGCATCTGGGCGAGTGGGCCGGCTACACTCACGGCGTGCCGAAGAAGCAAGCAACCGCCATTCTCAGTGGCTTTGTCGCGGACATTGGCCGCGTCTTGAAAAAGGGCAGCAAGGTCCGGATTCCCGATCTTGGTATTCTCCAGGTCCGCGTTCGTCCCGCCCGTCCAGCACGCATGGGGCGTAATCCAGCGACCGGCGAGGAAATCCGGATCAAAGCCAGCAAAGCGTCGAAAAAGGTGGCGTTCCGAGTCGCAAAGGCGCTGCGGGAATCGGTCTGATCCGCCCCTGACGGGCGAGGCGTTGATCCCGGGCGGGCCGAGTTGGGGTCGCGGGTCGCCCGGGACGGCTCTCCTCGGCTCATTACTTGGCAGCCGATCAATAGTTCCCGAACCACCAGGCATCGCTGCGAATCCGATCATCCGCGAAACACCAAGCGCGGAGCGCATCGCGCGCCCTGCGCGCCTCCGGCGGTGGTCAGGCGCGGCGACAAGTGTCGACGACGATCAGCGCCGCCAGGCCGATCGACACGTTGAGGGTCAGCATCGCGGCATCGTCAGGTGACCGAGAGAACAGGATGGCGGAGAGGGAGGGATTCGAACCCTCGGTCCCCCGGTAAGGAGGACAACGGTTTTCGAGACCGCCCCGTTCGACCGCTCCGGCACCTCTCCATCCGCGCGGGGTGCGGGACTTAGCACGACCCCGGCGGGAACGGCAACCGAACGCAGATATAAGCCGAGCATCCGCCCGGCCAAGACCTTTCCCCACTCGCCGGGGCTACGGGATTGCCGCCGTCCGCCGACCCCGCCATTCTGAAGTTGGGGCGGGTCGGGGGCGGTCATGGCGGCAAACGGGAAGCGGCGGATCGGCGTGATCGGCGCCGGCATCGTCGGACTCTGCGCCGCGAGTTGGCTGCAGCGTGACGGCCACCACGTGTTCCTGATCGAGCCCGGCAATCCCGGCGAGGGCGCCTCCTTCGGCAATGCCGGCTGCTTCAACGGCTCGTCAGTGACACCGGTCGCGATGCCCGGGGTAATCCGCAACGTGCCGAAATGGCTGATGGACCCGCTCGGGCCGTTATCGCTGCGCTGGAGCTATCTCCCGTCGATCCTGCCCTATCTGGCTCGCTTCGTGCGCGCCAGCATGCCGGACAAGGTGCACGCGCAAGCACGCGCCTTGCGGCCGCTGGTCGGACCGACGGTGCCGCTGATCCGCGAACTGGCGCGCGACGCCGGCGCCGAGGAGCTGATCCATCAACGCGGCCACCTGTACGTCTACCGCTCGCAGGAGAGCCTCGATAAGGACAATTTCGCCTGGGCCTTGCGGCGCGAAAACGGTGTCGAGGTCGATGAATTCGACGCCGACGAACTGCGCCAGCTCGAACCGACACTGTCGCGCGATTATGTACGCGGCCTGCTGGTGCGTGAGAACGGCCACACCTCGAACCCGTTCGGCCTTGTCAGCCGGCTGGTCGAGCGGTTCGTCGGCCAAGGCGGCGAGATCGTGCGGGCGCGCGCGGTCGGCTTCCAGTTCGAAGGTAGAAGGCTGATCGCCATCCAGACCGACACCGGCATCCTGCGCGTCGATACGGCTGTGGTCTGCGCCGGAGCGCATTCGAAGCCGCTTGCCGCCGCACTCGGCAACCGCGTGCCGCTCGAAACCGAGCGCGGCTACCATCTGATGATCAGTGATCCCGAGGTGATGCCGCGCATCCCGACCGCAGATGGCGACGGCAAATTCGTCGCGACGCCGATGGATACCGGATTGCGGTTTGCCGGCACGGTCGAACTCGCCGGGCTCGCTGCGCCGCCCGATTGGCGCCGCGCCCGCATCCTGCTGGAACAGGGCCGCAGGATGCTGCCGGGCCTCGGCAAGGAGCATGCAGAGGACCGGATCTCGGTCTGGATGGGCCACCGGCCCTCGATGCCCGACTCGCTGCCGGTGATCGGGCCGTCGCGTGCCAGCCCCGATGTGATTTACGCGTTCGGCCACGGGCATGTCGGGATGACGGCGGCGCCGATGACCGGCAAGATCGTCGCGGAGCTGATCGCCGGCCGGCCGGCGCCGATCGACATCGCGCCGTTCGCCGCGCGCCGGTTCGGGTAGAGCGCTGCAGGGAGGAGAAGATGGCCTATGGCGCCGACCGTTTTCTGACGACGCACACCGGCAGCCTGCCGCGGCCGGAATCGCTGATCCGGACGATGTTCGCGAAAGAGGAAGGCGTGCCGGTCGACCACGCCGCGCTCGGCGCGGAAATCCGCGCCGCCGTCGCCGAGGTGGTGACAAAACAGGCCGCGGCCCGCATCGATCTCGTCAATGATGGCGAGATGTCGAAGCCGAGCTACGCGACCTATGTCAAAGATCGGCTGTCCGGGTTCGGCGGCAGCGGCAACACCTTTGTCTACCAGGACCTGGCCGAATTCCCGAACTTGGCGCAGCGGGTGTTCAACGATCCCGGCCGCTCGCGTCGCAAGACGCCCGCCTGCAACGCACCGATCGGTGTTGCCGATCCGCAGGCTCCGATGACCGATGTCGACAATCTGAAAGCGGCATTAGCTGCGGTGAACAGCGTCGGCGCATTTCTCAGCGCCGCTTCACCCGGAGTCATTTCGCTGTTCTTCCGCAATGACCATTATCCAAACCAGGAAGCATATCTGCTTGCGATCGCCGAAGCGATGCGCGGCGAATACGAGGCGATCGCCGGCGCCGGCATGACCGTGCAGATCGATTGTCCCGATTTGGCGATGGGCCGCCACATCCAATACGCCAATCTCACTGTCGCCGAATTCCGCAAGCGGGCGGCGTTGCACATCGAGGCGCTGAACCATGCGCTCGCCAATGTGCCGGCGGAGCGGGCGCGAATGCATCTGTGCTGGGGCAATTACGAGGGGCCGCACCATTGCGACGTGCCGCTCGAAGACGTCATCGACATGGTGTTCACCGCCAAACCGGCGACGATCTCGTTCGAGGCGGCGAACCCGCGGCACGCGCATGAATGGACCGTGTTCGAGCGGGTGAAGCTGCCGGACGGGAAGACGATCATCCCTGGGGTCATCGAGTCGAAATCGAACTTCATCGAGCACCCGGAGCTGATCGCCCAGCGCATCGTGCGCTACGCCAATCTGGTCGGCCGCGACAATGTCATCGCGGGCAGCGATTGCGGCTTCGGCACCTGGGTCGGCCAAGCCGCGGTCGATCCCGATGTGGTCTGGGCCAAGCTCGCGGCGATGGCCGAAGGCGCGCGCATCGCGTCGCGGCAGTTCTGGGGCAAGTGACAGGTCAATCTAGCACCAGGATCAGGCCGCGTTCGCCTTCCGCTTCAACGCGGAGTATCGTTCCGTTCGTCACCTGCAGCGGCTCGGCCGGGGCACAGACGATCGGGATGCCGGCGAGGATCGCGCCCTGCACGACGGACGGGTCGGGCACGGTTTCTGTCACCAGCGCGACCGGGTGGTTGCCGTGCTTGTAGAGCTGGAAGAGGAAGCGCCAGGCGCCGGCCGAGCCGCTGGTGTAGGGAAATACCAACACGGTGCCCTTGACGCTAGCGTTCCGCGCGCTCGGCAGGGCGCCGACAATGCGGCCCGACCGGATATCGACATCGCCGAGAAACGAGACTGGCTCGCTCGCAACCAGCGCCGGCCCCTCGGCGCGGCCGGTGACGATGCCGCGCGCGGAGACTATGCGCGGCATCAGCGATGCCCGACGAACCGCCCGGTCAGCGCGGTCGTGATCGCACCCTCGGTCGTCGTCAGCAAAGTATCGCACTGGATCATGTCGCGGACGTATTTCGCCTGCTTCGCCGAGTCGATCACGATGGCACGGATCGGCGGCGGCACGACCCCGAGCCTCGGATCGGGCGAGGTCGTACGGGCGAAGTGACACGAGATCGGGCAGGTATCGGAAATCACTTTTGCGCCGGCGGCCTCTATCGGCCGCAGCAGCCCGGCCTCTTCCGCCATGCGCCGCACTGCCCGGCTAGTCGTGACCCAGAGTTCGGTGTTGCCGTGCACCCGCTTGCCGTCGAGCAGCCGTGCGTAATCGCGGATCTCCTCGAACGAGGCGTGCGGACAGCCGACATGCACGATGTCGAACGCACCGCCGGCGGCTGTGCAGAAGCGGTCATACACCGCATCGATGTCGCCTCGCCCTGCCCTCATCGGTTCCGGCAACGGCCCGGCAAACGCCTGCTCGACGGTGCCGAAGGGCGGCGTCACCCCGGGCAGGATAAACAGCGCGACGCCGCCCGAGGTCGCCATGCCGGCGCCGAGCGCGTCGAGTTCGTCGAGGCTCGGCCGCCGGTCGAAGCCGCGCAACACCGGCACCCCGTCGCCGGCGATGCGACCGATATGGAAGCCGAGGCAGCTGAAATCGCTGGTGCCGATCGGCGTCTCGGCGATGTCGAAGAGATGCGTGCCGCGCCGGTTTTCGTCGAGGTGATAGCCGAACAGCGGGTAGCGCCCGGTCATCGCGGCGTAGACCGCGAAGAACCCGTCGCGGTTGCTTTTGGCGCCGAGCACCGAGTTGCAGAAGATCGTCACCGTCGATTCGATCGATGTCATATGCGTGTTCCAGGTCGGCCAGTGGCCGGCCCAGTACGGCGTGCAGGTGAAGGTGCAGGCGCTGCCCATCTTGTGCTGCGCGTCTGCGGCGCGCTGCTGCAGCCGGGCGAGCGCCTCCGGCGCGCCGGTCTTGCGCCAATCGACGGTATCGGCATTGGCGATATTGACCGAGGCCGGTACCGCCATGCGGGCACCCTCGGCGGCCAATTCCTCCATCAGCTCGACGTCCTCGAGATAGAGCGCCATGCCGGCATGGATATGGGCGTAGCCGATCTCGACCATGCGCGGCGCACCGAAGGCGCGGCCGAGCTGCACGAGCCCCTCCATCGCGCGCTGCTTCGCCGGGCCGTCGCGGCCCGCCAGCATCGCCTCTTCGGCTGCGGTCAGCTGCATTGCTCTCCTCGCGCCAGCGACTGTACCGAGGCGTGGCCGGCCTTGGCAAATCTCTGGGGCCGTCGCGCCGGCAAATTTGAAATATCGACGCGCCCTCTTCCCGACGCGCCGAGCCGGATCGTATCGTCGGGCGGTCTCCTCGATCGAGGGTCGATCATGTTGACGGATAAATACGGGCTTGCATTGTCGACCGCCTCACCCGCCGCACGGGACGCCTACCTGGAGGGCTGCGAGGCGAAGCTGACGATGTACCCCGGCGCGCTCGAAGCGCTCGACCGGGCGATCGCCGCGGATCCAGGCTTTGCTCTCGCCCATGCCGCCCGCGCGCATGTCCTGCTGGAACGCGACGCGGCAGCCGCGCGTACCGCCATCGCAACGGCAAAGTCGCTGGCCGCCGGTCTACCGGCGCGGGAGCAGAGCCATGTCGCATTCTTCGGACTGCTGGTGGCCGGCGACAGCGAAGCCGCGCTTGCCGCAGTCTACGCTCACCTCGAGGCTTGGCCGCGCGATGCGGTTGTCCTCGGCACGACCGCGTTCACCAACGGGCTGATCGGCAGCTCCGGCCGCGCCGGGCAGAAGCGCGCGCTGCTCGACCTGTTGGAGCGGCTCGCCCCGAGCTACGGCGACGACTGGTGGTTCACCGCGCATCACGGCATGGCGCTGTCGGAGAACGGGCAGCGCGACGCCGCCCGGCCGAAGATCGCCCGCTCGCTGTCGCAAAACCCGAAGAACCCATGGGCCGCGCATGCCCGGGCGCATCTCTGCTACGAGGAGGGCGAGGCAGACGCGGCCCGCGCCTTCCTGGCGGATTGGCTCACCGGCTATCCGCGTGACGGGCTGCTGTACAGCCACCTCAATTGGCATCTCGCGCTGGGCCATCTCGAGGCGGGGGATACCGCGGCGGCGCTCGGGCTCTTCCGGGACGCGTTTTCGCCAGACGTCCACAGCGGGCCGCCGCGCGGCAGACTCAACGACGGTGTGTCGTTTCTGTGGCGCTGCGAACTCGCGGGGCAGCCGCGCGACGTCGAGGCGTGGCGCGTGATGTGCGATTTCGTCAGCGGCGCGTTTCCGCGTGCGGGCATTGCCTTCTCCGACCTCCACATCGCTCTCGCCGAGGCGGTGGCCGGCAACGAGACCGGCCTAGCGGCGCGCGCAACGCAGATCGAGGAGCTCGCGCGCACCGGCCGATATCCCTCCGGGCCGATGGTGCCGGGGGTGGCGCAGGCTTTCGCGGCGTTCGAACGGCGGGATTTCGCCGCCGCGATCGAGGTGCTCGAACCGATGGTTGGGGAACTCGAACGGATCGGCGGCAGCCGCGCGCAACTCGATCTCGTCGAATTTACGCTGCTGAAGGCCTATCTCGGCGCGGATCGCCCGGAGGATGCGCGCCGCATGCTGCGCAAGCGGCGGCGCGGCGCATCGGCCGCTCCGGTCGCAGGGCTGGCGGCTGTCCTCTAGGTTCCAGCCTGCGCCGCTTGCCGGCACCCCGGGGCTCTCGTACGATGCGCGATCGCATTCGCCGGCGCGGCGCCGGCTCGGAGGAAAGCATGGCCAACGACGTGATGACGCTGTCGCAGCAGAAGATGAAGCTCGGCCACACGAGCGCCAAGAAGCCGGTGATGACCCTCGGCCGGCGCGAATTCTTCAGTTACCGCGACCTGTGCCTCAAGGACGCCA
>DATARH010000153.1:0-2681 GCA_036264235.1 Allostellaceae bacterium
GTCCGCCGGAAATGCCGAAGACGTATTCGATGCCGGCTTCCGCCAAGACCCGCGCGACCAATACCCGGGCCGGCATTTCTTCGGTCAGCATGCGTTCGATCGCCATCGCGTCATCCTCCCGTCAGCCGAGCTTTAGGTCAGATGGGTTGAAGCTTGCCCCGGCGGCGGCGCGAACTCAACGGCGAGGATATCGGCGGGACATTTGATGCGCGGGCGCGGGAGCTCATCCGATTCTGGACATGGCTGTCATAAAACAGAAACAATCGCCGGTCATGTCGTTGATCGCCACCACCTTGGGCAAGATCGCCGCGCCGGATCGGCGGACGATAGCAGTCGCCTGCGGCGCGCATGTATTGCATGACGGCTATACCGATCTCCTTTATGTGCTGTTGCCGCTCTGGCAGGCCGAGTTCGGGCTCGGCTATGCCGAAGTGGGAATGCTGCGGGCGCTCTATGTCGGCGCGATGGCCGGGTTTCAGATCCCGGCCAGCGGCATCGCACAACGTTTCGGCGGCCTGTTGATCCTCGGCCTGGGCACCGCGCTCGCCGGCATCGGCTATCTGATGGCCGGCGCAAGCGTCGGTTTCGCGATGCTGGCCGGCGCGCTGGTCATCGGCGGTCTCGGCTCGGGGGTGCAGCATCCGATCGCCGCCAATTTGGTGGCGCAGGCTTTTCCCGGCCGCCGTTCGCGAAACGCGCTAGCGACCTACAATTTCTCCGGCGATCTCGGAAAGATGGCTTTCCCAGCGACCACCGCCTGGCTGCTGACGCTGATGTCGTGGCCTGCCGCGACGACCGTGCTCGGCATTGTCGGGCTTGCTGCGGCGGCGGCGATACTTGCCATGCGCGGTTTGCCGGCACGGGTTGAGCCGGCGGCGGAAACCGCATCCCAAGCGCAGGCAGCAACAGGTTCAGAGACGCCGCCGAGCCGCCGCGCCTTCCCGTTGCTGCTGACGATCGCGATGATCGACAGCGCGACGCGGATGGGTTTTCTGACGTTCCTGCCCTTCCTGCTGCAGATGAAGGGCGCCGATCTGCCGACGATCGGCTTCGCGCTGACGCTGATCTTCACCGGCGGTGCCTGCGGCAAACTCGCCTGCGGCTGGCTCGGGGCCCGGCTTGGGGTCATTCCCTCCGTGTTCTTGACCGAAGGCATGACGGCGGCGGGCATGCTTCTGCTGTTGCCGTTACCGCTGACGGCTGGGCTCATCGTACTGCCGCTGATCGGTGTTGCCCTCAACGGAACCTCCTCGGTGCTGTACGGCACGGTACCCGAACTCGTCGCGCCGGAGCGGCGCCAGCGCGCTTTCAGCATCTTCTACACCGGCGGGGTCGGGGCCGGCGCGCTGTCGCCCGTTCTGTATGGTATGGTCAGCGACCTTCTCAGCATCCCGACAATGATGGTTCTCGTCGCTGCCGTAGTGCTGACCACCCTGCCGCTGACCTGGGGATTGCGCCCGGCGTTGCGGGCAATCCCGACGCAGGCGGGGTGAACCTCGCCGATTGGGCCGGGATGGCCGCGACGACTTTCGTTGCGGCCTTGTTGCAGGCAGCCAACGGGTTCGGCTTCGCTGTCATGGCGGTGCCGCTGTTTCTGTTGTTTGCCGATCCGGCAGCAGCAATCCAAATCGTGATCATTGTGACTCTTGCGCTGTCGGCCGTCGTGCTGCCGGGAATGCACGATGCGATCGACCGGCCGCTCTTGCTGCGCCTCGGGATCGGCGCGGCGGTCGGGTTGCCGATCGGTCTCGTCGCGTTCGGGTATGCCGACCCGGTCGCGGTGCGCTTCGTCATCGGCGCGACGATCCTCGGCTTTGCGGGTATCATCGTTGCGACGCGCTTGCGGCAGCGACCGGTCACGCTGGCCATGCGGCCGGCGCGTGATCTCATCGCCGGCGTGGTCTCGGGCGTCGCAACCGCGCTGACCGGCATGTCGGGGCCGCCGGTGCTGATCTATCTGATGTTGGCCGGCGCTCCGCCGCGCATCGTGCGAGCGACGCTGTTCGCGTTTTTCGCGGCGTGCTATGCGGCAACACTGGCCGCATACATCGTGACGATCGGGGTGACGCGCGCCACCTGGCTCGCGGCGGCGAGCCTCGTTCCTTTCGCCTGGGCGGGCGGCCTGATCGGCCGGCGGGTCGGCGACCGGCTCCGGGTCGAGGCGGCAACCATGCTCGCGCTGGTTGTCCTGATCGCGACCGGCCTCTATACGGTTGCTGCGGTCGCTCGCATCGTTCTGTCGTAAACAATCCTTTTACTCGCTTGGTCGCTATTCTTCGCAACCAAAGCGTGTGTCAACCCAGGAGCAATCCATGCCGGTCCTCGAAGATATCCGCGGCTTTCACGACGAGTTGACCGAGTGGCGGCGCGACATCCATGCGCATCCCGAGCTCGGTTTTGAAGAGAAGCGCACCTCGGACCTCGTCGCCGCGCGGCTCGAACGGTTCGGCATCGAGGTGCATCGCGGCATCGGCAAGACCGGCCTCGTGGGGCGGCTGCGGGTCGGCAACTCGCCGCGCACGATCGGGCTCCGAGCCGATATGGACTGCCTGCCGATCCTCGAGGCGAACCAGTTCGATCACCGCTCGCAGCACACCGGCAGGATGCACGCCTGCGGCCATGACGGGCACACGACGATGCTGCTCGGCGCCGCCAAATACCTCGCCGAAACAAAGAATTTC
>DATARH010000163.1:0-3125 GCA_036264235.1 Allostellaceae bacterium
AACCGGCAGTTGCTTAGTCTCTTGAGCGTAAGGGCTGCTCGGTGACAAGATGATCGCCAATGCGGCGATAGCACCCGCCAGTTTGCAAATCGCATGCATGATCCGCCTCCTCGATGGCCGAGTCGCCGGCATCATCGATTCCCAGCCGGCGCGCGTTTTGAAGATACTCCGGCAAGTAAAAATTTGCCACACGCCCGCTCGCGTATCGCGCGAGGCGGTCGCCGCTGCAAAATCCCGCCGATTGCGATACTCTCTCGCGCTTCTTGCGATGTCCGGCGGCGGGTCGCGATGAACAGGATCAAGCTGCCCCTTGCTTTGTCGATTGCCGGCCATGCTGTCGTATTGGCGCTGCTGATCCTGTTTGCCGCCGCAACCCGTCCCTTCCCGGAAACCGCGATGCCGGGCGGTTTCGAGGTTGTTCTCGGCCAGCCCGTTCCTGAAGCCAAGCCCTTACCCGCACCGCAGGCGCTGCCGTCGCAAGCGGCTGCGGTGACACAGCCCGAGCGTCCGGTCGAGGCAGCCGAGCCGGCTCCCGCCCCCGCGCCGGAAGTCCCGGTCCCGCCGCCGGACCAAACGGCCGCCGTACCAGCGCCGCCGCCACCGCAACGCAAGCCCGTCATCAGGGAGCCGCCGAAACATGTCACACACCGGCCGGAGCGGTCGCGAGCGCCGGTTTCCGAGCCGACCCCGACGCCGTCCAAATTCGCCCAGATGAGTCCCGCCGGTGTTGCTGGTGCGCAAGATTCCATAGCGGTCGCGGCGGCATCCGTCGCAGCGCCGGCGCCAGTCCCGAGACCGGATGTCACCGCGAGCTACCAAGCGATGATCAGCGCTTGGCTCGAAAGCCATAAACGCTATCCTGAATCGGCCCGTGAGCGGGGCGAGGAAGGAAACGCTGCGCTGCGCTTTCGGATCGACCGATCCGGCCGCGTCCTCGACTACAGTTACAGGAGCACCGGATACGCCGATCTCGATGCCGGTCTCGACGAGATGTTGCGCGGCGCACAGCTGCCGCCCTTCCCGCCAAGCATGACAGCATCCCGCATCGAGGTCTCGCTGACAATGCAGTTCAACCTGACGCGATAGCCAGGCCCAGGATTGAGCGCCCTAGGCCCGTCGATATTGCACCATCGGCGCGACACCGCCGAGCCGCTCGATCTCGCGCTCGGGATCCATCAATAGCGCGCCGATGATGCCGCCGAGCAGCATGACGGCGCCGCAGATGCTGTAGCCGAAATGAAAGCCGGCGAGCGGCGTCGCCGCATTCTCGACGACGCTGCCCATCACATAGGGCGCCAGCAGCCCGGGCAAGGTGCCGATCGCGGTGCCGATTGTCAGCAAGGCGCCGCGTTGCGCGGCCGGCGTGATCTCGCCGACGATTGACGGCCAGATGATGTAGATGACCGTCGGCAGCGCCGTCCCGATTATCGTCATCGCGATCTCGAGACCGGCATTCGGCATGTATGGCAGCAGCAGCAATGCGATGCCGCCGAGCATCACGCCGGCGCCGCCGAAAACGCCGCGCGCCCAGCGACTGCCGATGCCGCCGGCCAACAGGCGCTGCGACAGCCAGCCGCCGGCCAGCAACACGATGACGCTGACTCCCGACGGCAGCGCGCTCAATAGCCCGATCCCGCCTTGCGTGAAGCCGAGCCCCTTGATCATGAAGGCGCCCTGCCAGGTCAGCGCCTGCGACAGGCCCCAATAGGCGCCGAAACTGGCGCACCAGCTGGCGACTATCGTCGGGTTTGACAACAGCCGGCTGTAGGGGATGCGGGGCCCCGCCGCCGCCGGCCCGGCGCTCGGCGCCCCGGTATCGGCGATCGGGCCCTCGCGGCCGAGCGCCAGCCATGCCGCCGCCCAAGCGAGGCCGGCAAAGCCGAGCACGCCGAAAGCCCAGTGCCAGCCCCAGTGCACGATGACCCGGTTCAGCAATGGCAGCGACACCAACACGCCGACGGCGCCGCCTTGCGCGATCATTGCGGTCGGCAACGTCCGCAACTCGTTAGGAAACCATTTGTAGGTCGCGTGCAAGGCCACCGGATAGGCCGGGCCCTCGCCGGCGCCGAGCGCGACGCGGCAGGCGAGGATCGTCCCAAACCCGACCGGCCCCAGCATCGGAAACTGGGTCAAGGCCCAGATCAGCCCCATCGCCAGCAACACCCAGCGCGTCTGCACGCGGTTGACGACGAAGCCGGTCATCACCGCCGACAGCGCGAACAGCAGGTAGAAGCCCGACCCGATCAGCCCGAACTCCTTCGGGGTCAATTTCAATTCCTGCATGATCGGCACGGCGGCGAGCCCGATCACCGCCTTGTCGGCGAAGTTGATGACCATGAACAGGAACAGCAGAGCGACAATCCCCCAGGCGCCCTTCTGCGGTCGCAGCTCGCTCATCCTCCCTCCTCCCATTTGCAAAACGATGTCGCGCTGTGTCGCCCCATCAGCGCGTCGTGGGGCAGCTAAGCCATGGCGAGCCGTCCCACCTCGGCCGCGGCGGCGGCGACAGAGCGCTCGCGCAGTTGCGGGTACTGGGTCGGGGCCGCGACCCGGAAGCGGGTGCGGACCGTCGCTAGCGGCTGCGCCAGCAAACTCTCCCAATCGGCGCCGATCAGCCAAAGGGCGCGCCTGCCCTGACGGTAGGCCTCCCAGACTGCGTGCGGCGCCCGCAGCGTCTTCAGCCGGCGGAGATTGCGCCAGGCGCCGACCATCGCGATGACCGCCGCGCCTTTGCTCCGGTTCTGGGCAAAGGTGAACGCGAGGACGCAGGCCTCGCCGAGCGGGTCGCGGCCGTAACCGGCGGTCACGTGCAGCAGGTCGTGCATCTCGCGGTTGCGTTCGCGGAACCACGTCAAATCGTTGGCCGGAGGCGGCGTCGGGCGGATCTTCGAGGCCTCGACCAACCCGTCGGCCGACAGATTCTCTTCGCTGACGAAGTCGAAATAGGCGCGCCCGAGCGACCCGGGCGGCAAGGCGGCAAGGCTCTTGCGGTCGCTGAGATGGGCGAGCAGGCTCGGCTTCTTCGCCACCAATGCCCGCCCGCTGTCGGTCTCGCAAAAGCGGGCGAATTGGCGCAGCGTGGTCTTGCCGCGCAATGCCTCGACCAGCAGAAAGGCCTGCCGCGT
>DATARH010000196.1:0-1741 GCA_036264235.1 Allostellaceae bacterium
TTCCTGCTCGACGACGAGATCCGCGCTGCCTTCGAGATCTGCCGGAAGCGCGGCTTCAAGGTCATGGCGCATGCCACCAACCCGGATGCAGTGAAGAATGCGATCCGGCTCGGCGCCCATAGCATCGAGCATGGCTACATCATGGATGACGAGTGCATCGCGCTCCTGCTCGAGCACGATACCTGGTACGTGCCGACCCTCGCTATCAGCCATCTTACGGCCAGCCAGGCCAGCAACCCGTTCGAAGCCACCTGGATTGCGCAGCGCGGGCTCTCGCATGCGCTGTCTTGCCGTGCCGAGGCAGCTTCGGACGTGCACGCCGCGTGGTTCCGCAAAGCGCTCCAAGCCGGTGTACGAATGGCATTGGGCTCTGACATCCGCCCTCTCAAAGAGGCCGCGCTGCTTGAGATGGGGCTGTGGGTTCGCGATGGCGCGACCCCTTGGCAGACGCTGGTAGCGGCCACGCGCCATGGTGCTGAGGTGTGCGGCGTCGGCGCCGAACTGGGCACGGTGGAGGCGGGCAAACTTGCCGACCTGATTGTGGTCGGGGCCAACCCGCTCGAGGACATTGCCAATGTACGGCGTCTGCAGCTGGTCCTGAAAGACGGCCGAGTAGTATCGGACAAGCGGCATCTGAGTGGAGCGGTGTCATGACCGGAGGAAGTGCGCTTTTGACCGAGCTGTTCGTTGTTGGCTTTTGTATGTTCAGCAAGAAATTGTGTTTACGACCGCGCCCGGGCTGGCAGCATGCCGGTATTGGGCACCGACGGTGACTTAGTGTGCCTTGGAGATGACAGGTCGGGGACAAAGCCGGTCCGCTAAGCAATAACCAAGTCTAACATAGAGGACGTAGTGTTCGCCAATGGCCGATCCGGGGAGGATCCGAATGGCTGTCGCGCTTTGGCAACCACCCGGCCGGCCGTCGCGCGCGCCCGCACCAGATCCCGCATCGCTTCGTGCGCGGCATCGGGGATCCATATCGCGGTTAGCTCGCCGGCCCGGTGCAGCTTGGCCAGCATTACCGCATCGCGGCGATCCGTCTTGACCCGGTCGTCCGACTTCATCGGGATCAGCGAGGGCGCCACGACAATGCAGCTGTGCCCGCGACTGGTCAGCAAACGCTGAAGCCCATAGCCGCAAGGACCGGCTTTGTAGCAGAAGCTCAGCCGACGGCCGCTCTTGCCGAGCCGTGCCGCCAGCTTGCACAGGATGTCCGGGCGGTTGTCGAAAACCCCGATCTGCCGCACCTCGCCACCGCGCCCGCCCTCGGCGACTGCCAGGCAAAACGTCGCCTTGTGCAGATCCAACCCGACGTGTGTGATGTCGTCCATTCGGCCCGTTCCCATGCATGAGGCTCTGTGCCGGGCCATCCGGCACAACCCTCGACATTTTGCATGTCGAGCGGCGGGCCGCCGATCACTGAGCGAACATCGGGTCTAGTACGGCCGGCGGTCGGCTGGCGCGTGCGGCTGCTCCAAACCATCCACCGGAATGTTTCGGCCGTTGATCCAGTGGGCGCGCGGCGATGCGATGAACACGATTACATCCGCCACCTCCTCGGCGCTACCGAGGCGGCCCATTGGAAAACCGTGGCGGACGTAGTCCTCGTAATACCCGGGATTGGTGAGGCGGTAGCGGTCCCACCCGTTCCCTTCGACCAGGATCGAACCCGGCGAAACCGTGTTCACCCGAATACCATAGGGCACGAATTCCAGCGCCCAGCGCTCGGTATCGAAGATCA
>DATARH010000268.1:0-1843 GCA_036264235.1 Allostellaceae bacterium
GCTACTACGCGCCCTCGAACCTGCCGCGGGAATGGCCGATGCCGCCCGGCGCCTACGACCGCGAGGCGGGCTTGCGCGCCTTTCACGGCATGGTCGAGCGCAGCCGGCGTGTCGAGGAACTGGGGTTCGACTGGGTTAGCGTCTCCGAGCACCATTATTCTCCGCGCATCCTGACCCCGTCTCTGCCGATCGCCGCGGCCTACATCGCCTCGCACGTGCACAACATAAGATCGCGCTGCTCGGGCCGATTGTGCCGCAGAGCAACCCGGTACTGCTCGCCGAGGAAATGGCGATGCTCGATACCATGGCCGAGGGTCGGCTGATCGTAGGCATGCTGCGCGGCACCACCAACGAAATGCTGACCTACGACCTCAACCCCGAGGAATCGCGCGAGCGCACCGACGAGGGGATGGAGCTGATCCTGCGCGCCTGGAAGGAACCGCAACCCTTCGGTTGGCAGGGAAGGCATTTCCATTACCGCACCGTGTCGGTGTGGCCGAAGCCGCTGCAGCAGCCGCTGCCGCCGGTGTATGCCCTCGGCACCAGTAGCGAGGCCAGCGACTTCGCGGCGCGCAACCATATCGGCCTCGGCGTGTCGTTCGGCCCGTTCGACGCAATGGGCAGGGTGACCGGCTACTACAAGGACCAGTGCGCGCGCCACGGCTGGCAGCCGGAGCCGAACCACATCATCTACCGCGCCAACATCCTGATCGCCGAGACCGGGGAGAAGGCGCAGCAGGCATTGGGACAGTATCCGCGGCAGGCAGTGTTCCCGCTGAAGGCCGGAGTCGGCGCCGCGCTTTTGGAACTCGACCAGCGCAACGTCGCCGGCGAGGGGCGGCGGCCGGCGAATGTCAACCGGGCGCTGCCGATCAACTTCTGCGGCGGGCCGGACGAGATCATCGCGCAATTGAAACAGTGCCGCGAGCAGATCGGCGCCGGGGTCGTCGATCTGTCGTTCCAGACCCCAGGCTCGGAACATCCCGACACGCTGATGGAAGCGCTCGAACTGTTCGGCGAAAAGGTGCTGCCGCACATTCGCGACATCTGAAAATAAAGGAGCGGCAATGGCAGCCGGTTCCGCGAGGGCTTGGTCGAGGCGGACAGTTTTCGCATCCGCTATATGGAGGCGCGGGCGGCGCCGGCGTTCGAGATGAGGCCGATCCCGGAGAGGATCTGATCCGCCGCGACGACGATCTGGTCGGCGCCGACGATCCGCTCAATCCGCGGCGCACGGTCTCGGAACGCCGCATCGATGCGGATCTGCCACAGATCGGGCGGTTCGAACACGTGAGAGTCGGACGAGAGCACCAGGGCAAGCATCGGCATCTGCGGATGTTAATTTCTGCACATTAGGGTGCCGCGAAGCGGTTGCGTCGGACCAAATTCTGCAGAGGGGCAACATGGAGAGTTATAGGCTGATCAGCTATCAGGCAACGGGAGGCGCGCGAGCCGGGGTCGTAGTCGGTGAGCACATCTTTGATCTGGCCGCCGCCACCGGCAATCCGGGTGACAGCGCGCTAGTCGAATTCTACGCCGACTGGGAGGCCGCCCCGGCGCGCCTCGCCGCCGCGCTGGCCGACGGGCCGAAGACGGCCCCCATGCCGCTGGCGCAGACGAAACTGCTGGCGCCGCTACTCTATCCCGGCGGGATCTATTGCGCCGGCGCCAATTACCAGGATCACGCCGCCGAGATGAACGCCCGGCAGGGCCGCCCGCCCGACCCCGATCCGCATACTCTCGGGCTCAAGGCATGGCATTTCATCAAGGCCAGCCGGTCGGTGACGCATCCCGACGCGACGGTGATGCTGCCGCGCGCGTCGAAATCGGTCGACTGGGAGGT
>DATARH010000286.1:0-8086 GCA_036264235.1 Allostellaceae bacterium
GATGGTGGGACCGGTCATCGGCGGGTTTCTGACGAGCTACGCCTCGTGGCGCTGGATCTTCTATCTGAACATCCCGATCGGGGTGATCGGCGGGATTTTGGCGGCCTGGCTGTTCGAGAATTTCCGGGCGCCGGCGCCGACGCGTTTCGACCTGATCGGCTTCGTGATCGCCGGGGTCGGGCTGTTCTTCCTGGAATTCGCGATCGAGAATGTCGGCCGGCCGATGATCGCGCCGGCGATCGGGCTGGCATTGTTTCCGCTCGCCGCGGCCTCGTTCTTCCTCTACCGGCGGCACGCGCGCAACACCCAGTCGCCAGTGCTCGATCTCGATCTGCTGAAGATCAAGACCTTCAGGATCGGCACGCTGACCGGCGGCATCTGCCGCGTCGGGCTGGATGCGACGCCATTTCTGCTGCCGCTGTTCTTCCAGATCGGGTTTGGGTTGAGCCCGCTCCGCGCCGGCCTTCTGAGCTTCTCCTCGACGCTCGGCGCGATGTTCGTGCGCAGCTTTTCGCGCGCGGTGCTGCGCAGCTTCGGCTTCCGCCGCACGCTGGTCGGCGGCGCGGTGCTGTCGGCCGCGGTCGGCGCCGCCTATGCGCTGCTCGACGCCGACACCCCGGCCTGGATCATCGTCGTCGGCGTGCTGGTCGGCGGCTGCATCCGCAGCATCCAATACCTGGCGTTGAACACGATCAGCTATGCCGACGTGCCCTCGGCGATGCTGAGCCGCAGCACCAGCGTCGGCGGTGTCGTGCAGCAGCTGGCGCGCGGTTTCGGCGTCGCGATCGGCGCGGCGCTGCTCGCCGTCGTCGCCGGCTCGCACGAGGTCACGACTTACGAGTTCCGGATTGTGTTCGTGGTGATCGCGCTGATCCCGCTCTACTCCGCCTTGGGGTTTCTGCGTCTGAAGGAAGGAGATGGGGCCGAGGTTAGCGGCTACCGCGCCGGCCCGGCGACGGCGCGGGTTGGGTGAAGCGCTCGGTCCTGCGAATTAGGACAAGGTATTATCGCGGGCGCGAGCCTCAAGATCGCGTCTGAGTTCGTCAGGGCTTGCACCGCGCCGCCAAATCCGGTCGGAAATCGACGCGCACGCGAAGAAAATGCCGACTGCCACAACAAAACCCTATAGGCCCGGAACAAAATACACTGCAGCGACGCCGCCAATGGCGCCGATGATTGCCCCAGCTACACGGATGCCGCCGCCGACCCGCATCTTTGCTGTCACCTCGCCCTGCAAACCGCGCCGACATTGAGCGGCGGCTGTTCAAAAACCAGTAGCTCGACCCTCGGGCAGACTCCACCGCGTCAGTGTCCCGCTTCACCGCCGAGGCGTTGGGCCGCCTCTTTGGCGATGTCCAGATCGGCCTGCTTCTTGACGTCGACCTTGGCACGCAGGAAGCCGAGGCTCTGCTGCAGGTCGATATTGGACTGCAGCGCGTCGAGGTCGGGCAGTGCCGCCGGATCGCGGAAGTAATCCTGCTTGGTGAAGGCCCAGGCATCGTAAAACGAGGGCTCCCGTTTGGTGACCTGCGCCAGTAGCTCCACAGCCTCTTTATGATGTGCCGGATCAAGCAGGTAGCGCAGGACGCGCAGGTAATCCTCGATGAAATCGACCATCACGTCGCGGTGCTCTTTCAGGAATCCGTCGCGCGCGACGCGCACGATCATCTGACTGCGGCCGATCGCGTCGACCTGGTGAAACAGCGGCCGCGCAAGCCGATTCAATTCGGGGTCGAAGCCGAACGGCGATACCGCGGTAATCAGATCGACCTTCTTTTCCTTCAGCATCGCCTTCTGATCGGGAAAGCGGACCTCGATCATCGTGACGTCGCGCCCGTCTTGAAGATGATGCTTCGCCAGCATCGCCCGCACCGCCATGTCGACGGCGCTGCCGCGCTGGTTCGTCGCGATCACCTTGCCCTTCAGGTCCTCGACAGTGCGAATCGACGCGTCGTCACGCACCATGTACGCGTTGGTGTGATAGTCCGGGACGCCGTCCTGAAAGCCGTCGCCGATAACCCGAAGATCTTTCATCCCGGCATTGACGACGCCGAGCGCGAAGGTCGAGTAGGCGAGGGCGGCGCAGTCGAGATCGCCGGTGGCGAGCGCCTGCATCGCCGTCGAGGTGCCCTCGAAATGCGTCAATTCCGGTATGTAGCTCTTGCCGGCATGGGGTGCGAGTTCGGGCTTCGCGAACATCAGCGTCGCGACGTCGGCTCCGGCGACAACCCAGCCGATGCGCAGATGGTAGGGTTCGGCCGCCGCAATTCGGGTCAGACAGAGGACCGCCAACAGAATTGCCGCAGCCTTGAAAAAACGCATGCTGTCTCTCCTGCGCAGATCGCTCTATTCGGTATTGCTGGCAGCATCCTACCGAATGCGCGCCGGCAGAGAACCCTGCGGCATCTCGCGCCGATCTCGGCAGGTCGCCAAGAAGATCGATGATCAGCGTCCCGGTTTTTTGTCGAGACGCTCGGCCGCCTCCTTCACGAGGCTGAGATCGGCGTATTTGTCGACCTCCACCTGGGCGCGCAGGAATCCGAGCGTCTTCTGCAGGTCGATATTGGCCTGCAGGGCCTCGAGATTGGGCAGCGCTCGCGGATCTCGGAAGTAGTCCCGATTAGTGAACACCCAGCCCTGGTAGAACGATGGATCGCGCTTCGTGACCTGTGTCAGCAGCGCGATCGTTTCATCGCGGTGAGAAGGGTCCTGCACGAAACGCAGCGTGCGCAGATAATCCTCCATGAAGTCGACCATTACAGCGCGATGCTCGGCGATGAACCCTTGGCGGGCCACGCGCACAGTCATCTGGCTGCGCCCGATCGCATCGACCTGCCGGAACAAGGTGCGCGAGAAGCTGCGCAATTCGGGATCGAACCCGAACGGCGAGACCGCCGTGATCAAATCGACCTTTTTGTCCTTGAGCAGGGCCTTCTGGTCCGCGAAGCGCGCCTCGATGATCGTAAGGTCGCGCCCGTCCTCTAGGTGGTTCTTGGCCAGCATCGCCCGCACCGCCATGTCGGCCGCGCTGCCGCGCTCATTGCTCGCCACGACCTTGCCCTTGAGATCCTCGACGGTGCGGATGGGGCTGTCGTCGCGGACGACAAACGTGTTGGTGTGGTATCCGGGCACGCCGTCCTGGAATTCGTCGCCGATCGCCCGCAAATCCGTCATCCCAGCATGGACGATGCCGAGAGCAAAGGTCGAGTAGGCGAGCGCAACGCAGTCGAGATCGCCGATCACGAGCGCCTGCATTGCGGAGGCAGTGCCTTGGAAATGGAGCAGGTCGGGGACGTAGCTTTCGCCGGCATGCGTCGCCAGCCCCGGCTTCGCAAACATCAGTGTGACGAGGTCGCCGCCCGGGATGACCCAGCCAATCCGCAGATGGTAGGGCTCGGCCGCCGCCTCGGCAACGCCGATGGCCGCAAACAGGATCAGGATCGCGGCCGCTTTGACGAGGCGCATAACGCGCGGCTCCAATGTGCGTGCTCGCCCGCTCCGGACGAACCTCAACATCCCACAATTACCGGCCGGCCGGAAGCCGCACCAGCGTGGTATTGAGCCAAATTGCGGTCAATCGGAGGTGCCGGCCAGCTTGCGCTCAATCGTTGCAAAAGCGCGTCCAGATGTACCAGCGCGGCAATTGCCCGGACGGCGCGCGAATTGACAGCCTCGGCGGCGCTCCTCATACTCGACTGCTTTCCTGCCCAATGCCCCACGGACCGCGACAGTCGGTCCGACCGGCAAGGAGACATGCGATGAGGCGCGACCCCGGCATATTCGGCCGGAGCTTGGCGGAGATGCGGCGGCTCGCGCCCGCGGGTGAGCGGCGACGACGATAATTCTTTCGTCGCCGATCTCTCTTTTCCCGCTACTTCATCGCACAGGAGACCAGCCGTGATTACACCCGTTATGCCGACCTATGGCCGGTGGGACGTTGCCGTCGATCGGGGCGAGGGTTGCTACCTTTGGGCGACCGACGGCCGCAAGTTCCTCGATTTCACCAGCGGCATCGCCGTCACCTCGCTCGGTCACTGCCATCCGCATCTGATCGAGGCAGTGACCAAGCAGGCGAAGACGCTCTGGCATACATCGAACCTGTTCCGCATCCCCGGACAGGAGCGGCTTGCCGAGCGGCTCGTTGCCAACAGCTTTGCCGATACCGTGTTCTTCAATAATTCGGGCGCCGAGGCGGTCGAATTGTCGATCAAGGTCGCGCGGAAGTACCAGAGCGAGACCGGACATCCCGAGAAATACCGGGTGATCGCCTGCAACGGCTCGTTTCACGGCCGCAGCTTCGCGACGCTCGCCGCCGCCGGCGCCGAGGCCTACCTGAAGGGCTTCGGACCGCCGATGGACGGGTTCGACCACGTCGCGTTCAACAATCTGAACGAGATGCGCGCGGCGGTGACCGAGCAGACCGCGGCGATCCTGGTCGAGCCGGTGCAAGGCGAGGGCGGCGTGCGTGCCCCGTCGGCCGATTATCTGAAGGGCCTGCGCGAGATCTGCGACGAGTTCGGCTTGCTGCTCGTCTATGACGAGGTCCAATCCGGCATGGGCCGCACCGGGCGGCTCTTCGCGCATGAATGGGTCGGCGTCCCGCCCGATGTGATGGGGGTGGCGAAGGCGCTCGGCAACGGGCTCCCGATCGGCGCCTGCCTGGCGACCGAGAAGGCCGCGGTCGGCATGGTGGCCGGTTCGCACGGTTCGACCTTTGGCGGCAACCCGATGGCGGTCGCGGCCGGCAACGCGGTCCTGGACGTGATGCTGGAGCCCGGCTTCTTCGACCGGACGCAGCGGATCGGCCGCCTCTTGTGGACAAAGCTCGAAGAGCTGACCCGGGCCTATCCGAAGCTGTTCGTCGAGATGCGCGGCTCCGGTCACCTGCTCGGCATCAAATGCGTGATCCCGGCCGGCGATTTCGTCGCCAGGCTGCGTGCCGAGGGCCTGTTGTGCCTGACCGCCGGCGACAATGTGCTGCGCATCCTGCCGCCGCTGATCGTCGGCGAGGCCGAGATCGAGGAAGCGCTCGGCATCATGCACAAGGTGGCGAAGGAGTGGCCGGCAACATGAGGGCGCTGGCGCGCGAGCCGAGGCTCGTCGGCCGGCGGCGGGATTCGCTCCCGCCGCGCCACTTTCTCGACATCAACGATTACCAGCTCGACGACCTGCGCGAGATGCTCGATCTCGGCTTTGCCTACAAGAACGGGCGGCCCGACCGGCCGCTCACCGGCAAGACGCTGGCGATGATTTTCGAGAAACCATCGACGCGCACGCGGGTGTCGTTCGAGGTGGCGATGCGCCAACTCGGCGGCGAGACGATCATCCTCGGTACCGCCGACAGCCAATTGGGCCGCGGCGAGACGATCGCCGACACCGCGCGGGTGCTGTCGCGCTATGTCGATGCGATCATGATCCGCACCAATCATGCCGAAAAGCTCGACGAGTTGGCGCGGCACGCCACGGTGCCGGTGATCAATGGCCTAACCGACTCGTCGCATCCGTGCCAGATCATGGCCGATGTGATGACCTTGCAGGAGAAGAAGGGGCCGGTCGCCGAGACGACGGTCGCCTGGAGCGGCGACGGCAACAATGTCGCGGTCAGCTGGATTCATGCCGCGGTGCGGTTCGGCTTCGAGCTGCGGCTGGCCTGCCCTAGCGAATTGCCGCCGCCGAGCGAAGTCGTCGACTGGGCACGGCGCGAGGGCGGCCGGGTCGTGCTGACGGCCGAGCCGAGCGAGGCGGTTGGCGGCGCCGATTGCGTCGTCACCGACACCTGGGTGTCGATGGGCGCCGAGGCCAGCGTCAACCGGCACAATCTGCTGGCGCCGTATCGGGTCGACGAGCGGCTGATGGCATCGGCCAAACCCGACGCCATCTTCATGCATTGCCTTCCGGCGAAGCGCGGCGAGGAGGTAACCGCCGGGGTCATCGACGGGCCGCAATCAGTGGTATGGGACGAGGCGGAAAACCGCCTACATGTGCAGAAGGGCATCCTCGCCTGGTGCCTGGGGTAACGAGGCGCCCGCAATTTGATGGGCTTCGCGCTGCAGCCCGTCCTGCGAAGTCCAAGCGATTGTAGGGTGGGCTGAGCGCAACGAAGCCCGCCTGTTTCTTTGTGCTCCCGCGGTGCGGGAGAGGGCTCAGCTTTCGGAGTTGTTTGCATTGTCTATCGAAGCCGAACCTAGAGCGGACGATGTCATCCAGCCGTTCCAGATCGACCCGTTTGCCCTGCGTGGCCGGCTGGTGCGGCTGGGGCCGACCGTCGACCGCATCCTGTCGCAGCACGACTACCCGGAGCCGGTGGCGGCGATCCTCGGCGAGGCGATCACCCTCGCGGTCGTGCTCGCCGGCGCCCTCAAATACGAGGGCATTTTTACCCTGCAGACTAAGAGCGACGGCCCCGTCCGGCTGATCGTCGCCGACGTCTCGACCGAGGGCGCGGTGCGCGGCTACGCGCAATACGACCCCGACCGGCTCGCCAGCGAACTTGGGCGCGAATGGGACGGCGGCAGCCCGTCGGTGCCGAAGCTGGTCGGCTCCGGCTATATCGCCTTCACGGTCGATCAGGGCGAGGATACCGACCGCTACCAGGGCATCGTCGAACTGACCGGCGCGACCTTGGCCGAATGCGCCCAGCACTATTTCCGCCAGTCCGAGCAGATCCAGGCCGGCATCAAGCTGTCGGTGGCGCGCGCCGGCCGTGACGGCGGTTGGCGCGCCGGCGGGTTGATGCTACAGCGGGTACCGCCGGAAGGCGGCTACCGCGTGATCGCCGACGATGTCGAGGATGGCTGGCGGCGGGCGATGGTGCTGATGAGCTCGGCGACGCCGTCGGAGCTGGTCGATCCCGACCTGCCGCCGCGCCGGCTCTTATACCGGCTGTTCCACGACGAGGGTGTGCGCGTCTACCACACGCACCCGCTGGAGGCGCGCTGCCGCTGCTCGCGCGAGCGCATAGCCAATATCCTGCGTGCGTTTCCGGCCGACGAGCTCGAGGACATGCGCAAGGAGAAGGTCACCACCGTCACCTGCGAATTCTGCAACACCCGCTACGAATTCACCGGCGACGAGCTGGCGGCGCTGACCCCGTCCTAACCGGCATTCAGTTCGCGACGGCGGCGCGGAGCGGTTCCTGGGCGCCGGCGAGCTGGCGCCGGATCAGCCGGGCATAGAGGCCGTTGCGGGCGAGCAGCTCGGCATGGGTTCCGATCTCGATCAGCCGACCCTGATCGAACACGATGAGGAGATCGGCGTTGCGCACCGTCGACAGGCGATGGGCGATCACGATCGTGGTGCGGTCGCGCATCAACGCGTCGAGCGCGGCGCGCACCTGCGCCTCGCTGACCGCGTCGAGGTGCGAGGTCGCCTCATCGAGGATCAGAGTCGGCGCGTTCTTGAGAAACGCACGGGCGATCGCGACCCGCTGCCGCTGACCCCCGGACAATTGCACGCCACGCTCGCCGACGCGGGTTTCGAGCCCGTCGGGCAGGCTGGCGACGAACTGGTCGAGCGCGGCCTGTTCGAGCGCGCGGCGGATTTCCGAGGCATTGGCGTCGGGGCGGGCGAGGGCGACGTTGGCGCGCAAGGTATCGTTGAACAGGTAGGTATCCTGCGACACCAGCGAGATGCGCCGGCGCAGATGGTCGAGCTCGAATTGCTTGAGATCGACACCGTCGAGCAGGATGCGGCCGGCTTCCGGATCCCAGAAGCGCAGCAGCAGATTGGCGAGGGTCGTCTTGCCGGCACCGGACGGTCCAACGATCGCCGCGGTCGCGCCTTCCGGCACCGATAGCGAAACCTGATCGAGCGCCGGTCGCCGCGCCCCGGAATAGGCAAAGGTGACGCCGTCGAACCGGATCGCCGAGCCGCCGACCGGGGCCGGCGGCCGTAGCGGCCCGTCGACCACGGCCGGCTGCTCGTGATGCACGGCGTAGAGTCGGCGGGTCGAGGCGATCGTATCGGCGAGCTGGCGGCTGACCTGGGCGATTTCGGAAATCGGCAGGAATGACGACAGCGACAGCAGGATCAGCAAGGGCAGGGTGGTTGCCGCAAGCTCGCCGCCGGAGACCAGACAGGCGCCGAC
>DATARH010000293.1:0-4584 GCA_036264235.1 Allostellaceae bacterium
CCTGCGCACCGCCTTTAACGGCTTTGACAGCGCCCTCAGCGCCGAAGTCGCCGATCCGCCGATGCTCGCGACCCCGGGCTACGACGGCTAAAGCAACGTCCAGCAACATCCGCGGGAGCTGGCAGAGGCCGTGCCTGCATCACGTGGATGGCCGGGATAGACCCCGGCCATGACGAGATTGGCGGAGCCGATCGACGCGGTCGAATACCGCGCTGGAGACGGGCGCGGCAGCTCGATCAAACCGGGCCGAAATCGGGTGGCGGGATGCGGCGGCGGGAGGCGGCCTCGTAGGCGGAGGCGATGCGCAGCACCACATCCTCGCGGCCGGGCTCGGCGCGGAACACCAGCGAGAACGGCAGGCCGGGCGGCGGCACCGGGGTTGGCGCGCTCGCCGGCGCCGAAACATAGCGCATGCGGTCGTCGCTCAGCTTGAACACCGGGTCCCACACCTCGGTGACATAACCGGCCGGCACCAGCATTTCGGTCAGCCCGGCGTTCGGGCCGTAGAAGGTTTCGAGGCGCAGATTGTTGCCGCCGCCAAGCGGGTCGTTGGCGCCGCCGATCCTGGCCGGCGGCAGCGGCGTGTGCAGCCGCACCAGCGCGTCGAGCCGGTTTTCCAGCAGCACCAGCATGTCGAGCCGGCGCAAAAGTTCGCGCAGCATGATCCGTTCGTCGACACCCTGACGTTGCCCAAGCGGGTTGCGCGGATCGGTCACCTCCTCCCAGTTGCGGAAGGAGGCGCGGCCGTCATCGCCCCAGAATTTCGAGCGCCGGTTCAGCGCCGCGAAATCGGCCAGGGTCTCGGTGAAGCCCAACGCCTTCCAGTCGGCGGCGCGGCGCGACAAATATTGCGGGATATGAAAGCGGAACGACATCGCCAGCTCCTGCTGCTGCACGGTGGCGATGTCGAGGTTGCGCGGTGGCGCGATGCTGCCCTCGGCCAGTTCGACGCAATAGTCGATCGGCGTCATGTCGCCGCTGCCGAACACCTTGCCGGGCGCGAATTCGGTCGGCCGGATCGCTGCGGCGAATTCCTTGAACAGCGGCGTGCCGTCGGGCGCGAGCCGGAACAGCAGATCGGGCATGAACACCGGCACCAGCCGTGCCAGCCCGGCGTGGAAATCGGGGTTCATTGGGGCGAGGTCGCGGTCGCGCTCCCATAACGGATCGGTCGATTCGACCAGCGTCGCGCCGAGCCTGCCGGCGATGACGGATTTGATCTCGGCCGCGGCGCCGGTGGTGATCGGTACCGTCACCTTCTCGCCGGGCCGCACCAGCATCGATTCGCGCACGATGCCGATGCGCAGGCCCTTGAGTGAGGCCGGCGCGCTCGCATGCGCGGCGTATCGCGGCAGCACCGACGAGCGCGGCACCGTGGTGTAGATGTCGCGCGGGTCGTAATAGAACCCGTCATCGTTGCGCAACGCGTCGAGCACGCGGGCGCAATCGCCGATCGTGCGCGCCAGGATGCCGCTGCGGTCGCAATAGATGTCGGCGCCGATCGCGCCGCCGTCGAAACCGAGCATCGCCTTGTGCGGCAGGATCAGCGCACAGGCATTGTGGTTGGCCGGCCCGCGGGTCGAGGCACGCGTCTCCTCGCCGAGGCTGCACATTACCAGATTGGCGCTGACCGACACCGCCGAGCCGGAGCTGGAGCCCAATGAAGCGGCGCGCGTCGTGTCGTAGACATTGCTCGGGTTGCCGCCCCAGGAGCTGCGCTGGTAGCCGAGCACCGACGGCAGGACCTTGTCCGGCTTGTGCCGGCCGCCGGGATCGCCGGCGCGGCCGTTGTATTCGGTGCAGACCGCCTTGGCGAAGATGATCGCGCCCTTCTCCCGCAGCCGCTCGACGAGGATGTGGTCGCGCGCCGGAAAATCGATGTCGTAGGCGGCATCGCCGCCGCCGGTCGTGCGCATATCCTTGGCGTCGAACGGGTCCTTGAACGAGAACACGACGCCGTACATCGGTAATTCGTCGAGCGGCGGGTTCGCGCCGTATTTCGCGTCGAGTTCGGCGGCGCGTTCGAGCGCGTCGGGCAGGTGACGGAAATGCTCGCAGATCGGCGGCGCGCCGGGCGGCAGCGGCCCCAGCGACGGGTGCCGGTCGAACTCTCCCTTGCAGGTGACGGAGCGCTCACCCCGGATGTTGAGGGTGGACAGTGCGTTGACCTGCCCGGCATTCGGCTTGCCGGCGATCATGCCGTATTGCTGCTGCACGCTGGGATCGGAGGCGGTCGCCTCCATTCGGCCGAATTCGAGCGGCGGCCCCTGGTAATTGTCGAGGTCCGGGAAGATCTCGGAGGCCTTAACCGTCTCGGTCGGGAAGCGCAGCGGCGCGCCGGCCCGCACCGTGCCGGTTGCCTCCGGCACCGGCGCGCCGTCCTCGGTGACCAGCAGGCTGGCGACGCCGTTATAGGCGCGGGCGCGGGCGAGATAATGCTGCACGACGGCGACGCAGTTCGTCTGCCCCGCCCGGATCGCGGCGTGCAGCTCGTCGATCGTCGCCTCCTCGAGGCGGAATAGTTTTTTCGCGTCGCTCATCGATTCTCCTCGCTGCCCGGCGGACCGCATCTTTTCGGGAATCTGAGAGAGGCACAATGCTGTGGCAACCAAGCCCCTCTCCCGCAATGCGGGAGATGGTGGCTGAGGCCGCAGGCCGAAGCCGGGTGAGGGCGGATCGAGCGCACGACCCTCACCCTCCCAGCGCTTCGCGCCGGGCCCCTCCCTCTCCCGCACTGCGGGAGAGGGCTAACGCGGCGACTTTCTGGGGCGGGGACGGCGCAACAATATCGGCACGGTGCCGGTCGTCGGTTCCGCCTGTGGCAGCGCCGCGGCGAGCGCCTGCCGCTCGGTTTCGAGCGCGGCGATCGCCGGTCCCAGCGCGGTCGCCTCCTCGAACCGGAAGGCCGACATCGCGATGTCGTGGCGATAGCGCAGCCGCGCCAGCTCGCGCTCGATCTCCGCGAGCCGCGCAAGATCCGTCGCAGTCTTATCGGGCGCGCTCACGTCGTCAGCACGATCCGGCCGGGATAGCGGCGCGACAGCAGCGCCCGCATCGCCGCGCCGGCCTCGCCCAACGGAAATGTTTTCGATACCAGCGGTTTCAGCTTTCCGTCCTCCCACCAGCGCAACAGCTCGGCGAGATAGCGGCTGACCAGCGCCGGGTCGCGCTCGCCCTGGGCGCCCCAGACGACGCCGACCACCGAGATGTTCTTGACCAGGATCAGATTGGCCGGGACCGACTGGATGCGGCCGGCGGCAAAGCCGATCACCAGCATCCGCGCCTCCCAATTGACCGCGCGCAGCGCCAGGTCGAAGGCGTCGCCGCCGACCGGGTCGTAGACGACATCGGCGCCGCGCCCGGCGGTCAATTCGCGCACACGGTCGCGGATGCTCTCTTTCGAATAGTCGATCAGCGCGTCGGCGCCATGCGCCTGGGCGACCGCGAGCTTCTCCGGCCCGCCGGCGGCGGCGATCACCCGGGCGCCGAGCGCCTTGCCGATCTCGACGGCGGTGAGCCCCACCCCGCCGGCGGCGCCGAGCACCAGCAGCGTCTCGCCGGATTTGAGATTGCCGCGATGGGTCAGCGCCAGATGCGAGGTGCCGTAGGCGACCGGGAAGGCGGCGGCTGTGACGTAATCCATCGCGTCGGGGATCGGGATCGTCGCGGCGGCGTCGGCGACGACCTCCTCGGCATAGCCGCCGCAGGCGCGCAGAAAGGCGCAGACGCGTTGGCCCGGCCGCAACCCGCCGATTTCGGCGCCGGTCTCGACGATGTCGCCGGCGATCTCGATCCCGGGCGAGAACGGAAACGGCGGCTTGACTTGATACTTGCCGGCGATCACCAGCGTGTCGGCGAAGTTGATGCCGCAGGCGCGCACCCGGACCCGCACCTGATGCGGGGCGACCGGCGGCGGCGCCACCTCCTCGAAGCTGAGGTCCTCGGGCCCGCCCCAGCCACGGCACAGGATCGCTTTCATCTGGGACCTCCTCTTGCTCGCGACCCGGCTTTTTCGCCCCGGTCGCCCCACAGCGCCGGGGAAAAATACACCCGCCGGGTGCTTGACGCTCTATCTGGGCCTTCGCACTGTCCTGCCGACGATAAGGAAGAGGCAGGGAATGACGGGATTTTACGGCGGGCGCCGCGCGGCGGGCCTTATCCTGAGCCTCGCGCTGCTGATCGGCGTGCCGGCCTTTGCCCAGAAACCGGGCGGCGTGCTGCGCATCTACCACCGCGACAGTCCGGCCAGCATGTCGATCCACGAGGAGGCGACCTTCTCGACGCTGATCCCGATCATGGGCGTGATGAACAATCTGGTGCTGTTCGATCAGAACGTTGCCCAGAACAGCCTCAAATCGGTCGTCCCGGACCTCGCAACCAGCTGGTCGTGGGACGAGGACGGCAAGGCGCTGACCTTCAAACTGCGCGACGGCGTCAAATGGCATGACGGCAAGCCGTTCACCGCCAACGACGTCAAATGCACCTGGGATCTCCTGACCGGCAAAGGCAGCGCCAAGTTGCGGCTCAACCCGCGCAAGGCCTGGTACGAGAACATCGAGGAGGTGACGGTCGACAACGACCTGC
>DATARH010000009.1:0-2128 GCA_036264235.1 Allostellaceae bacterium
GGTGACAGAGGGCCCACCGGTGGCGCTAACCGATTCGATGACATCGGGATACAGAGTCCCCTGCGCCAGGAAGTCGGCGCCGCCGATTTTGTGCGCCTCCTCGTCGAACACATCGATAAAGGTGGCGCCGATGATCTTGCGTTTCTGTTCCGGGTCGGTGACGCCGGCAAGCTTCTCCAGGAACAATTCGCTGGCGTCGCGGTGCACCAGCGGAATGTTGTGGTGGCCACGGAACAGGCGCACGACCTCCTCGCTCTCGCCGAGCCGCAGCAATCCGGTATCGACAAAGATGCAGGTCAACTGGTCGCCGATCGCTTCATGCAATAGCGCCGCCGTCACCGCCGAATCGACGCCGCCGGAGAGGCCGCACACGACCCGCCTGCGGCCGACCTGCGCGCGGATGCGCTCGACCGCCTGGGCACGAAACGCCGCCATCGTCCAGTCGCCGGAGCAGCCGGCGACCCGATGCGTAAAATTACGCAACAGCGCGCCGCCTTGCGGCGTGTGCACGACCTCCGGGTGAAACAGCACGCCGTAAAACCGCCGCTCGTCATCGGCGACCGCGGCATAAGGTGCGGTGTCGGTGGCGGCGACGACACGGAAGCCGGGCGGCATCGCGTCGATCTTGTCGCCATGGCTCATCCATACCTGCTCGCGCGCGCCCTTCGGCCACAACCCATCGAACAGGCGCGATTCGCCGGTCACGTCGATAAAGGCGCGGCCGAATTCCTGACGCTCGCTCAAGGTGACACGCCCGCCCAATTGGGCGCACATCGTCTGCATGCCGTAGCAGATCGCCAGCACCGGGACGCCGAGCTGGAAGACGAGGTCGGGGGCGCGCGGCGTCGTGGCGACCGTCACCGATGCCGGCCCGCCCGAGAGGATCACGCCCTTGGGCCCGAAATCACGGATCTTATCGTCGGTGATCGTGAACGGGTGGATTTCGCAATAGACGCCGTTTTCGCGCACCCGGCGGGCGATCAGCTGGGTGACCTGGCTGCCGAAATCGAGGATCAGGATTTTGTCGGGGGTATTGGCGGTCATAGGGCACACTCTACAGCAGCAAAGCTGGGATCGGCGCCGCGTACCCGCAACCGGTTGAGGCGGCGCGGCCTAGACGACCCCTTCCGCCCGGAACGCCGCGATTTCGTGCGAATCGTAGCCGGCCTCGGCGAGCACCTCGTCGGTATGCTCGCCGATCGTCGGCGGCGGCCGGTCGATGCCGCCGGTGCCATGTTCGAGGCGAAAGCCCGACCCGGCCAGGGTCAGCTCGCCATAAGGCGCCTCGACATGCTGCAGCACGTCGCGGTGCGCGAGCTGCGGGTGGCGGACGATCTCCGAGATCGGCCAAATCGCGGCGCAGGGGACGTCGGCTTCCGTCAGCCGCTTCTCCCAATTCTTGGCGCTGTCGCCGGCCAGCGCCTCCTCGATGATCGCGCGCAAGGCCGGCTCGTTGCGGCTGCGCGACGGCCAATCGGCGAAGCGGGGGTCGTCGAGCGCATCGGCGCGGCCGAGCCCGCGCATCAGGCTGGCGAATTGCTTTTCGGTCATCACCGCCAGCATCAGGTCGCCCTCGCCGGCCGTGAAGCGGTTGCCGGTGACCTTGCCGGTCGAGGACAGATTGCCGAACTGGCGGTGCTTGTGGCCGGTGACGGTATATTCCGCGACCTGCGGCGACAGGAACGACAGCGCCGCGTCGAGCATCGATACATCGACGAACTGACCGGTTCCCGTGGCGGTGCGTTGGTAGAGGGCGCTGGCGACCGCAAAGGCCGCGGTCATGCCGCCGATCGTGTCGCACAGCGCAAAGCCGGCGCGGGTCGGGCCTTTGTCCTCGTGTCCGGTCAGCGACATGATGCCCGACATCGCCTGCAGCTTGCCGTCGAAGGCGGCGGTGTTGCGCTCGGGCCCGTTCTGGCCGAAGCCGGAGACCGCGCAGTAGATCAAACGCGGGTTGAGCGCGCGCAACACCTCGTAGCCGAGGCCGAACCGTTCCATCACACCGGGCCGGAAATTCTCCCAGACGATATCGGCGCGCTCCGCGAGGCGTTTGACGATCGCCACCGCCTGCGGCTTCTGCAGATCGAGCGTCAGGCTCCGCTTGTTCGCGTTGATGCCGAGAAACGAC
>DATARH010000026.1:0-3665 GCA_036264235.1 Allostellaceae bacterium
GTCCTCGACCGCGTCGCGCATTCGCGCCGCCGGCGCCGCGTTCGCCTCGGCGAGCCCGATCAGCGTGATCTGCGGTGATGCCACCGGTCGGCCGCGACCGTCGAGGACGATGCTCGCGACGATCGCGCCGTTGTTGCCGGCGCGCTGGCGCTCGCGGAGCACGGTGCCGCGCAACGGCAGCAGGCTTTTGCCGTCGCTGCCGATACGGCCTACCGACACCTCGTCGACAACGGCGCCGCCGGCCCGATCGAGCCGCACCATATCGCCATTCTCGATGACGAGCGCCGTCTGCACCTGACATTGCCGCGCCAGTTCGGCATGGCCCAGCAGGTGCCGCGCCTCGCCGTGCACCGGGATCGCGACCCGCGGCCGAATCATCTGATACATGCGGGTCAGTTCGTCGCGCGATGGGTGACCGGAGACATGGACGAAATGATCCTCCTCGGTGACAACTTCGACACCGAGTCGGACCAGCGCATTGTGCAGCCGACTGATCGCCTTTTCATTGCCGGGGATGATCTTCGACGAGAAGATCACAACGTCGCCTTCATCGAGCACGATGTTCGGGTGGTCGTCACGAGCAATGCGCGCCAAGGCCGCGCGCGGCTCGCCCTGGCTGCCAGTGCAGATCAGACAGATCTTGTCCCGTGGCAGGTAGCCGGCCTCGTCTTCGGTCAGGAAGCGCGGCACATGATCGAGATAGCCATTTTCGCGCGCCGCCTTCTCCATCCGCCACAGCGAACGGCCGATCAGTGCGACATCGCGATCATGGGCGCGCGCAGCCGCTGCGATCGTCGTCAGCCGGGCCACATTGGAGGCGAAACAGGCGACCGCGACCCGGCCCTCGTACTGGCCGATCAGGTCTGTCAAGGATTCCCGCAATTCGCCCTCGGAACGCGAGCTGCCCGGCCGCAACGCGTTCGTCGAATCGCAGACGATCGCAAGCACACCCTCGTCACCGACCGCGCGCAACCGCGCCTCGTCGGTCGGTGAGCCGATCAGCGGATCGGGGTCCAGTTTCCAATCACCGGTGTGCAGCACGGTGCCGACAGGCGTGCGGATCACGACACCGTTCGGTTCCGGAATCGAATGCGTCAGTGTCACCAATTCGAGGTCGAACGGACCGATCGCGAAGCGGCCTGACATCGGCACGATGTTGATCCGGACCTTCTCGGCGAGGCCGGCCTCGATAAGCTTTGCGCGGAGCAGCGAGGCGGTAAACGGCGTCGCCCAAACCGGGCATTGCAATTGCGGCCACAGATACGGGATCGCGCCGATATGGTCCTCGTGCGCGTGCGTCGCGACGATACCCAATAGGCGGCCGCGGCGTTCGGCGATAAAGGCCGGGTCGGCCATGATGACATCGACCCCGGGCTGATGTTCTTCCTCGCCGAAGGTGACGCCGCAATCGAGGATCAGCCACTCGCCGCGATAACCGTAGAGATTGAGGTTCATCCCAATCTCGCCGGAACCGCCGAGGGGCAGGAAGAAGAGCCCGTCGGAGTCGCGGTCGGCGATCGTGTCGGTGGTGAGCGCGACGGGATTGTTCATCGCGTGCTGTTGAGGCTGTAGATTAGGCGCAGCCCCCACAGCGTCAGATCCGCGTCGACCTTCTCAATTGCCTCAATTGAGCCGGCGAAAAGGGGTGCCAGCCCGCCGGTCGCGATCGTGCGCATCGGCGCGCCGAACTCGGTCTTGATCCGCCCGACTAATCCCTCGACCAACCCGATATAGCCCCAAAAAATGCCCGACTGCATGCAGCTGACCGTGTCCTTGCCGATGACCCGCTCGGTGCGGGCAATGCGGACGCTCGGCAATTTGGCCGCCGCCATTTGCAACGCGGCGAGCGACAGGTTGATCCCCGGCGCAATGACCCCGCCGCAGTAATTGCCCTCGCCATCGACCACGTCGAAGGTCGTCGCGGTGCCGAAATCGACGACGATCAATGGCCCGCCGTAGCGGTCGTGGGCCGCGACCGTGTTGACGAGCCGGTCGGCGCCGACCTCGCCGGGGCGATCCACCAGCGCCTTGGTGCCGAGCGCGACGCCCTCCTCTCCGATAATCACCGGATTGGTGTTGCAATATTTGCGACATAGGGTGAGGAGGTTGAAGTTGACCTCGGGCACGACGCTGGCGATCACCGCGCCATCGACGTCGACCCGCGACAGCCCGTCCAATGTCAGCAGGTGATCGAGCCACACGACGTACTCGTCGGCGGTGCGCTTGCCCTCGGTTGCCGTGCGCCAGCTGCCCTTGAGCTCGGCGCCATGCCACACGGCGAACGTCGTGTTGGTGTTGTTGGCGTTGATCGCGAGCAGCATGTCCTTCCTTTATGCGGGCGGCCCTTACGCAGCCGGGAAAATCTCGCCGGCGGCGACCCTGCGGCGCCCGTCCTGGCCTTCGAGCAGCAGCGCGCCTTCCTCGTCAAGATCCAGAAAGCGGCCGAGCAGGGTTGCCCGTTCGAGCCGCACCCGGACCGGCTCGCCAAGGCCGCTGGCCCGGGCGAGCCAGGCGAGCCGCACCGGCGCGAACCCTTCGGCCAACCAGCGCCGGTACCAGGACTCGAAATGGGGCGCGAAGGCTTCGAGGAGAAGGCCAGGAGGCACATTGGGGATACCCGCAGCGGCCAGGGAGACCGCCGGAAACTCGGTATCGGCAGGAGCCGTGGCGAGGTTGACGCCGATCCCGATTACGACGAAGGCGGTCCCCTGGCCAATCGCCGTTTCCGATTCCAGCAGGATGCCGGCGAGCTTGCGGCCGTTGAGCAGCACATCATTTGGCCATTTGAACTGGACGGCATGGCCGCCATCAAGCAGCGGCTGCAACGCGTCGCCGAGCCCGAGCGCCGCGACGAAACCGAGCTGCGCGACTTGCGCCGGCGAGCCCGCGGGACGCAGTAGCAGCGATACGTAAAGATTGCCCGGCGGCGACTGCCAAGGCCGGCCGCGGCGGCCGCGCCCGGCGCTTTGCGCGAGGCCCCAGACCAGCGTGCCTTCCGGCGCTCCGCCCTCGGCCAGGCGCTTTGCCTCGTCATTGGTGCTGCCGACCGTCTCATAGCGGGTCAGCCGGTAGAACCCCGGCAAGACCGGCTGCTCGCCGGTCATTTTCCGAACAGAGCCGCCGCCGCCGTCTCGGCGCTGCCGACGATCGGGTCTGGCAGCAGGACAAAACACAGGACCACGACCGCCGTCAGGATCAGGATGCCCTTCAGCTCGGGGGCGATCGGCCGGTCGAAGACGCCGAGCGGCTCGTCGAAATACATGACCTTGACGATCCGCAGGTAATAAAACGCCCCGACGACGCTGGCGAGAACGCCGATCACGGCGAGACCGACAAGGTGGGCGTCGATTGCCGCGAGGAAGATGTAGAGCTTCGAGAAGAAGCCGGCGGTCGGCGGGATCCCGGCCATCGCGAACATGAAGATCGCGAGCGCGAAGGCGAGGCTCGGCTGCGACCGGCCGAGGCCGCTCAGATCGCCGATCGCCTCCAAGTTTTTGCCGTTCTGGCGCATGCACAGAATGACCGCCCATGTGCCAAGGTTCATGAACAGATAGATCGCCATGTAGACGAGCACGCCCCGGATGCCGGCGGGGGTCGCCGCGGCCAAGCCGATCAGCGCATAGCCGACATGGCCGATCGAGCTGTAGGCCATCAGCCGCTTGATG
>DATARH010000060.1:0-5329 GCA_036264235.1 Allostellaceae bacterium
GACCTCTTGCAGCGGGATCTCGGTCGGGCCGAGCGTCCCCGCGCCATAGGCCTCGATCGCCTGCACGATGTTGCCGACGAAGGCCTTGTCCCGCTGGCGGTCGGGCGCGAAGCCCGGCGCCTCGTCGCAGCACCAGACGACGCAGTCGGCGGCGCGCTCGATGTCCTCGACCTTGTAGCGGTCTTCGATCTCCTTGTAGCCGGCGAAATAGAGGACGCGCGAGCCCTCGGCCCGCAGCGCCGCGCCGATCGAGACCAGGACGGCGTTGCCGAGTCCGCCGCCGACCAAGAGCACGGTCTCGCCGGACGGGGTCTCGGTCGGGGTGCCGGTCGGTCCCATCAGCCCCACCGGCTCTCCCGGATGCAGCAAGGCGCAGAGGTCGGACGAGCCGCCCATTTCGAGGACGATCGTCGACAGCAGACCCTGATCGCGGTCGATCCAGGCGCCGGTCAGGGCGAGGCCCTCCATTGCCAAAGTCGTGCCGTCGATGCGGGCCGAATTGGTCTCGTAATTCTGCAGCCGGTAGAACTGGCCGGGCTGAAAGGCGCGCGCCGCCATCGGCGCCTTGACCACGACTTCGACGATTTTCGGGGTCAGCCGCTCGACCCGTTCGACGCGGGCGCGCAGTTCGTCATCGAGCCGCGCCTTCAGCGCTTCGGCGGCCGGCTCGACTGGCGCGCGCCGTGCCAGCATGCGGCTGACCACCGGATAACCCTGCTTGGCGCCGCCCATCGCCTTGACGACGTTGCCGGCGAAGCTCGGATGCAGATCGCCGAAGAAGCTGACGGCGCGGCCGTCCTCGGCGAGGCTGATCAGGACCCGCACCTCGTCGGGCTTGGCGACGCGCTGCGGCGTCGCCGGCTTGCCGTCTTCGTCGAGCGCCTGGAAATAGCGGCCGTCGAGCGCGACGTGATCCGGGTCCTCGCGGGCCAACACCGTGTTCGGCTGGGTTCCGGCGGCGACCAGGATCGTGCGCGCCGGCAGCAGGACTTCTTCGCCGGGCCCTTGCTCCGGCGTCGGCTGGTGGCCGCCGACTTCCGGCGGCGCGTGCCGGGTCATCTTGAGGCCGGTCACCTGGTCGAAGACATCGACCTCGACCGCCTCTGGGGTCAGGCATTCGGCGAAGCGGATGCCCTCCTCCATCGCCTTCGCCACCTCCTCGTGGTTGAGGGTGTAGCTCGGGGCGTCGATCAGCCGGCGGCGATAGGCGATCGTCACCCCGCCCCAGCTATCGAGCAGCGGCGCAAAGCGAGACGCCCTGCCCGCCTTCACCGCCGCCTCGCGCTCGTCGCGCAGCGCCTTGGCGTGGGTGATGAATTCCTCCGCGACCTCGATTTCGGAAGCGGTCCAACCAGCGCGCACTGCCTCGACGCCGCGCTCGGCGACCAGCGTCTCGTAGCGCGACAGGAATTTCTCGACCTGCAGCGGATAATAGGCCAGCGACTCGGTCGCGGTGTCGATCGCGGTCAAGCCGCCGCCGATGATCACGACCGGCAGGCGCACGGTCAGATTGGCGATGCTCTCGGTTTTGGCGGCGCCGGTCAGCTGCAGCGCCATCAGGAAATCGGAGGCTTGGCGGACGCCAAGGGCGAGCCCGTTCTGCATCGGGATCACGGTCGGACGGCCGGCGCCGGCGCACAGCGCGATGTGGTCGAAGCCGAGCGCAAAGGCGCTGTCGATCGTCAGGGTGCCGCCGAACCGGACGCCGCCATACATCGAGAACTGGGCGCGGCGCTCGAGCAGGAGGCGCACCAGCTTCAGGAAGTTTTTGTCCCACCGCACCGTGATGCCGTATTCGGCGACGCCGCCAAACCCGGCCATGACACGCTCGTCGAGCCGCTCGTAGACGGTTTGGATGTCGCGGATCGGCGCGAACGGCACATGCTCGCCGGCGACAGTGACACCGGAGATGTCGGACGGCAGCGGCTCGATCTTGAGGCCGTCGATCGCGGCGACAAAATGGCCGTCATTGACCAGATGATGCGCCAAGGTGAAGCCGGCGGGACCGAGGCCGACGACCAGCACCTTGTAGCCCGATTGCGGCTTCGGTAAGGGCCGGCGCAGATCGAGCGGGTTCCACCGGGTCAAGAGGCTGTAGATCTCGAAGCCCCAGGGCAGCCCGAGCACGTCTTTCAGAGTGCGGGTCTCGATCTGCGGAATGTCGACCGGGTCCTGCCGCTGGTAGATGCAGGCCTTCATGCAATCGTTGCAGATGCGATGGCCAGTCGCGGCGCAGATCGGGTTGTCGACGGCGACAATGGCGAGCGCACCCAGGCTGTAGCCGCGCGCCTTCACCAAGTTCATCTCGGAGATTTTCTCGTCGAGCGGGCAACCGGCGAGCGTCACCCCGAAGGTGCTCTTCTTGAACGAGCCGTCTTTCTCGTGCAGGCCGGAGCGGCAGCTGTCCTTGCCCTGGTTGTGGCACCAGATGCAGTAATTCGCCTGATCCATCGCGCCGGCGAGATCGGTGCCGGGATCGGTCAGCGCGAAACCGTCGCGCCGCCGCCAGTCCTCCTCCGGCAACCGCAGCATCGTGACCCCATCTCGCTCCACGGTCTCGACCGGCACCAGATGGTGCATGTCGAGCCGGTGCGGCACCTTGAACAACAAGCCGCGGCGATGCTTCTGCTGACCCTCCGGGGTCAGCGTCGCCCAGGCGGCGTATTCGAGCGCCGCCTTCAGCGGCAATTGGTGCGCGCTCTCGTCTTCGAGCCAATGCCCGACCGCCTCGGCGTAGCGCAATTCCCAGGCGAGCGTGCCGTCGCGGGTGTCGAACGGCACCCGGGCGCCGCCGATCAAGGTGTCGAGTTCCTTGCCCAGCCGGGGCCCATGCAGCTGCAGGGCATCGGGCTCCTTGATCTCCTTGACGGCGCGGCGCTGCACGAAGAGGCGCTTCACCGAATAGAGCGGCGCCAATTTGTCGTGCCGGGCCTGTAAGGCGCGCACCTCGCCGACGATGCCAAAGAGGTCGCCGATGAAGTCTTCGACATGCGGCGCAAGATCGACGAGGAGGTCGCTTTCGGCCTTGCGGTCGAGTGCCTCGGGATCGGCGCGGCCGGACATCAGCCGGTCATGCAGCGCCACATCGGCCGCGGCGAGATGCACGACAAAGGCGCGATCGAGGCGGATTAGGCCTTCGCGGTCGTAGAGGTCGAGAAAGCTGAGCCCGTGTTTCAGGGCGAGATCGGCCATGCGGTGCTACTTAGGCGCACAATGCGGCAGAAGCCATCCGGCAATTCGCCGCGACAGGGTTGCGCGGCCGACTGTCCCGCGGCCGATTCCGCTGTTTTCCGCGGAAAAACGATCGGCGGAGATTTAAGTCTCTGGAATACATCGGATATCGCCAAAAAGACCCAGCGCAATAACAGCGGCGGAACAGCCAAAAAACAGCGACATATCAGCTGCGGAACAGCGAGATTTTGGTCGTAGTACCTGCGCAATTGATCCTGGACTTTCGACTGCCTTTCGGATGCCGTCCCATTCAGATGGTGTGCTCTAGCATCATCGTCAAGAACGGACCGGGAACAATCTCGCGGCACTCCGAATGAATCGCGGCCGGCGTCAGCTCTTTAGCTCGACCTCGATAAACACGAATTCGAACGGGTTGATATTGACGACCTCGTGCTCGAACCCGCCTCGCGGAAATAGGCCTGGCCGATGACGAATTCGGCCTCCCGCGCCGCCGGCACAGCTGAACGGCGGAAGGGCGCTGCGCCTTTCCGAGCTGCGGTGCTATGCTCGCAATGGTTGAATCGGGAGATCAACGATGATCGACACCGCCATCCGCCCCGGCATCCGTGCATCCAACACGAATTTCTGCGCCTGCCGGACGGCTCACGGTGGCGACGCCGAATACCTCGGCTGGTCGCGCAGAGGTGTGCTGCGCGCGGGTCTCGCCGCCGCGGCCGGCCTCTCGGCCGGGCTTGGGCTGCGGCTCGCCGCGGCTGCCGAAGCTCCGATGCAGCACAACATGTCGCCCGACCAGGCAATAAAAGAATTAATGGACGGAAATAAGCGCTTCACCGAGCAGCAAATGACCTCGTTTGACGAGGACCTGAAGCTGCTGAAGCAGAAGACTGCCGAAGGCCAGGCGCCGTTTGCCGCGCTTCTCGCCTGCGCCGATTCGCGGGTGCCCGTCGAGTTGATCTTCGACCAGACAATCGGCAAGCTGTTCGTGACCCGAGTCGCCGGCAACATCGCCACGGCCGATCTGATCGCCAGCCTCGAATACGGCGCGGCGGTGCTCGGCACGAAGGCGATCGTGGTGCTCGGCCACGCCAGTTGCGGCGCGGTCAAGGCGACGATCGAGGCGAAGCCGGTGCCGGGACAGATCAGTACGCTGTATCGCTCGATCCGGCCAGCGGTGGACCAGGCCGGAGCGGATTTGGAGACGGCCGTCAAGGCCAATGCCAAAATTCAGGCGGGCCTCTTGCGCACGTCCTCGCCGGTCCTGGCCGAGCTGATTGGCAAGCGTCAGCTCAAAATCGTAGCGGCGTATTACGAGATCGCGAACGGCACCGTCACCCTGCTCGACTGACATTCTGGCGCCGCCGGCCGAATTGATTGCCGTGGCCGCGGGTGACATCGGGTGGATCAGCCCTTCAGCTCGATCTCGACAAACAGGAATTCGAATGGGTTGATGTTGACGACGTCATGCTCGATGCCGGCCTCGCGGAAATAGGATTGGCCGGTGACGAGTTCGGCCTCGCGCGCGCCGCCCGGGTCTTCGGCCCGCAGTTTGCCGGTGGTGAGAGGGATGACGCAGTAATCATATTCGTGCCGGTGCCATCCGGTAGCGGCCCCCGGCGGGAAGCGCCATTCGGTGACCCGCAGCCGGTCGTTATCGATTTGCACGGTCGGTACGGCGCGCGGCCGCTCGGTCATGGCCGTGCATCCTCGTTTGTCGCGTCGGCGGCTTCGAGCAGCGCGTTGAGAAGCACGTTGCAGCCGGCGGTCAGATCGTCGGGCTTCGCGTCCTCGATCTCGTTGTGACTGATGCCGCCGACGCAGGGGACGAAGATCATCGCGGTCGGCGCGACCCGCGCCATGTAGACCGCGTCGTGGCCGGCGCCGCTGACGATGTCCTGATGCGGATAATTCTGCGCCGTCGCCGAGTCGCGCACCGCCGACACCAATTTCGGATCGAACGGCGTCGGCGGGAAGTACCAGAATTCGTTTACCTCGCATTCGAGCGTCTGGCTTGCCGCCGCCTGCGCGCAGGCCTCGCGCAAGTCGCGGTCCATCGCGGTCAGGACCGCGTCTTCCGGATGACGGAAATCGACGGTGAAGAACACGCGGCCCGGGATGGTGTTGCGCGAGTTCGGACTGA
>DATARH010000108.1:0-3781 GCA_036264235.1 Allostellaceae bacterium
GCCTCCAAACGTTCGCAAATGCACGAACATCAGGCGACCCTCGGCCGCCGTCCGCGCATCCCTTCCCTATCTCTCCACAATCTCAAACAACATGCCCCAACCGGGGTCTCCCCAAGAGGGGCCGCGCTTATAAGCCCGCCCAACACCCGCGTCAACACCCGTCTGTGGTGCCGACATGCGCATTGTGGGGGAAGCGGCGATCGATATAAGTAGTGCCCATGGTCCCCCCTGTCCAGGGCGGACGCCACAAAAAATTAACCCGAACGGCGTCAGAGCAGCCCGAGGGCCCGCAACTCTGCCAGCATGTGATCCGAAGGCGGCTCCCCTTTGTCGGAGCGGTCCGCAGGCGCATCCTCGGGGGCCAGATAGCGCCAACCCTGGAACGGCCGCCAAGCCCGGGGCAATGTCGGGACGAGCTCGTCATCGACCTCGATCAGGCAATAGCGTCGCCCGTTGTCGTCACGCTCGCTGCGGAATCCGACGACAAGCTGGCGCACCCGGACGTGCCCGCGGATGACCCAGTAAATCGAGCCGCCTGCCAGCACTTCCGCCGCGCGCCGCGGATGGTTTCTCGTATAAACCCAGCTGCCGCCGCGCTCTGCGGCGCGGGCGGCCCGGATTCGGCGCAGCTGGTCGACATCGTCGATCCCGACCGCGAGTTTCAAGAGGTGCAGCGGCATTAAGGCGTTGATCCGGTCAGCCGGGTTCCTGACGTTCCGGCGCCAGAGCGATCAGCTCCGCTCCTTCCTCGACCAGATCGCCGGGTGCGAACCGCACCGCGTCGACGACGCCATCGGCGGGGGCGGTCACCGTATGTTCCATCTTCATCGCTTCGATGACGATCAGCGGCTGTCCGCGCCGGACATTCGTCCCGGGCTCGACCATCAGCTGCGTCACGCGCCCCGGCATCGGTGCGGTGAGCCGCCCGGCGGTCGGGTCCTCGCCGGCGCGTGCTGCGAGGGGGTCGATCTCGGTGAGCCGCCAGTTTTCGCCTTCGAGGAACACCGCAGTCTCCGCCCCATGACCCAGCACGGTGATTTGCTTTCGCACACCGTCGAGCACGATCGACAACGCGGCGTCGGCTCGGCGCTCGCCCTGGCCGAGAATTGCGCGGTCGTCGAACTGGAGCAGCCAAGATCCAGCTTGATGCGTCGCGCAAACCAATCGCTCCTCCGCACCGTCGCGGAAGATCAGCTCCTGGTGGCTGCGACCGCTGAGCCGCCAGCCATCGACCCGGGCCCAGGGCGAAAACGGGTCGCCCGAGCGGGAGCCGGCGGCCCTTGTCGCGTCTTCGCGCGCCAGGAGCCGGGAGAGTGCTGCCGCCGCTAGGACCGTGTCGGCGGCTGGCCGCCGCGGCGGAAGCAAGGCGGTGCGATGACGCTCGATGAAGCCGGTATCGACCGCCCCGGATGCAAATTCCGGATGCCCGGCGACCCGCGCCAGAAACTCCAGGTTTGTCCCGATCCCGAGCACCGCAGTCGCGGCGAGCGCGCGGCGGAGCCGGTCGACAGCCGCCGCGCGATCCTCTCCCCAGGCGATGATCTTCGCGATCATCGGATCGTAGAACGGCGTGACGGTATCGCCTTGCCGCACGCCGGTATCGACCCGGGCGAGTTCCGGCGGCGGAAAGCGCAACCCGTGCAATGTGCCGGTCTGCGGCAGGAACCCGCGCTCCGGATCTTCGGCATAGAGCCGCGCCTCGATCGCATTTCCGCGCAAGACGAGGTCCGGCTGGCAGATCGGCAGCGGCTCGCCGGCCGCGATCCGGATTTGCCATTCGACGAGGTCGAGCCCGGTCACCGCCTCGGTCACCGGATGCTCGACCTGGAGGCGCGTGTTCATTTCGATAAAGTAGAAGTCGCCACCTTCCGCGATGAACTCGACAGTGCCGGCGCCGACATAGCCGACCGCCCGCGCAGCGGCCACAGCGGCTTCCGCCATTGCATTTCGCTGCTCTGGATCGAGCCCCGGTGCCGGCGCCTCCTCCAGCACCTTCTGGTGGCGCCGCTGGATCGAGCAGTCGCGCTCGAAGAGATGCACCGTGTTGCCGTGCCGATCGGCGAAAATCTGCACTTCGATGTGCCGAGGCCGCGGCAGATATTTCTCGAGCAGCACGCGATCGTCCGCAAAAGCGGCCCCAGCCTCGCGCTTTGCCCCGGCCAGCGCCGCGGCGAACTCCGCGGCGCTGCCGACGGCTCGCATCCCGCGCCCACCGCCGCCGGCCGACGCCTTGATCAACACCGGAAAGCCGATCCGCTCGGCCTCGTCGCTCAGCCGGGCCGGCTTCTGGTCTTCGCCATGGTAACCCGGGACGAGTGGCACCCCATGGCGCTGCATCAAATCCTTGGCCGCGGCCTTCGAGCCCATCGTCCGCATCGCCGAGGCCGGCGGGCCGATGAAGACTATGTCGGCCGCCTCGCAGGCCTCCGCGAATTCGGCGTTCTCCGACAAGAACCCGTAACCGGGATGCACCGCCTCGGCGCCACTGTTGCGCGCCGCATCGAGGATCGCTTCGATATTCAAATAGCTGTCGCTTGCCGGCGCCGGCCCGATCGGCCATGCCTCATTGGCCAACTCGGCATGCAGCGCGGCACGGTCGGCCTCGGAATAAACTGCGACGGTTGCGATCCCCATCCGGCGCGCGGTGCGCATCACCCGGCAGGCAATTTCTCCGCGATTGGCGATCAGTATCCTGCCGAACACGGCGTGTCACAGTGCCGGCGCGAAGCGCCGGGAAATCCACAATGAGACAGTGAGGCGATGAGAGAGAAATCGCACGGCATCTCGCCGCCTCACTGTCTCACTGTTCAACCGCATCGCGGCTTCGCCGCGCTCCTGCGCGCTGATCATTGCTTCACATCCGGAAGACGCCGAACCGGGTCGGCTCGCCAGGGAAACCCGAAACGGGCGCATTGAGGCTGGCGGAAATCGCCAATGCCAGTGTCAGCCGCGTGTCGAGCGGGTCGATGACCCCGTCGTCCCACAGCCGGGCGCTCGCATAATACGGGTGCCCTTGCGTCTCGTATTGCGCGCGGATCGGCGCCTTAAATTCCTCCTCTTCCGCCGCGCTCCAGCCGCTGTCGCGGTCGCGCCGCACTTGCGCCAGCACCGAGGCCGCCTGTTCGCCGCCCATGACCGAGATCCGGGCATTGGGCCACATCCACAGAAAGCGTGGGCCGTAGGCCCGTCCGCACATGCCGTAATTTCCCGCGCCAAAGCTGCCGCCGATGATGACGGTGAATTTCGGCACGGCGGCGGTCGCGACAGCGGTCACCATCTTCGCGCCGTCCTTGGCGATGCCGCCTGCCTCGTATTTGCGGCCGACCATGAAGCCGGTGATGTTCTGCAGAAAGACGAGCGGAATGCCGCGCTGCGCGCACAGCTCGATGAAATGCGCGCCCTTCAAGGCGCTTTCCGAGAACAGGATGCCGTTATTGGCGAGGATGCCGACCGGATAGCCCCAGATCCGCGCAAAGCCGCAGACCAGGGTTTGGCCGTAGAGCCGCTTGAACTCGTCGAGCTCGCTGCCGTCGACGATGCGCGCGATGACCTCGCGCACCTCGTAAGGCCGGCGCGTGTCGGTCGGGATGATGCCGTAGATCTCCTCGGCCGGGTAGAGCGGCTCGCGCGGCGCCTCGATCTCGAGCGGGACGGTCTTGGCGCGATTGAGATTGCCGACGATGCGCCGGGCGATGCCGAGCGCATGATGGTCGTCGAGCGCGAAATGGTCGGTGACGCCGGAAATCCGGCTGTGCACCTCGGCGCCGCCGAGCTCCTCGGC
>DATARH010000181.1:0-1988 GCA_036264235.1 Allostellaceae bacterium
GCCGATGCCGAGCCACAGGATGAGCAGCGGCGTCACCGCCACCAGCGGCGTGGCATAGAGCGCCGTGATGTAGATTTCGGTATAGGCCTGCACCCGCCGGCTGATGCCGACGATGACCCCGATCGCGGTGCCGATCACGATCGCCAGCAGAACTCCGTAGATCAGCTCGCTGAAGCTCACCCGGATATGCAGCTGCAGCTCGCCGGATTGCCAAAGCCGCATGGCCGCCAGCGCCACATCCGAGGGAGGCGCAAAGAACAGCCGGTTGGTGAGAACGGTGCGCGCCAGAATCTCCCAAGCCGCCACGACCACCACCAGGGTGGTGAGCGGACGGCGGATCGCAGTCCAGCGCTCGCGCGTGAACCAGGGCGCACGCGCCCCGCGCCGGGCCGGATCGGCACTTGCCGGAGACAACGCAACCGTCATGGCTGATGGAAACCTCCCTCGGATGCGGAACGTAACAACCTTGCGGCAGCGGGCCAATGGATAAAGCAACGCAAGCCCGTAGATGGCGTAACGGGCCTTGGGGCCCATCCGCCAAGCCGCTCGCTCGCTACGGCGCTATGTGTGGGCGCGCTTCGCGAGCGGCTTGGCGGATGGGCGGTCGTCCCTCAATCTGATGGTGTCTTACGGAGTCGGGAAATACCCGCTCCAAGCATCAACGAGGGACGACCATGGACTATTATGCAGGAATCGACGTGTCATTGGAATACTCGAGCATTTGCGTTGTTGACGCCACCGGCAAGATCGTTGGCGAGGACAAGGTTGCGAGCGAGCCGGAGGTGCTGATCGCCTGGTTTGGCGCGCTGGGTTATGGGCTGACCCGGATCGGATTGGAGGCGGGTCCGTTGTCGCAATGGCTGTATGGCGGAATGACGAAGGCCGGGCTGGCGGTCGAACTTCTTGAGACCCGCCACGCGCATGCCGCTTTCCAGGTGATGCCGGTGAAGACCGACCGCAAGGACGCGCGCGGGATCGCGCAGCTGATGCGGCTTGGATGGTTTCGGCCGGTGCATTGCAAATCAGTAGGGGCACAGGAGACGCGTGCGATGCTCACCGCGCGCAAGCTGGTGCAATCGAAGCTCCGGGATATCGAGAACAGCCTGCGCGGGATTCTGCGCGGTTTCGGGCTGAAGGTCGGCAAGACGACGGAGCAACGCTTTGCCGGGCGGATCCAGGAGCTGGTGGTGGGGCATCCGAACCTGGAGACGATCGCGCAGGCGCTGCTTGCGGTGCACGCCGTGCTGCTGCGCGAGTTCAACGCGTTTGAGAAGCGCGTGCGATCTCTGGCCAGGGCAGATGCCAAGGCCAGCCTCTTGATGTCGACGCCGGCGGTCGGGCCGATCGTGGCCCTCACCTATGCGTCGGCCGTCGACGATCCAGGCCGGTTCAAGTCATCGAAACAAGCAGGTGCGCATTTCGGGCTCACGCCGAAGAAATATCAGTCCGGCGAGACCGACTATACCGGGCGGATCAGCAAGATCGGCGATGCCGCGGTGCGCGAGGCGCTCTACCTGGCGGCCCACGTCATGCTCACCAAGCCGCTCAAGGGCTGTTCGGAGCTCAAGGGCTGGGCGATGCGGATCGCCCGACGCGCCGGCCACAACAAGGCCAAGGTGGCGCTCGCGCGCAAGCTCGCCGTGATCATGCATCGCATGCTCGCTGACGGAACACCTTTCAACCCGACCACCAAGGCCAAGACGATGGCGGCGGCGGCTTAACGAGGAGAGCTCAACCGTTTTCGGGCGGGTCACCACACCAGCCTTCCCGAAGCGAAGTCCCCTCGCCGGGACGATGGACCAGGCCAGGCCGCCATGCGGGATGTGGCATCGCAACCACGCATCCGTAGATTGGCCGACCTATCCTCTGCGAACCCCATCAGGTGGCGGCCCCACGCCGACCCCGTACAGAAGCAAGTCCCCGGCGAGTGGATGACGCAAAAAAGGGATTGACTTATCGAGGCCCGTTACAGAAGCCCGCATGGAGCG
>DATARH010000226.1:0-14467 GCA_036264235.1 Allostellaceae bacterium
ATTCGCCAACGACCACACCAAGGAGGTCAACCGCGAGCAGGCGCGGCGCACCCGCATCCAGTTCACCGACGTCGCGACCCGGCTCGCCGACATGGACCGGATGGGGATCGACATCCAGGCGATCACCCCATCGCCGGCGCAAACCTTCTACAGCGTGCCGCCCGATCTCGGCATCGCCACCGCCAAGGTCGTCAACGACAACATCGCCGAGATTTGCGGCAAGCACCCCGACCGCTTTGTCGGCCTAGGCACGGTACCGTTCCAGGCGCCGGAGCAGGCCGTTTCCGAGCTCAACCGGCTGCACAAATCGCTCGGGCTGCGCGGCATCGAGATCGCCACCAATGTCGCCGGAGCCGATTTATCCGAGGCGCGGTTCCGGCCGATCTTCGCGCGCGCCGAGGAGCTGGGGCTGGTGCTGTTCATGCATCCGACCGGCTTTCCCGAGGCGAGCCGCTTCCGCGACCACTATTTCACCAACATCATCGGCAACCCGCTCGACACGACGGTCGCGGTGCATCATCTGATCTTCGGCGGCGTCTTGCAGGACCACCCGAATCTGAAACTGGTGCTGTCGCATGGCGGCGGCTATCTGCCGGCCTATTCCGGCCGCATCGACCACGCCGCCGCGGCGCGGCCGGACACCTGCGAATGCATCCGCCACATGCCGACGCACTACCTGAAGCGGCTCTATTTCGACACGATCGTCTACACGCATCCGCAGTTGCAGTACCTGGTTGAGCAATACGGTGCCGACCATGTGCTGATGGGCACCGACTATCCGGCCGATATGGGCGAGGTCGACCCGATCGGCTTTGTCGAAACCGCGCCCGGGCTCGACGATGCCGAGCGCCGCGCGATCCTCGGCCGCAACGCAGCGCGGCTGCTGAACATCGAGGTGCCGGAGGACCGGCGCTAGCTGGGACCGCGGCCGTCCCGGCCGCATTGCGGGCAAGACGCCCGCGTTCCATTGGAGACACGCGATGGGTGAAATCCTTGGGATAGGCTGCACGCATCGGCCGGTGATGCTGCGCCAGGACGAGCACTGGACCTCGATGATAAAGGCTTCGCTCGCCGATCCCGACATGCCGGAGGAGATGAAAAACCCGGCGAGCTGGCCTGCAAAACTGCGCAAGGAGCTCGGCAACGATTGGGGCGCCGCCACCGCCTCGCGCTATCGCGAGCTGTACCGGCAGCATTTCGCCGAGGCGCGACGCGCTCTCGACGAATTCGAGCCGGACGTGATCGTGATGTGGGGTGACGACCAGTACGAAAATTTCCAGGAAGACATCGTCCCGCCCTTCGCCGTCCTGGCCTATGACGACCAGGAGGTGCAGCCCTGGGCACAGCGCCGAAGCCCGTGGAATCCGTGGAACGAACCGGCCGACAAGAGCTTCCGGGTGCGCGGCAACCGCGACGCCGGCAAGTATCTCGCGACCGGGCTGATCGAGGCCGGGATCGATGTCGGATACTCCTACAAGCCGCTGCACCACAAGATGGGACACGCGTTCCTCAATACGGTGTTGCTGCTCGATGACGAGCGGCGCGGCTTCGACTATCCGGTCGTGCAATTCGCGGTGAATTGCTATGGAAGGCGCGTCAACGCGGCGCGCGGCCTGCGGCTGCCGCTCGCGATGAAGGACGATATCAGAACCCTCGATCCGCCGTCACCGAACCCGAATCGTTGCATGCAGGTCGGCGCCGCCACCGCGCGCGTGATGGCGCAGAGCCCGTGGCGTGTCGCGCTGATGGCGTCGTCGTCCTGGTCGCATTCGTTCCTGACCGAGAAGAACTGGCAGCTCTGGCCCGATGTCGCCGCCGACCGCAAACTATATGATGCGCTCGAGGCCGGCGATTATGCGCAGTGGCACCGCTACACGACCGACCGGATCGAGGAATCAGGGCAGCACGAGGTGCTGAACTGGTTCTGCCTGCTGGGCGCGATGGAGGCGCTCGGTAGGAAGCCGGACAAGGCTGTGTTCCTGGAAAACTGGGCCTTCGTATCGCCGGTCGTCTTCGCGCATTACCATTAGCTCAACATGGTCATTCCGGCCGAAGCAAAGCGAAGAGCCGGAACCCATGAACACGGAAAGCGCGGAGCGCACACGACGTAGGTTCTTGGGTTCCGGGCCGCCGTTCGGCACCCGGAATGACCGGTGAGGAGAGGAGAAGCCAAATGCCCGACGCACTGTCCGACATCCTCGAATCGAGCCCGCCGGAGCGGGTCGCCACCGGCTTCACCTTCACCGAGGGGCCGCTCTATCACCCGGACGGGTTCTATTATTTCGTCGATGTGCGAGAGTCGAAATTCTACCGCATCCGGCCGGGGGGCACGGCGGAGCTGCTGCGCGAAGCCACCGGCGAGGGCAACGGCACCACCTTCGACCCGCAGGGCCGGCTCGTGCAGTGCGAGGGCGGGAACCGCCGCCTGACGCTCTGGCCCGCCGACGGCAAATTCGCCTCATCCGAGGTGCTGATCGACAAGTTCGAGGGCAAACGGCTCAACCGGCCGAACGACGTCGTCTGCAGATCCGACGGCACCATCCATTTCACCGACCCCGGGCTGCGCGTGCCGATCAAGGACCGGGAGCAAGAGACGGCGGCGATCTATCGGGTGAAGCCCGACGGCAGCGTGGGCAAGATAGCCGATTTCGAGTACCCGAACGGGCTCGTCTTCTCGCCCGACGAGCGCATCCTTTATGCGGCCAACACACGCTTCGCGATGTACATCCACGCGATCGAACTGGACAGCGCCGGCAACATGGTACGGCGGCGCATCTTCGCCGACATGTCGTCGGACGAGAAGATCGGCGTGCCGGACGGGATGAAGGTCGATGTCGAGGGCCGGGTTTATTGCACCGGGCCCGGCGGAACTTGGGTGTTCGCACCGGACGGCTCGAAGATCGGTGTCATCAAGACGCCGGAGGTACCTGCCAATCTGTGCTTCGGCGGCTCCGATATGAAGACGCTGTTCTTCACCGCGCACACCTCGGTCTATACGATGCGGGCCAAGGTGCCCGGCCTGCCGGGGCATCCGTTCCGCAAGGGCTGATTGCCACACCTCACGCCGGCGCCGCCCCACCCATGGTCGTCCGGTGCATCAGGCGGCGCTGCGGCAGGTTGTAATCCTGGATCGCGCGGTGCTGCGCCATGCAGTTATCCCACATCAGCAGGTCGCCGGCGCGCCATTGATGGCGATAGATGAAGGCCGGCTTCACAATGTGGTCGGCGAGCGCGGCGATGAGCGCTTCCGCTTCGCACCGGTCCATCCCCTCGATGCCGGTGCAATCGTCGCGCATCACATAGAGGCATTTGCGGCCCGTATGTGGATGCGTCCGAACGATCGGGTGCATTACCGGCGGATTGCGGTCGATCTCGTCCTGGGTCGGCGGAAATGCTCGCTTACGGCCGGTGAAGTCGAAGACTGCACGCCGTCCATCGAGGCGACGCTTGAGACTGTCGGGCAGAGCATCCCACGCTGCGGCGGCGCTGGCGAACTCGGTATCTCCGAGCTGCAAGCCAAAGAGGTCGGGAATTTCCAGCGCGTACAGCATTGTCCCACGCGGCGGGCGCGGCGTGTAGCACATATCGCTGTGCCAATTCTCGCCGGCGCGACGCACGCCGATCGGGCGCTGGCCCTCGACCACATTCGATACAACCACGATCTCGGGGCAGCCAGGCACGCTCCAGCGCTCGCCGAAAATGTTGAATTCGATCTCGCCGAAACGGCGGGTGAAGGCAACCTGCTGCTGTGAGGTGATGCGCTGGCCGCGCAAGAAGATGACGCCATAACGGTCGTAGGCCTTCTCAATTGCCGTGAAATCGGCATCGTCAAGCGGCTGTGCGAGATCGACACCGCGGATCTCGGCCCCGAGCGCGGCCCCGGTCGGTAAGATTTCGACGGGCATTTTCGACGCCTCCGTGTCAGGCTCAAATCGGATAGATCAGCGAGTTCGGGATCGAGGTCGCGTCGGTGACGCAGATGCGCTCGGCGAAGCGCAACACGCCGCCGTCCTCGACAACCCGGTCGTAATAGCGGCCGCAGGCCAGCAATTCCGACGGTTCGTTCACCATCGTCTGGAACAGCGCGAAGCTGGCGTTGAGGCGCATGCCATCGGGCTCGATCGACCGCAGACAGATAGTGCCGGTCAGGCGCCGGATGATGCGCGGCGCAAAGAACATCGTCTCGCGCAGCGCGACGACCCGATCCACCAACATCGCGCGGCTTTCGGCATAGATTAGCGCAGCAAACAGCCCGGCATCGTAATTCTCGCGCGGCAGCACCTGATAGAGACATTGTTCGGTGAAGAAATCCGGCCAGCGCTCCAACTCACCATCGTCGAGCGCCGTGTCATAGGCGGCATAGAGATCGGCGAGGCGCAGCCGCAAATCCGGCGCGGCGTCGAGGCCGGGCGCGGCGATCATCGGGGCTACAGCCCCATGACGGCGCGGTAATGTTGGTAGAAGCCGCGGATCAGCGTCTCGGTGACCATATGCGGGGCGTTCGCGACCTCGCGGCCACCGAGCTCGACAAGGCAGCTGCGCTCGTCGTTGCCGGAAATGCCGGCCTGCGACAGCAGCATCGCCTCGCTGTCATCGACGGACACATAGCCGGAGGGCCCGAACAGATTGGCTTGGCGGCGGCGGCGCTGCTTCATGTCGGGCGGGTCATCGGCATAACCGAACACCGTCCAGGCGAGATCGAAGTTTTCCGCGTCGAGCGGCACGATCTGGCGCATCGCCAGCGCATTCGATTGCTGCTGCACGATCAGGTTGGGCCAAATCGTCTGCATCACCACGGTCGCATCGCCCTTGAATTCGCGCACCGGCTCGATCAGCCGCGGGTCTTGCAGCTGGTATTTGGCGCGGTACGAGCGCATCTCGAGCGCCGCATCGCCTTCCGCCTCGTCGCCGCGGCGGCTGACCAGGACCGCGTGCCGGCCGGTGTCGTCCATCTCCATCGCCGATTGCTGGTCGAGCCGGAACAGGCCGAAGCTGACCAGAAACACATGCATCAGGCTGGCGTGGTACGGGTCCTTGATGTTCTCGAACATCAACTTCCAGTTGCTCGGGATGCGCTGGCGCAGATAACCGTGCACCTCGAGTGGGCGGCCGTCGAACACCCGGTCGAAATAGCCGAGCATCAGCGGACCGAGGTAATCCTCGAGGCTCTCGTTGGGCGAAGCGAAGCTGGCGAAGACGACACCGTGCCGTGACGCAACGGCGAGCTTTTCGAGGCCGTGCTCGTCGGGCTGGAAATCCTCCGGCATGCCACCCTGGCCGCGATAGCCGCGGCGGAACGGGACGCCGATCAGCTTGCCGTCAAGGTCGTAGGTCCATTGGTGATACGGGCAGACGAACTCCTTCGCCGAGCCGCGGTTCTGCTGGCAATACTGCATGCTGCGATGGGCGCAGCGGTTGACCAGCACGTTGATTTCGCCGGCGGCGTTGCGCACCGCGACGCATTCGCGCCGCCCTAGCCGGCTGCGTTTGAAGTCGCCGGGGTTCGGAATTTCGGCTTCGAGGCAGACATAGAGCCAGTTCGGCCCGTCGAAGATGCGCTCCTGCTCGCGCGCGAAGATTTCCGGGTCGGTGTAGACCCAATTCGGCACGACCGAGGCGCCGGCATCGGGCCAGCGCCGTTCCCCGACCGGGTATCCTGCTCCGCCATCCGCTGAGGCCATGCTCGTCCTCGACAATGCCGACGGGCCGCCCCTATCGTGCGGCAAGTTCGCGGCGAGGGTATCGCAAGGCCGTGTTCCTCACAATATCGGCTCAATAAAGCGTCAATTGACTGGCGACAGGCGACGGTCTAGCCTGCAGGATGATCCGCTCGTTTCGCCATCGCGGGCTGAAGGGCCTGTATGATGGCCGGACGGCAAGGCGGGGCGCGCCCGAGCACGTCCAGAAACTTCGCGACATTCTCGCGGTGCTGGATCGCAGCCGGATGCCGGAGGACATGAACCTGCCTGGCTTTCGCCTGCACCAGCTTCGAGGTGAACTGCGAGGTTATTGGGCCGTGTCGGTTTCCGGAAACTGGCGGGTGACCTTCCGGTTCGAGGAGGGCGAGGTGGTGGATGTCGATTATCTCGATTACCATTGATGCGGGTAGGCCATGACCATGCATAACCCACCCCATCCCGGCGGCATCGTCCGCCGGCAGTGTCTTGAGCCGCTGGGGTTGTCGGTCACCGAGGCGGCGAAAGGCCTGGGCGTGACGCGGCAGGCCTTGTCGGAGCTTTTGAACGAACGGACCGGCATCTCCATCGAGATGGCGATCCGCCTGTCGAAGGCATTCGGATCAAGCCCGGAAAGCTGGCTTGGGATCCAGATGGCTTACGATTTGTGGCACGCTCGCGAGCGGGCGCAGTCAATCCAGGTGCGGCAGTTCAAGGCGGCCTGATCATGCCAAACGACCCGGCAAATATTTCGCTGCCCTTGGGGCCGATCGGGCAGCCGGTACGACGCACGGAGGATCAGCGGCTCTTAACCGGCAAGGGCCGGTTCAGCGACGATTTCAACCTGCCGGGACAAGCCTATGCCGTGATGCTGCGCTCGCCCCACCCGCATGCGCGGCTCCTTGCGATCGATGAGCGGCGGGCGATGATGGTGCCGGGTGTGCTGGCCGTCTATAGCGGCGCAAATTGCGTCGTCGATGGGCTCGCGGCGATCAACCACGACCCCGTGCCGAAGACGCGCTACGACATGAAACTCACAGGACCGGGCGGTGGCGAGGTTTTCACCGGGCCGCAATACCTGCTGCCGGCCGACTGCGCGCGGCATGTCGGCGAGGCCGTGGCGATGGTCGTTGCCGAGACGCGCGCGGCGGCGCTCGACGCAGCCGAAGCAACCGAGGTCATTTACGAGGTATTGCCATTCGTCACCGACCCGCGCGACGCGCTCGCGCCGGGCGCACCGCGCCTGTGGGACCAGCTGCGCGACAACGTGCCGGTCGATACGCATTTCGGCGATGCGGAAGCGACCGACCGCGCCTTCACCGGCGCCGACCATGTCGTGAAGGCGTCGTTCCATATCGGACGGGTAACCGGCGTGCCGATGGAGCCGCGCGCCGCGCTCGGTGACTACGATCCGGCGACCGGCCGCTACACGCTTTACGCCGGCAGCGGCGGTCCGGTGCGGCAGAAGCGAGAACTGGCGGCGCTGCTCGGTGTCCCGCTCGACCGGGTGCGGGTGGTATCGCTCGATGTCGGCGGCAATTTCGGCACCCGCAACCGGCTCTATGTCGAATCGGCGCTGGTGGCCTGGGCGGCGAAAAAACTCGGCCGTCCGGTCAAGTATACCTCGACCCGGCAAGAATGCCTGCTGACCGATTTCCAGGGCCGCGATCTGCTAACCAATGTCGAATTGGCGCTGTGCAAGGACGGCCGCTTCCTGGCGATGCGGGCCGACAATATCAGCAATGTCGGCGCGCGCTGCACCTCGCTGTCGCCGCTGAGCAAGGGGTCGGGACTGATCACCGGCTCCTACGACATTCCGGCGGCGAGCCTGCGGTCGCGCGCGGTCTTCACCAACACGATGCCGACCAATGCCTATCGCAGCTCGGGCCGGCCCGAGGTGACCTACGCGGTCGAACGGCTGGTCGACCAGGCGGCGCGCGAACTCGGCATCGACCGCGTCGAATTGCGCCGGAAGAACCTGGTCCGGCCGGAGGCGATGCCGTACCCGAACCCGGTCGGCATGGTTTACGACAGCGGCGAATACGAGGCCAATCTCGACCGTTCGATGCGGCTCGCGGATTGGGACGGCTTCGCCGCGCGACGGAAGGCGGCAGAGGCGCGCGGCAAGCTGCTCGGGCTCGGTCTCGCACATTACGTCGAATCGGCGATCGGTGCGCCGCACGAGAAGACCGACATCAGCGTGACGCCGGCGGGCCGGGTTCGGGTCGTCATCGGCACCGGCCCGAGCGGCCAGGGCCACGAGACCAGCTTCGCCCAAGTGGTGTCGTCGCTGCTGTCGGTGCCGCAGAGCGCGATCGACATCGTGATGGGCGACACCGATGTGGTCAGCGCCGGCGGCGGCTCGCATTCCGGCCGCTCGATGCGCCACGCCGCGACATTGTTCTGGAAGGCGGCGCCGGATTTGATCGCCAGGGGCAGGCGGCTCGCGGCCCACCTGCTCGATTGTTCGGCGGAGGAGGTCGAGTTCGCCGATGGCCGCTTTTCGGCGCCGCACCGCAACCGCAGTTACGATTTACTCGAACTGGCACAGGCGCTGCCGCCCCAGATGGCCGCCGAACTGGCCGTCAGCGCCGAACACGAGATGCATGACCCGGTATTCCCGAACGGCTGCGCCGTATGCGAGGTCGAAATCGATCCCGAAACCGGCGCGATCGCGCTGATGCGCTACTCGGTCGTCGACGATGTCGGCCGCTGCATCAACCCGATGATCGTCCACGGCCAGACGCATGGCGGTGCGGCGCAGGGGATCGGCCAGGCGATGCTGGAAGCGTGCGTGACCGAAGCCGCGTCGGGTCAGCCGCTGGCCGGCTCCTTCATGGATTATGCGGTGCCGCGGGCTGACGACCTGCCGCCGTTCCGCACGCAGATCGTCGAGGTGTTATCGCTGCGCAATCCGCTCGGCATCAAGGCCGGCGGCGAGGGCGGCACGACGCCGGCGCCAGCGGTCATCGTCAGCGCGGTCCTCGACGCGCTGGCGCCGCTCGGGGTGCGCGAGGTGCCGATGCCGGCAACCCCGTTTGCGATCTGGCAGACGATTCGCGAAACACGGGTATCGAGAAAATAATAACAACCGGCGAGGGCATTCGGGCTTTCTTAACCCGTTCCGGGCACCCTGGCGGCATGTACGACACGCCTCTGCCCGATCTGGCTGCCCAAATCCGGGATCCGCGGCTTGGCCGGCTCTACGCTTACTGGCTCGAGCGCAAGCGCGAGCGGCGATATCCGGCGCGCCGCGACCTCGACCCGGTCGATTTGCGCTACATCCTTGGCCATTTGATGCTGCTCGATGTGCAGCGCGAGCCCCTGCGGTTTCGCTTTCGGCTGCACGGCTCCGAGATCACCTCGCGGGTGCGATACGATCTGACCGGCAAATTTCTCGACGAACTGCCCGACCCGACCTATCGCGATTATGCGGTCGCCCGCTGCGAGGGGCTGGTGGCCACCGGCGAGCCGCTGGTGATCCGCCGTGATCGCACCCTCGACGGCCAGCCCTGGGCGTATGAAGCGTTGTGGCTGCCGTTTGCGGAGGACGGGACCGAGATCACGATGCTGTTGTGCGCCATGATGTACCAGGATCGGCAGCACCGGCTGGTGCGCTGAGCCGGTCCGGCCGGTTGCACGCCGAGACGCAGCCCGCCAAGATCGACTCGCAGATTTGGCGAGGAGGCGAGAATGGCGTTGCAGGTGCGGCGGGTGGTGACCGGGCACGACAAGACCGGCCGGGCGATCATCAAGATCGACGAGATTTCGCAGAATGTGCGGTCGTCGCGGCCGAAGACGAGCGCCTGCGTCGTGTGGACCAGCGAGGGGTTCCCGATCAACAATGACGGCGATGCGGACGAGGGGCTGCGCGAGACCGGCACGACGCACGACAACGGCAGCGTGTTCCGCATCCTCGAACTGGAACCGGGCAATTCGCCGCGCAATCACCGCACCGACTCGCTCGACTATGCGGTCGTGATGTCTGGCGAGGTCGATATGGAGATCGACGGTGCCACTGTGCATCTGAAGGCGGGCGACGTGCTGGTGCAGCGCGGCACCGTGCACAACTGGATCAATAACGGCACCGAGCCGTGCCGCATCGCGTTTGTGCTGATTTCGGCCAAGCCGGTCGAGGCCGGCGGCAAGGTGCTGCAGGCCTTTGGGTGAGGCTTGACTACTCGGCCGTCGCGTAAGTCGCGCGGCCGATCGCCAGCAATTGGCCCGCCTCGTTCGCCACATCGACATCGACGATGCCGACGAGGCGGCCGCTGCGCCGCACCGTCGCGGTGACGATCAGCGACGTGTCGATTGCCGGGCGCAAGTAATCGATCCGGAAATTGACCGTCGGCAGCGGCCTCCCGAGTTGCATCACCAGCGCATAATCGCCGACCGTGTCGATGATCGCGGCGATCGGGCCTCCGTGCCACTGCTTCGTGCCGCGGCCGCGCTCGAATTCCGGGCGGAAATCGGCGCGCATGGTCACCTGCCGTTTCTCCGAGTCGGCGGTGAGCACGGTCAGCTTCAGAAAATCGATAAAGGCCGAATGGGCGAGCCGCTCCTGCAGTTGCTCTTTGCTCAGGGGCGTCTCGCTCATGGCGTCACCACCAGCTTGCCGAAGACCTGCCGGTTTTCGATGCGGTCGAGCGCGTCGTTCGCGCGTTCCAGCGAAAAGGTCTCATCGACGACAGCCTGCAGCTTGCCCTCCTTCACCATGCCGAGCAGCGCCGTGATGTCGTCGCGCGCCCAGCCGTTCGAGCCGAGCACCTGCAGCTCGAACGTCCAGATGTAACGGATATCCTCTTTCGGGTCGTAACCCGCGGTCGCGCCGCAAGTCAGGAGGCGGCCGCCGACCTTGAGGATGCGTAGGCTCTTGGTCCAGGTGTCGCCGCCGGTGTAGTTGACGACGACATCGACGCCCTTGTCGGTCCCGGCGCCGCGCCGCGCCGGCTTCCCGAAGCGGTCGTAGATCGCCTGCACGAAGTCCTCTCGTCCGTAGTCAACGATGTGGTCGGCGCCGAGCGCGGTCAGCCGCGCCGCCTTTTCCTCGGAGCTGGTGGCGGCGATCACGGTTGCACCGACCGCTTTCGCGAGCTGCACGCAGCAGACGCCGACTCCGCCGGAGGCGCCGAGGATCAGCACCTTCTCGCCGGCGGTGACGTGGCCGTTGGTGAACATCATGCGCCGCGCGGTACCATAGGCGCAGGGCAGCGCCGCCGCCTGCTCGAAACCGACGCCGTCCGGGATGCGGACCAGCTGGTGGGCCTTGAGGCGGCAGAATTCGGCGAGGCCGCCATGGATCGTCTCGCCGGTCAACCCGCCCTCGATCCGGTTGATCGGATCGCCCACGACCCGGTCGCCGACGCGCCATTCGATAACGCCGGGACCGAGCGCCGCAATCTCGCCAGCGACGTCGAGGCCCATGACTGCCGGCATCGGGATACGAATGCCGGGCATGCCGCGACGGGTGAAGACGTCGTGGTAATTCAGCGACGCGGCACGCACCCTGAGCACGACATCGCCCTCACCCGGCGCCGGATCGGGGAAGTCGGTCTCATATGCGAGCCCGCCATGACCATGCTCGCGCAGCACCAGTGCCTTCATGCGTTACCTTCACCCATCAGCAGTGCGGCGCGCTCGATCAGCGCGCGGCGGTCGATCTTGTTGGTGCCGGCGAGCGGCAGCTCCGGCAAGAACCACACCCGCCGCGGGTGCAGGTATGGCGCGGCATTGGCCAGCGCGAACCGCTTCACCGACTCTTCGTCGGGCGCGGCGCCGGGACGCGCCACCGCGAATGCGACCGGTTTATTGAACTTCAGCTCGTCCTCGATCGGCACCACCACCGCCTGCTGGATTTCGGGGTGGCGCTCAAGCATCTTCTCGACCTCGCCGGGATAGACGTTCTCGCCGCCGCTGACGAACATGTCATCGACGCGGCCGACGAAATAATAGAATCCGTCCTGGTCACGGCGGAACACGTCACCGGTGACGTAATAGCCGTCGGCGGTCAGCGCTTTCGCGGTCGCCTCGGGCAGATTGTGGTAGCCAGTCATCAGCGCCGGGCAGCGCATCTCCAGCACGCCGTCCTCGGCGGTGTCGTCCGGCGCCAACCGGAGCTTTACCCCCGGGTGCGGCACGCCGACTGACAAATCGGGCGTCGCAATGCCCCCGGGACGCGGCGTGAAGACGATTGGGCCAGCCTCGGTCGTGCCGTAGACATTGCCGATCTGCGCCTGCGGGAACTGCCGCCGCGCCGCCGCCATCAGCCCCGGCGACACCGGCGCCGAGCCCATGCGCACGGTGCGCACCGATGACAGATCGTGCCGCGCCAGCGCTTCGGTCTCGCGCAAGGCCATCGCGATCATCGTCGGCACTGAGGTCAGCGTGGTGGCGCGGTATTCGGCGGCCGCGGCGATGTACTCCGGCGCGGTGAAGCCCGGCAGCAGGATGATCGTGTCGCGCTGCGCCAGCGCCGCCTGGCACACGGCGAGCGCGTTCATGTGGTAGAGCGGCGCCGCGACCAGCGGCCGCTCGCGCGATGCTTCGGGGGCACGCCGGCGCATCTCGATGACCCAGAGGTGGCTCCTTTGCGACAGCACGACGCCTTTGGGTCGCCCGCTCGACCCCGAGGTATAGAGGAACATCGCCGGTGCTTCCGGGTCCGGTGTCACCGCAGCGAACGGACCGGAATCGAGCATGCGCTCGAACTCCGCGCCGAACTCGACTCGGGGCAGAGCGGCAGGACAGAGCGGCACTCGCGCCGCGTCGCAAAACACGAGGCGCGCATCGCAATCGGCGAGAATCGCCGCAACTGTGTCCGGCGGCAGCTTCCAGTTGATCGGCACCGCGACCAGGCCGGCACGCATTGCGCCGAGAATCACTGCCAGGAATTCGGCGCGGTTGGCCGAGAGGATCGCAACCCGATCGCCGCCTTTGAGGCCACTTGCCCGCAGGCCGCGCGCAACGGCGTCGCACAGCGCATCGAACGCGCGATAGGTGTAGTGCCGCGGCCCGTCAGCGCCGCCGCGATCGATCACCGCGACCGCATCAGGGGCACCGCGATCGACCGCGTCGCCGAGATTGCGATGACGCGTCGGAACGAAATCCGTCATGCGGTGGCGGTGAACGACAGCGTCGTATTGAATGCCGCCCGTGCCGGCACGACGACCCGGTTCGGCTCATTGACGAGACCGTCTACCTCTTTCAACAGCGCCGCGGTCTCGGCGAGCGAGCCGACCGCGAACTCCAGCGCCGCGAGGTATTCGCTGCGGCCGGCCGGCTCGGGATCGGCATCGCCGAATTCCGCAGTGACCGCTTGCGGCAGCATTAATTCGACCCGCGCGGTACCGGCTGCCACGGTGCATCGCGCCGCCCCTTCCCGCACCGCAGTGTCGCCGAACAAGCCGCGAAACAGCCCGGCGGTGCGGCTCGGGTCCGCGGTCGCGACCACGACGCGGGAGATCGCGCGGGCGCCGTTCGGGTGGCGCTGCCATTCCGGCCGCCACACCAGCTCCGGCGTCAGGTGTTCGCAGAAATAGACGCGGCCCAGCGCGACCTTCGAGGGATCGAGACGGGTCGTGCGGAACTTCGCGTCCTGCTTCCTGCCGTCGAGCTCGACCGGGCGCGAGAACGCTTGCACCGGCAGGATCGGCAGACCGGCGGACTGGGCGTGGTCGTGGATTACGTCGGCGTTGTCGGTCTTGAAGACGAGGCCGTTGAGCCCGATCGGGAACGGCGCCAATTCCGGCCGGCTGCCGCCGGCTGCGCCGAAGCCGAGCAGCTCGAAGTAATCGGTCGCGAACATCGCCAGATGGTTCATCGAACCGAGCGTGTGATGGCCGCGCGGTGTCAGCTGAAAGCCGAGCGCCCGGTAAATCGCGGCCGCCTCATCCATGCGGTCGCGGACATCGACGACGACGTGATCGAGGATCGGGGCGGAGGGGGGCACGGCGGCTCCTTTCGACGGACGCCGCAGGTTGTCATCGCCGGCGCGGCAGCGCAATCTCGGCCGGTCCATTGAGGGGAGGCGCGCGATGTTCGACCTGATCGTCTCCGGCGGCACGGCGGTGCTGCCGACCGGCGCCGAAACCGCCGATATCGGCGTCGCGGGCGGCAAGATCGCCGCACTCGGCGCGCCCGGCAGCCTTGCTGCGGCCGGGGCCGGCCGCACGATCGACGCGTCCGGCCAGATCGTGATGCCGGGCGGCATCGACCCGCATATCCATTGCGGCATGCCGATCCTCGGCGGTCCCTCGAACGAGGAGACGTTCAGCGCGCCGCCCGAGACGGTCAGCCGGGCCGCGCTGCATGGCGGCACGACGACGCTGCTCGACTTCGCGCTGTGCCCGCCCGATGCGCCGCTACAGACTTCGATCGAGGCGCGGCAGCGCGAATGGGCCGGTGCCTGCTATTGTGATTATGGTTTTCACCTGATGCTGCGCGGCAAGCAGGAACCGGCCATCTTCGAGCAGATGCCGGAGGCGGTGCAGCAGGGCCATGCCTCGGTCAAGATCTTCACCACCGATATCCGGCCGATGAACCAGGGCCGGATGGTGCGTTTCGGCGATATCTGGGAGACATTGAAGGTGCTGGCGAAGGCCGGTGGCCTGGCGGCGATTCATGCCGAGGACAACGACATCGTGATGCACATGTACGAAAAGCTAACGCGCGAGGGCCGCACGGGCTTTGAGAACATGGCCGAAGTGCACAACACGCTCAGCGAGGATTTAGCGTTCAACCGCGTGATCCGCCTCGCCTCCAACATCGAGGGCTGCTCGCTTTATATGCTGCAC
>DATARH010000244.1:0-1563 GCA_036264235.1 Allostellaceae bacterium
GGCATTCACACATCTTTTTGGGCCTGGTTGCGAGGAGAATCGCGTTGTGATTCATCGACGTCGGTGTGAGTTTCGAGGTGCATCGATGTTGTCGGGCGAAAGCATTGGTCAATTTGGCGATCTGCGGTTGGCGCGTCGCGGGTCGCTGGTGTTCACTCGGATCGTAGCGACGGGCTCGCTGGTGCAGCGCCGGGTTGGCAAGAGCCGGGCTGGCGAACTCGGCATGGCGCGGTTTTTGGAGTCGCCGGCGGTGACCAAGGAAGAAATTGTAGAGACGATAGCCGAGCGGACAGCGCGTAGTTGCCTGGGTCGGCGCGTTGTGGTGGCGCAGGACACCACGGAGGTGAACTTTGCGGGCCGCGAAGCCGGACGGTGGGATCTGGGTCCGGCGGGAGACGGCCAGTCGGCAGGGTTCCTGATGCATGCGGCAGTGGCAGTCGACGTTGGGAGTGCGGCAGTGCTGGGCTTGGCGGATGCCACGATCTGGAAGCGTTGTGGTCGGGTGAAGGAATCGCGTCATCAGCGCGACTTGACGGAGAAAGAATCGCAGCGTTGGCTGACGACGACGCGGATCGTGGCCGATCTGTTGAAGGATGCCGATCAGGTGATCGTGGTGGGTGATCGGGAGAACGACATCTACAGCGTCATGGCGCGTCGTCCTGCGGGAACAGAGCTGATCGTGCGGGCAGCCCGCGATCGGGTGCTGGAGGGCGGCGGCAAGCTGTTTGAAGAGGCCGCCCAGTGGCGCGTGTTGAAGACGGTGGATGTCGAGTTGGAGGCGCGGCGGCCGGGGGAGAAGAGGCGGACGGCGCGACTGCAAGTGCGTGGCGGAGTGGTTGGTCTGAAGCGACCCAGGACGGCAGATGCCGGCGATCCCGCCGAGCTTGAGCTGACGCTGGTGGAAGCCTGCGAGGTGGCGGCCCCGAAGGGCGTCACGCCGGTGCACTGGCGGCTGCTGAGCAGTTTGCCGGCTGGCACGGCTGAAGAAGCTGAGGAGATCATCCAGCTTTACCGCCTGCGTTGGCGGATCGAGCAGGTCTTTCGGGCGCTCAAGAGTGACGGGCTGAAACTGCCGGAGGTGCAGATGCAGAACGGCACCAAGCTCCTGAAACTGGCGGCGCTGGGCCTGGCGGCGGCGGTGCGCATCCTGCAGCTGGTCGATGCCCGCGATGGCAGCAAGCGGCCGGCTCTGGACGTTGCCGACGAACCGATGATCGAGGCGGCGCTGGTGATTGGCCCGACACTCGAAGGAAAGACGGTGCGCCAGCAGAACCCTCACCCGCCGCGATCGCTGGGCTGGCTGGCCTGGATCGTGGCGCGGATGGGCGGCTGGAACTGCTACTACAAACCGCCCGGCCCAAAAACCATGGGCATCGGATGGCATGACTTCACCCAGCATGCCGCTGGCTTCTTGCTCGCTCGCCAGCAGCTCAAACATGTGTGAATCCCCTAGCCCAAGGGGGAGAGGAGCATGAGAAGAGAAGGAGAAGGTACAGTCGTTACTGCGCCGCGATCTTACTCGCCGCCGGGGCGAAGGCCTGTTCCATTTCGCGGCGGAGTTTT
>DATARH010000284.1:0-13643 GCA_036264235.1 Allostellaceae bacterium
GAAGTGGGTGCCGGACCGCGCCGATTCGTTCCAGACCGACACGCAGGGCCGCGACAACATCTGCAAGCTCGATCTGGCGCTCGACGAGAACCTCCGAGCGGTGGCGCTGTCGGTCGAGCTGACCGCGAATATGGGCGCCTATCTGTCGAACTTCGCGCCCGAGATCCCGACGATGTCGGGCGCGGTTATGTATAGCGGGGTCTATGCGATCCCGGCGATTCATGTCGGGGTCAAGGGCGTCTACACAAACACGGTGCCGGTCGATGCCTATCGCGGCGCCGGCCGGCCGGAGGCGGCCTACGCGCTGGAGCGGCTGATGGATTTCGCCGCGCGCAAGCTCGGCGTCGAGCCGGCCGAATTGCGCCGCCGCAACTTCATCGGGCCGCAGGCGATGCCGCACACGATCCCGCTCGGCCTCACCTATGACAGCGGCGATTTCGCCCGCAATATGGAGGACGCGCTCGGCCGGGCCGACCTGCCGGGGTCCGCGACGCGGCGCACGGAAAGCCGGAACCGCGGCCGCTACCGCGGGATCGGCTACGCCGTCTATATCGAGCAATCCGGCTTCCCGCCGGACGAGTTCGCCGAGCTGCGCTTCGACCCGTCCGGCACGCTGACGATGCTGATGGGGACGCAGTCCTCGGGACAGGGGCACCAGACCGCCTACGCCCAGCTCGCGGCCGAGCGGCTCGGCCTGCCGCTCGACAAAATCCGCGTGCTGCAGGGCGACACCGCGGCGATCGGCTTCGGCCGCGGCACCGGCGGCTCGCGCTCGCTGCCGGTCGGCGGCGCCTCGGTCGCCGAGGCCGCCGACAAGCTGGTCACCAAGGGCAAGAAAATCGCGGCGCATCTCCTCGAGGCGGCGGAGGCCGATATCGGCTTCGAGGACGGGAACTTCACGATCCCCGGCACCGACCGCCAGGTGACGATCGAGGCGGTCGCTAAGGCAGCGTTCAACCCGGCGCAGCTGCCGAAAGGGCTCGAACCGGGCTTCGCCGAGAGCGGCCATTTCCTGCCGCCGGCGCCGACCTTCCCGAACGGCTGTCATGTCTGCGAGGCCGAGATCGACCCCGACACCGGTCAGATCGAGATCACCCGCTATCTCGTGGTCGACGATTTCGGCACCGTGATCAACCCGCTGCTGCTGGCCGGGCAGGTGCGCGGTGGCGTCGCCCAGGGGGTCGGCCAGGCGATGCTGGAGCACACGGTTTACGACCCGGAGAGCGGCCAGCTGATCAGCGGCGACCTGACCGACTACGCGATCCCGCATGCCGACACGCTGCCGGCGGTCGAGTTCCGCTACAACATCGTGCCATGCAAGACCAACCCGCTCGGCCTCAAGGGCGCCGGCGAGGCCGGCGCGATCGGCGCGCCCCCGGCGCTGGTCAATGCTGTGGTTGACGCGCTGTCGGAGCTCGGCATTGACCATCTCGACATGCCGCTGACGCCCGAGCGGCTGTGGCGCGCGATCCAGGACGCGCGCCCGGCCAAGGCGGCCTAGCGCATGGCATTGGACCCGATGCTCGAACTCGCGCTGCGCGCCGCGCTGGCCGGCGGCGAGGAGGTCATGCGCGTATATGCCGAGCCCTTCGAGGTGCGCGAGAAGCACGACAAGACGCCGGTCACCGAGGCCGATCTCGCCTCCGAACGGGTCATCGAAAAAATCCTGCGCGACGCCTGCCCCGACATCCACGTCGTCTCCGAGGAGACCGCCGAGCCCGAGGGCTGGACCGCGCCGGGGCCGCGCTTCTGGTCGGTCGACCCGCTCGACGGCACCCGCGAATTCGTCAACCGCACCGACGAGTTTGCGGTGCTGATCGCGCTGGTCGAGCACGGTCGTCCGGTATTGGGGGTCGTGTACGGGCCAGCCACCGGCGTGACCTATGCCGCCGCTGGCGGCAAGGCGATGCGGCGGCACGGCGCCGGCGCCTTCGAACCGATCGCGGCGCGCGAACCGCCATCCAACGGCATCGTCGTCGTGCACAGCCGCAGTCACGAAAACAGCCGCCGCCTCGCCGAATATTTCGAGGGCAAGCCGGTGCCGGTCGTCGAACGCAAGAAATGCGGCAGCGCCCTCAAATTCGGCGTGCTGGCGGCGGGCGAGGCCGATTTCTACCCGCGCTTCGGCACGACGATGGAATGGGACACCGCCGCCGGCCAGGCGATCCTGGAAGCCGCCGGCGGCTCGGTGGTGACGCTGAGCGGCACGCCGCTGGTCTACGGCAAGCCGGGGCTGAAGAACGAGGGCTTCCTCGCCTGGGGCAAGAAGCCGGCGTGGTGAAGGGGGAATAGCGATGGCCGAATACCGCTTCTGCACCGTCGCCGATCAAGGCCGCATCCGGATCGTCACGATCAATCGGCCCGAGGTGATGAACGCGCTGCACAGCGAGGCGCATTGGGAATTCGACCAGGTGTGGAACGAGTTCGCCGCGGATCCGGAATTGTGGGTCGGCATCATAACCGGCGCCGGCGAGCGCGCCTTCTCCGCCGGCAACGATCTGAAGGTGCAGGCTGCCGGCCAGCGGGGCCCAAGGCAGAAGACCGGTTTTGCCGGGCTCAGTCACCGCTTCGATCTCGACAAGCCGCTGATCGCCGCGGTCAACGGCGTCGCGATGGGTGGCGGCTTCGAGACCGCGCTCGCCTGCGACATCATCATCGCCGCCGAGAACGCGGTGTTCGCCTTGCCCGAGCCGCGGGTCGGGCTGATCGCCGGCAGCGGCGTTCACCGGCTGCCGCGGATGATCGGCCAGAAAGCGGCGCTCGGCATGATCCTGACCGGCCGGCGCGTCTCGGCCGCCGAGGGCAAGGAACTGGGCTTCGTCAACGAGGTGGTGCCGCAGGGCCAGGCGCTGGAGGGGGCGAAGCGCTGGGCGGCGATGATCCTCGAATGCTCGCCGATGGCGATCCGCGCTTCGAAACAGGTCGTGTACCAGAGCCTCGACGAACCGACCTTGGAAGTGGCGATGACCAGGACCTATCCGGCTCAGCAGGCCAACATCGAGAGCCAGGATTACATCGAGGGGCCGCGCGCCTTCGCCGAACGGCGCAAGCCGGTGTGGCAGAACCGCTAGCGCCGCTGGGATTGTAGGCGCTCGCTTTCGTAGGCCCAGCTCCGGAACGCATCTTCGCGCAGCCGGTCGCGGGTGTATTTGGCCGGCCAGCAGCCGAATGGCCCGTCGTCCGTCTCCGAATATTCGGTGACGCCCCAGCCGGTTTTGACGCAGCGCGGCACCGTCCAGGCCCAGTTCCAGTTGAGCGCGGCCAGCACGACGATGACAATGACCACGGCGAAGGCCCGAAACGCGTTGAACAGCACCTTCGCCAACATCTCGGTCATGTGCATCACGGCAGCCTCGTAGCGGCCTTCGAACCGGGTTACCGCGAGCTAACGGCCCAGCTAGTCGTCGCGCTGGCTTTCGCGGGCCCAATCCTCGAAGGCCCGCTGACGCAGGGTGTCGCGTGTGGTGCCCGCCGGCCAGCAGGCGAGCGCGCTATCGTCCTTGCCCGTATAATACGCGGTGCCGGAATTGCTGGTGACGCAGTTCGGGACCGTCCGCACCCAGCTAAAGTTGCTCGCGGTCGCCCCGCCGATCACGATAAGTGCGGCCAGAACCCTGTATGACCGGAACAGCACGGTCAGGAGTGTTACCAGCATTGCGTCCGCCTCGTTTCGGCCCGTCGCGAAACGCGAGATTGCGCCGCGATGGTAAAGATTCGATTGTCGCGCGACATCCATCCCCTCAAGCCGCGGTATCCCTCAAGCCGCGGCCGGCCGCAGGAAGCGCAGCAAAAGCTCCGTCACCCGCTCCGGCTGCTCCTGCTGCACCCAATGGCCGGCGCCGTCGACGAGATGGGCCCCGCGCATATCGGTGCAGGCCTCGCGCTGCATCCGCTCGAAGGCGCCGGGCGTCTGATACGTCCCCCAATCGCTGGCGCCGCCGACAAACAGCGACGGCACGTCGATCGTGCGGCCGGCGAACACTTCGAGCTCGGCGCCGAGCACCGGGCCGGTTCGGCAGCGGTACCAGTTGAGCCCGCCCTGAAACCCGGTGCGATCGTATTCGCCGCTGTAGACCGCGAGTTCGTCCTCGGTCAGCCAGCGGCAGGCGGCGATCTCGGCCGGTGACGGCATCTCGGCGGCGACGGTTTCGGCCATATTCCGGTCGCGGTCCATGATGTAGTAGGTCGGCATCTTTGCCAGCTCGGCGGCGGTCCAGCCGGCGAGCTTGTGCGGCTGGTTGCCGGGCCAGTTGGCGCTCTTCATGTGGAAATAGGCGCGCAGGAAATCGTGGACGCCCTGCCGGCAATGCCACATCTCGTCGTTGGCCGGGCGGGTCGAGTAGTACCATTGGTAATGCTTGCGCGGCCGCGGCAGGGCGGCGAGTTCGGCGTCGATATCGTGCCGCAACGGCGCGCCACCGGCCTCGGGCAAGGAGGGCGGACCGGCGAACGGGCTCATGATCGCCATCGCGCGGAACAAATCGGGCCGTAGCAGCGCGCACCAAGCGGCGACCGAGGCGCCGAAATCGTGGCCGATCACCGCCGCGGCATGCGCGTGGCCGAGCCGCGCCATCAACCCCATCGCGTCGCGCGCCAAATTCAGCATGCGGGACGCGGCGACGTCGCCGTCATAATCCGGGTCCCAGCCGGTGGTGCGGCCATAGCCGCGCTGGTCCGGCGCGACGACATGAAACCCGGCCTCGGCCAAGGACACGATGATCTTGCGCCAGGAATAAGCCAGCTCCGGAAAGCCGTGCAGCAGCAGCACGAGCGGCCGCCCCGGCGCCCCGAACCCGGCTTCGAGGATGTGCATCGTCAGGCCATTGATGCCGGGCACAAACCGCGCTCGTACGCCGGCCGGCAACGCCTCGGGCGACAGCGGTTCTAGCTGATCCATTCGATGCCCACTTTCTGCGATGTCTGTGGGGCAACTTACTTCGAAACCGGCCCGCTCGGCTCTCCGCTGGCCCGGAAAATGCACAGCGGGGTTGCGCAACCGGCTCGCGCATTGCGCGTTGGAGCGTGTATTATCGACCGATTGGGAGGGCGGCCCAGGCGGATTCCTGCGGCCGCGGCGTCAGACAGAACGGAGCCGTAAACATGCCGAATTGGAAACGGGTAGAGTATCCCGCCGCGATTGAACCGCTGGTCCAGTTCATCGAAGAGACGCCGCCCGCCGAGATCGTCGACAGGACGCTGGAAAAATTGCGCGCCGGGCTGGACATCCCGACGCTGTTGACCGCGTCGGCGCTGGCGGTGACCCGCTCGACCGAGATGCCGCCCGGCCACCATGGCGGGCCGCTGCACCCGCTGGCCGGCCTCTACGCCCTGACCAACCTCGTCAAGCGGCTCGAAGGCGAAGACAAATTCATCCCGGTGGTGCAGCACGTCGCGCTGTCGAACAAGCACATCAACCATCCGGCGATGGCGCCGTACCAGCTGCTCGAATACGAGCCGTACGATCCCGGCGGGGTCGAGGCGGCGAAGACGGCGTGGCTCACCGCGGTCGGCCGCGGCGAGTGGAACCTCGGCGACCATCTGTGGCAGTACCTGTGGAGCGCGATGCCGGAGGCCGAGGCCTTCGACCTGTTGATGAGCGTCGCGATCCCGAAGAACTACAATGACGACCACTATTTCATCTTCCCGGGCATGCTGTGGCGCGCCTTCGAAACCGGCGCGCTCGACAAGCAGTACCGGAAATGGCTGATGCGGCCGGTGGTGCGCTATGTGACGCGGTCGCCGGTGCTGCCGATGAACCCGCAGCCGTCGCCGATCCCGGGGATCGAGGCGCTGATCGAGGAAAAGGGCCTCCTTTCCCGCATTTACCGGCAGAAGAGCGGCGACGACGAGACCCAGGCGATCGGCGCCCTCGGCGAGGCGATCGGCCGGGTCGATGTCTATGCCGAGATCCCGCCGCTGATGGCCGATGCGCTGGCCGAGGGGCTGTCGCTCGACGGCGCCGGCGAGGCGTTGTCGATCGGCGCGGCCGGCCTCTTCCAGCGCTCGCTGACCGGCAACCCGATGGATGTGCACCTGCACACCAGCGTCAATCTGCGGCGGTGGCTCCTAAAGCTCGAAGGGCTCAGCCTCAAGAACAAGCTGTTGATGCTGATGACCTGGCACACCGGGCCGGAAATCCGCTCGACCGCGAACCGCATGGAAAAGGCGCCGCAGCCCGACATGGCGGCGGTCGCCAAGCTGCCGCCGCGTTCGCAGGCAGAGCTGCTCGACGCGGTGACGCAGAGCATCTACACGCAGCCGCCGACCGATTGGTCGCAGGTGACCAATCTCGGCATGATGCGCGCGGTGCCCGAGGTCAAGGACACGATGAATTTGGCGCAGCAATACATGAACGCCGGCTACGACCCGCAGGTGTTCATCGCGCGGCTCGCCGAGATCGTCTGTCACGACAATTTCACCGAGATGCACGCCTTCAAGCACCACCAGGCGATCTACGAGGAATTCCACGCGACGCGCGCGCCGTGGAACACGATGCACCTCGTCTGCGGCGCCCAGGCGGCGGCGATCTCGTTCGGCAAGAACATGGCGGTGTACGAGCAGTACATCGAGCTTCTGCACGCGGCTTAAGCGCCGGGTCTTCTCCTTGGGTCATTCCGGGGGCCGAGCACAGCTCGGCAGCCCGGAACCCAAGAACACCGATTTACGAAAAGCCGGCACCGTGGGGGACATCAATTCCCGGCCGCGGGGTGCATGGGTTCCGGGCTCGCGCCATCGGCCCGCCCGGGAATGACGGGAACGAAGTTGCTCTGTCTAGGGCAGGGTTAGCGGTGCAAGGTCGAGCCAATCGCGATTGTCTTGCTCGATTAATCTGATTTTCCAATCGCGCCGCCATTTCTTGAGCTGCTTTTCACGGGCGATCGCGGCGCTCGGATGCTGGTGGCATTCGAACCAGACGAGCCGGTCGACGCCGTATTTCGAGGTGAAGCCCGGGACCAGCTTTTCCTTGTGCTCATAGACACGGCGGTTCAGGTGGTTGGTGACCCCGAGATAGAGCGTGCCGTATTTCCGGCTCGCCAAGAGGTAGACATAGAAAGGCAACGTAAGCCCCGCCTGCCAGTCATTCCGGGCGCCGCGCAGCGGCGAGCCCGGAAGCCAAGAACGGACACATGGAACACCGGCACCGCCGAGGACTTCAATACCGGCCGCGGTGTTCATGGGTTCCGGGCTCGCCGCTGCGCGGCGCCCCGGAATGACCTGGTTGGGTCGGGCACACTTGCCGGCACCTCCTGCCCTTGCTACTGACGGGCAGCGGATTTCGCGAGCGGAGGACGGCCCCATGGCACAAGGTGCGATCTCGGGCGAATACGATGTTGTAATCGTCGGCGCCGGCAATGCCGGCATGTGCGCGGCGCTGGCGGCGCGCGAGAACGGCGCGCGGGTGCTGGTGCTCGAGGCGGCGCCGTTCGACGAGCGCGGCGGCAATTCGCGCTACACGGCGGGGGCGCTGCGCTTTGTCTATAACGGCGTCGACGACCTCCTGAAGCTCTGCGACCTGTCCGAGCAGGAGCTGGCGACCAGCGATTTCGGCACCTACACGCAAGACAAATATTACGACGATCTCGGGCGGCTCACCGACTACAAGTCGAACCCCGACATGGCCGAGCTGCTGATCACCAAGAGCCAGGACACGCTGCTGTGGATGCGCGGCAAGGGTGTGCGTTTCGCGCCGATGTATTCGCGCCAGGCCTTCAAGCACGAGGGCAAGTTCGTGTTCTGGGGCGGGCTCGCGCTGGAAGCCTGGGGCGGCGGGCCGGGGCTCGTCGAGGGTCTCTTCACCGCGCTCGAAAAGAACGGCATCGATGTCGCCTATGAGGCGCGCGGCGAACACCTGATCGCCGACGATGACGGCGTCCACGGCGTCGTCGCGAACATCGAGGGCAAGACGACCTCGATCAAGGCGAAGGCGGTGGTGCTGGCCTGCGGCGGCTTCGAGGCCAATGCCGAGATGCGCACCCGCTATCTCGGACCCGGCTGGGACCTCGCCAAGGTCCGCGGCACCCGCTTCAACACCGGCAACGGCATCAGGATGGCGCTCGAGATCGGCGCGATGTCGTACGGCAATTGGTCGGGCTGTCACGCGGTGGGCTGGGACTACAACGCGCCCGAATTCGGCGACCTCGCGGTCGGCGACAACTTCCAGAAGCACTCCTACCCGTTCGCGATCATGGTCAATGCGACCGGCAAACGGTTCTGCGACGAGGGCGCCGATTTCCGCAACTACACCTATGCCAAATATGGCAAATTGATCCTGGAGCAGCCGCACCAGTTCGCCTGGCAGATTTTCGACCAGCAGGTGGTGCAGTACCAGCGCGACGAATACCGCATCCGCCAGGTGACGAAAGTGGTGGCGGACACGATCGAAGGGCTGGCCGACAAGATGGCAGAATACGCGCCGGTCGACAAGGCGGCCTTCGTCAAGGAGATCGCCGACTACAATGCCGCGGTGCAGCGCGACATTCCGTACAATCCCACGGTGAAGGACGGCCGCACGACCAAGGGCCTGGCGATCGACAAGACCAATTGGGCGATGCCGCTGGAAAAGCCGCCCTACGAAGCCTATTGCACCACCTGCGGCGTCACCTTCACCTTTGGCGGCGTGCGCATCGACACCGACGGCCAGGTGCTCGATGTGGCGCAGAAGCCGATCCCCGGACTCTATGCCGCCGGCGAGCTGGTCGGCGGCTTGTTCTATCATAACTATCCGGGCGGGACCGGCCTCGTATCGGGCTCGGTGTTCGGCAAGATCGCCGGCACCAGCGCCGGCAAACAGATCGGCCGCAACCGGTAAGCCGCAACTGTCATTGCGAGCGCAGCGAAGCAATCCCGCACAAGTTGCGCTCCGCACGAGATTGTTCGTCGCCCCTGCGGGTCTCCTCGCGATGACAATCGGGTTGACGGATGGAAGGGTTGCGGGCTTGGCGCTTTTCCTGCCGGCGCCGCAGTGAGATGATTCCGGTATGAGCACGGTCGCGGTCGAGAACAGACGGGTCGCCGAAGGCGCGGCGTTCTCGATCATCCTGGCGCTCGGCTTTTCGCACTTCCTCAACGACACGATGCAGTCGCTGGTGCCGGCGCTGTATCCGATGCTGAAGGATTCGTACGGGCTCAGCTTCGCGCAAATCGGCCTGATCACGCTGGTGATGCAGGTGACCTCGTCGATGTTGCAGCCGGTGGTCGGTCATCTCGCCGACCGGCGGCCGCAGCCCTATTCGCTGGCGACCGGCATGGCCTTCACCTTCACCGGACTGGTGCTGCTGGCGCATGCGACGAGCTTTCCGGTGCTGCTGGTGGCGGCGGCAACGGCCGGGATCGGCTCGGCGGTGTTCCACCCGGAAGCCTCGCGCATGGCGCGGCTCGCCTCGGGCGGCCGGCACGGGCTGGCGCAGTCGCTGTTTCAGGTCGGCGGCAATGTCGGCTCCGCGCTGGGCCCGCTGCTCGCCGCCTTTATCGTGATCCCCCGCGGCCAGGGCAGCGTCGCCTGGTTTTCGGCGGCGGCGCTCCTGGCGATGGTCGTGCTGGTGCGGGTCGGCAACTGGTTCCGCCGCGAGCGGAACGCGCCGACGCGGGCGCGCAGCTGGCACGGCGGCGAGGCACCGGACCTGTCGCGCCGGCGGGTTTTCTGGGCGGTGATGATCCTCTTGGCGCTGATCTTCTCGAAGGCGTTCTACCAGGCCGGCATCACAAGCTATTTGATCTTTTACCTGACCGGTAAATTCCAGATCACGGTCGCCTCGGCGCAAATCTATCTGTTCGCGTTTCTCGCCTCGGTCGCGATCGGCACGCTGGTCGGCGGGCCGCTCGGCGACCGGATCGGCAGAAAGGCGGTGATCTGGGGCTCGATCGTCGGGGTGCTGCCGTTCGCGCTGATGCTGCCCTATGCCGGGCTGTTCTGGACCGGCGTCTTGATCGTGATCGTCGGGCTGGTGCTGGCCTCGGCGACTTCGGCGATCATCGTCTACGCGCTCGACCTCTTGCCGGGGCGGATCGGCATGGTGTCGGGCATGTTTTTCGGCCTGTCGTTCGGCCTGGCCGGGATCGGCGCGGCGGCGCTCGGCAGGCTCGCCGATCTGACCAGCATCGACCACGTCTACAAGCTCTGCGCCTTTCTCCCGGCGATCGGCCTCCTGACCGCGTTCCTGCCCGATATCGGCCGCACCGCGCCGCCAAAACCAAAGGCCGCCCCCGAAGGGGCGGCGCCGGCCGCGGCAGAGTAGGAGGCGAGCGATGGCGAAGCCGCGCACGGTCACCGTCTATATCGATTACAAGAGTCCCTACGCGTATCTCGCCAAGGACCTCGCTTATGGGCTGGCCGAGGACATCCCCGGCGTCACGCTCGACTGGCTGCCCTACATCCTCGACATCCCGAAATTCCTCGGCTCGGCGCGGCTCGATGCGCAGGGCAATGTCATCGAGGCCGAGCGCAACGACCACCAGTGGCGGCGGGTGCGCTACAGCTACATGGATTGCCGCCGCCAGGCGACAAAGCGCGGCCTGGTGATCCGCGGGCCGCAGAAGATCTGGGATTCGACGCTCGCCGCCTGCGGCATGCTCTACGCCAAGCCGCATCGCGAGGACGTGCTGCACCGCTACCAGGACATCGCGTTCGAGCGGTTCTGGAAGCGCGAGCTCGACATCGAAAACCCGGCGGCGGTGGCGGCGGTGCTGACCGAGGCCGGCGCCGAGGCCGGGGGGTTCGCCGCCTGGGCCGAGCGCGACGGCCGTGCCGAGGTGTCGCGGATTTCCCGCGAGGCCGAGGCCAAGGGCGTCTTCGGGGTGCCGAGCTTTGTCGTCGATGGCGAGCTGTTCTGGGGCAGCGAACACCTGCCCGACATCCGGGCGATGCTCGCCGCGTAACCCGCTATTTCAGCTGGTCTGCGACCTTGTCGATGCCGGTCTTGGCACAGGCCTCGTCCTTCTCGCCGCCCGGCGCGCCGGAGACACCAACCGCGCCGATCGTCTCGTCGCCGATCTTGATCGGCAGCGCCCCCTGATTGGCGATGATGTTGGTCAGGTGCACCTGGCCGGTGGTCGGGTTGTCCTTGACCCGCTGTGCGAACTCACCGGACGGAATGCGGAAGGTGCGAGCGGTGAAAGCCTTGCGAAAGCTGTTTTCCATCGTGTGCGGCCCGGTGTCGTCACCGCGCAGATGCACAATCAGTTCGCCGTTGCGGCCGACCACGGCGACCGACACGCGGTAGCCCTGTCCCTTGCAGGTCTCGGCGGCGGTCGTCGCGATCGTCACCGCCGTCGCCAGCGGCAAATCCTTATGCGCGAGCAGTTGCGCCTGCGCGGGTGCCACAAACAGCACGGCGGCGCCGGCGAGCGCGGCGAAACGGTAGAGCATGGCGGTTCCTCCCCATAGGCCGGCTCAAGGGCCAGGCGTCCGCATCGTAGCAGGCGGTCGCGTCGGCGCCGAAATCACGCGCCGGTGATGTCGGCGCGATGTTCAGCTCGGCATCGCGATGCAGGCGCCGCCGACCGCCTGGATGCGCTGGCAGATTGTGGCGGCTGCGTCGCGCGTCGGCTCCGGCAGGCGGATTTGGTAGAACGGCCGCGTGCCGCGGCTGCGCAGGACACGGCCGATGATCATCGGCTTCGCGTCGCCGATCACCCCGGCATAGCGGCTGGCCGCACGGCGGAACGTCGCGAGGGCCAGCGCCTTCGAGAAGTTGCCGGCCAGCTGGACACCCCAGGGCGCCCAGATCGACGCCTCGACCGGTGCGTTGCCGCTGCGGCGCAGCTGCGCAGCCAATTGGACACACGAACCATCCGCTTCGGAGTCGTCCTCGGGCACCGCCGCGCTCGGCTTGCTGCTGCCGGAGCCCTGCCAGTCCTCGGCGGCGCGGGCGGTGACGAACTGCACGTAATTGCGGGTCTCGCGCGGCAGTTCGCCATGCCCGGCGAGCCAATCGGCGACGCGCTGCGATCCGGCGTTGTACGCCGCCGCGGCGAGCCCGAGATTGCCGAAGCGGCGCTTCAAATCGGCCAGAAGCCGGGCCGATTTCGGGATCGCCTGCTCCGGGTCGAACGGATCGGCGAGACCGCGCGCCGCCGCGGTGCCGGGCATGAATTGGGCAATGCCCTGCGCCCCGGCCGGGCTGACGACGGCGGCGCGGAAGCTGCTCTCGCGCCAGATGATACGGGTAAAGAACCCGACCGGCAGCCCGTTAGCCTGCGCCGCGCGCTCTATCAGCCGGCAAACGGTCTGATCGACCGGCTCCATCGCCGGGGCCGCCGAGACCGGCCCGGCGACGGCGATGCAGGCCAGCACTAGCAACAGGAGACGTGGAAGGGGCATCGCGGGGAAAATCGGCCGGGGCTAAGAAGACTGCCGCAAACGACAGGCGAACGCAAAATCCCCGCCCACGTTGCCGCCGCCGCCCCTGTGCTATCCTGCCGCGAACGCGCGATGAGGCCCGCCGAATGCCCCTGTCGATCCGTCCGCTGCACCCGGTGTTTGTCGGCGAGGTTGCCGGCATCGATTGCCGCAACCCGCTGAACCCGGACGAGGTCGCCGCGATCGGGGCCGGCATGGACCGCTACGCGGTGCTGGTATTTCGCGACCAGCGGCTCACGGATGAACAGCAGCTTGCCTTCACCAGGCATTTCGGCGAGTTGGAGAATTACCGCACGCCGGGTCATGTCCGCCGCCGGGACGAGTCGCGGCTCGGGGCCGGCATGGCCGATTTCTCGAACCTCGACAAAGCCGGCAACATCATGCCGGCGGACGACCGGGTGTGGTTCTTCAAACTGGCCGACCGGCTGTGGCATTCCGACAGCTCGTTCCGGCCGGTGCCGGCGAAATATTCGCTGTTGTCCGGCCGCGTGCTGCCGTCCTGGGGCGGCAATACCGAATTTGCCGATATGCGTGCCGCCTATGACGCGCTCGACGACCGCACCAAATCCGAGATCGAAGACCTGGTTTGCGAGCATTCGCTGATCTTTTCGCGCGAAGCGATCGGCTTCACCGAACTGTCACCGGCCGAACTCGGGGCCTTCCGGCCGGTGCGGCAGCGGCTGGTGCGGACGCATCCGGAGACCGGCCGCAAATCGCTGTTCCTCTCAGCGCACGCCGGCGCGATCCTGGGCTGGACCGTGCCCGAGGCGCGGATGTTCCTGCGCGATTTGACCGAGCATGCCACGCGGCCGCAATTCGTCTATTCGCACCGGTGGCGGCCCTGGGATCTGGTGATGTGGGACAACCGGCAGGTGATGCACCGCGCCCGCCGCTTCGACGACCGCAACGAGGTGCGCGACGTGCGCCGCACGACCCTGGCCGGCGACGCGCCGACCATCGCGCAACCGGAAGCCGAGGAGGCGCTGGCATGAGCGACGAATTGCCGACCGCTGCGCGCGTTTCCGACCCCGGCATCCGCGCCCTCTACCGTCTGGAAAACCGTTGGCAGGCCTGGCTCGATGTCGAGGTCGCATTGGCCAAGGCGCAGGCCGAGCTCGGCATCATCCCGGCCGAAGCGGCCGCGGCGATCGCCGGTGCGGCGCGGCTTGAGCTGATGGACCGCGCTCGCATCGACGAGGGCTTCGCCCGCACCGGCCATACGATCGTGCCGCTGGTGTGGGAGTTGGGGCGCGTCGTCGGCGACCCGCATGGCGGCTGGGTGCAT
>DATARH010000314.1:0-2628 GCA_036264235.1 Allostellaceae bacterium
TGTGTGCTGGGCATGTCCAGCAGTCTGGGGGTGAAAGTCCCCTGTGCAACCTGATGGAGGTGAAGCACGAGTGAAGCGCAAGGGCGGAACTGCGAGGGACCGTCTGAAGGAAGCGTGGAACGAAATCGCGACCTGACGAACAGCAACCGGATACGAGGCAGCACGGGTCGGACGAGCGGGCAGGAAGTCGCGAAGTCCATATCCATCAAGGGCCTGGACTGTAAATCCGGCGGGTGTGCGAGGAAGACTGCGGGGCTTACCCCAGGAGATCTGCGTCGTGTCCCAGGGGGAAACCCGATGGACTGAGGGAGTCGCAAGGCGCCCTGACCGCGGCGCAGAAGTCAGCAGAGGGCGTAGTAGGCCGCCTCCGGCGACCGAAGGCCCGAACGGTCCCCCAAAGGGGTTGAAGGAAAGGGCAACTAGCTCGGACGTCTCATGGCCACAAAGCGACCGCCATCCCAACTTGAGTTGGACTTGCCGTTACTGGGCCAGGGTGAAACCCTGCGTCCGGCCGCGCAAGAGGCCGAAGTGATCACGGCGGGGTCCGAACCCGAAAGCCCGGCATTCACGGACCATCTGATGGAGGCGATCTGTGACCCAGACAACATAGAAGCGGCGTTGCGTGCGGTGGTGCGCAACAAGGGGGCGCCCGGCGTCGACGGTCTGACCGTGCGGCAACTTCCAGGCATCCTCAAGGCGCGTTGGCCGGAGATCGAAAATCAACTGCTCCAGGGGCGCTATCAGCCGCAACCGGTGCGTCGGGTGCAAATCCCGAAGCCGGCCGGTGGGACACGCGACCTCGGCATTCCAACCGTGATCGACCGCGTGATCCAGCAAGCGGTGCTGCAGCGGCTGCAGCCGCTATGGGACCCGACATTCAGTGAGCACAGCTACGGCTTTCGGCCGGGGCGCTCGGCCCACCAGGCGGTGGCACAGGCGCAAACCTATGTCACCGAAGGTCATCAGTTCGTTGTCGATTTAGACTTGGCGAAGTTTTTCGACCGAGTTAATCACGACAAACTCATGGCACGGGTGGCAGAGCGCATCGCCGACCGGCGGCTACTCCGGCTGATCCGGAGCTATCTGACGGCCGGTGTGCTCAACAACGGGCTGTTCGAGGCCGGTCGGGAAGGGACCCCGCAAGGTGGCCCGCTCTCGCCGTTGCTCTCAAATCTCGTGCTGGATGAATTGGATCGCGAGCTTGAGCGTCGTGGCCACCGCTTCGTGCGCTACGCGGACGACTGCAACATCTATGTCCGCAGCGAAAAGGCCGGCCTCCGGGTCATGACGAGCTTGACCCGCTTCATCGAAGGACGCCTCAAGCTTCAGGTCAATGCGCAGAAGAGTGCCGTCGCCCGGCCGTGGGAGCGATCATTCCTTGGCTTCACTGTCACGGATGAAGCGCAACCGCGGCGCCGCATCGCCGACAAGGCTGTGGCCCGGTTCAAGGACCGGGTCCGCGAGCTGACTCGGCGTCATCGTGGGGTCAGCCTGGATCGAATGATTGCCGACCTGAACCCGCTATTGCGGGGATGGGCCGGATACTTCGGCTTCAGCCAATGGCGTGAGTTGGCATCGCTGGACGGCTGGACACGACGACGCCTGCGTTGCGTCGTCTGGGTCCAGTGGAAGACGCGCGGCAGACGCTACAAAGAACTCCGTCGTCTCAAGGTCTCCGAGAAGGTGGCCAGTGCGGCCATCTTCAGCCCGAAGGGACCCTGGCGGCTGAGCTCGGCGAGCGCCATGCATCGCGCCTTCAGCAACAAACGCTTCGAGGGTTACGGGCTGATCTCCATGGAGAAGCTCGCGGGCGCTTAATCCGCCGAACCGCCGTGGTACGGACCCGTATGCCCGGTGGTGTGGGAGGGGTGGCATCGTGAGATGTCCCCCTATCCCGATTGATGCGGGCGAGCACGGCGGCAACCTGATCGAGGTCGGCGTCTGACCGCGCAGGCTCGAGTGCGGCCGAACTTCGTTATAGTCGCGCTGCCAGGTCGCCAGCACGGCGCGTGCCTGGCGCAGCGAGGTGAACAGCGTCTCGTTCAGGCATTCGTCGCGCAGGCGGCCGATGAAGCTCTCGGCGAACGCGTTCTGCTGCGGCTTGCCCGGCGCGATGTAGTGCCAACCAACCTTGCTGTCCTGGCACCAGGTCAGGATCGCGGTGCTGGTCAGCTCCGTCCCATTGTCGCTGACGCACAGCAGCGGGCGGGCAGCACGGCGCACAATGGTTGCGGTCAACTCGCGAGCAACCCGTGCGCCAGACAACGACGTATCGGCCACCAGGCACAGGCACTCGCGGGTGAAGTCGTCGACCACCACGAGGATGCGGAACCGCCGGCCATCGGTCAGCGTGTCCGACACGAAGTCCAGTGACCAGCGCTGGTTTGGCCCTTGCGGCAGCGTCATCGGTGCCCGCGTGCCCAGGGCGCGCTTGCGACCGCCGCGGCGACGCACCTGCAGCCGTTCCTCGCTATACAGCCGCCGCAGCTTCTTGTGGTTCATCCGGATCCCCTCGCGTGCCAGCAGCAGCTTCAGCCGCCGCCAACCGAACCGGCGGCGCTCGGCCGCAAGTTCCTTCAGCCGCATCCGTGTCCCCGCATCATCGCCGCGCCGATGCCGGTAGCGCTG
>DATARH010000219.1:0-1719 GCA_036264235.1 Allostellaceae bacterium
GTTTCGTGATCGAGTTGCTCGCAAACGTTCTCAGAAACGAGGATGGTTTCACTCTGGTCGAGTACGGGGTCGGCTGTGAAGAACCGTTAAGCGGCGGTTTTAGGCCGGTTGAGCGCGCGGCGGCGCCATAACCAGGGCCCGGATGAGGACGCGCAAAAGCCTCCCGAGCCAGCGCAGGAGGAGGCTGAAGTTGTAGCCGGCGGCCGCGAGCACGGCATTGATGCGGTCACCGTCGCGTCCCTTGAGATAATTGCGGCCCATGCGGTGCTCGGCCTTGGCATGGCCGATGACGGGCTCGACCGCGGCGCGCCGCTTCATCTCGCGGCGGATCGGCCGGGTCACGCGGCGCACCTGGCCGCTGATCCACACCCGGAACTTCTCTTTGTGATTGTGGCCGCGATAGCCCTTGTCAACATGGATGCGGCGTGTTTCGACGCCGGTCAGCTGCTCCAGCTCGGTGATGACCGGCCCCAGCGTGTGGCCGTCGAACGGGTTGCCGTGCAACGCCTTGGCGTGCAGCACAAACTGGCCGCCCTTGGGTTTCGTCGCCGGGGTGGCGATCGACACCTTGCAGCCGAACTCGTAGGGCGCCCGAGCCTTGCCCTTGCCGATGCACTCCACCTCGGGGGCATGCAGCGAATAGACCTTGGGGCCGCGCTGGCGGTGGTCCTGGAACCGCACTCGCACTGCCAGGGCGAGAAGATCGGCGAAGCGCTCCGTGAGCGCCTCGTCGCCGGCGATCTTGCGCCGGATGTCGCGGATCACCCGACCCAGCCGGGTGCGCAGGAACTTCAATTCGCGCCGCGCTCGCTTGAACTGATGGGCATGGGTGTAGCGCCCGACCATGATTGCCGCCCGCTTGGCCACCCGCCGATAGCTCTGCCGTAGGCTCACCCCGTTGCGCTCGGCGAGATCGACCAGCTTTTCCAGCGCGCGGTGACACAGCCGCGCGTCGGTCGGATGCGCGATCGCCTTTGGCTGCACCGTCGTGTCGACCACCACCCGTTCGAGATCGCGGGTCGCCAGCGCCCCGGTCTTGTGCGCCACCGACAGGCTCTCCTGGATCAACGCGACCAGCTGTTCCTCGCCCAGCCGCTGGCGCCAATGCGTCATCGACGAGCGATCGAACGGCAGCTGGTGACAGAAGCTCAATTCACCGCAGAAGAACTGGTAATACGGGTTCTCCAGCCAGCGCGCGCACAGCACCTCGTCCGACAGGTCGTGCATGTGCTTCAAGATGAACAGCCCCGCCACCAGCCGCGTCGGCAGCGGCGGCTGGCCCGCCCCTGGCGTGCAGACGCTGGCAAACCGGATGTCGAGGTATCCCCAATCGATCTCGCGCGCCAGACGCACCAGCGGATGGCCCAGATCGATGATCTCCTCCAGCGCCGGCCGCAGCAGGTCCTTTTGACGATCGTCCCGTGGCTTTGCCATCGCGTCCCCCCAACGCCGATGACCCGCCACCCAATCGCACAAATCGCGCGAAACCGGAATCCTAAATCGCCAGAAAACCGGCTCCCAACCCGACCTTTCCTGCAAAATCGATTACTTCAGACCCGCCGCCCAGCCGCCCTGCTCAATGGCTTGGCGGTTCTTCACGGGCGACTAAGCAGACGTCCAAGAGGCAGCGCGACCAGCCCGGCTGATTTTGCTAAGTGGCTGTCGCTCACCGGCAACCAAACCGTGCCAGTCGGCCAGTTGCGACCGAGTGAGGCCTTT
>DATARH010000230.1:0-2133 GCA_036264235.1 Allostellaceae bacterium
TGCCGTTCTGGCCGACATGGTATCGCTGGTGCGTTACGCGCTCGGTCACAGCGAGACGTTGCAGCCGATGTCGGCGGAGGCTGTGGCTCGGTTCAACCTGTGGGTCGGTCGCGAGAAGCGCGCTGGCCGCGACTACACCGACGAGCAGATGCGTTGGCTGGCGCTGATCCGTGACCACGTGGCGGCGAACGTCGAGGTTACGCTTGACGACCTGCAGGAGGTGCCGAGCTTCGCCGACGAGGGCGGCCGGATTGCCGCGAATCGCCTGTTCGGGCGAGACAGGCTGCCGGGGTTGCTGGAGGAGCTGAGCGATACGCTGATTGGCGGCGCGGAGGCGGCCTGATTGGCGGCGCGTAACGCGTTTAATCCTAAATCCGGCGGTTGGATGCTTGCCTGATTGTGCCGAATCGTTGGCACAGTAGGGTATGAACCCACCGCTGCCAGCGCTTTTGCCTCACCCTGCGGGTGAACAACCATTGGTAGAGGAGTTCTCCGCGACAGCGGAGACATTTGCCGGTCGTGTGCATGTGGAGTGGGACAGCGGCGGCGATGTGACGCCGCTCGGACAGCTGCCATTCTTCATCGAGTATCTGAAGCAGGCGGGTCTGTTCGACGGTTGGGTGGCGGACTGCCCGCTGACGTTCAGTAGCCCGAACGCCCCGCGCAAACGCGACCTGCTGGGCACGGTGATGTTGTCGGTTCTGGCGGGCCACAACCGCTACGCCCACATCACGACGCTGCGGTGCGACGCGGTGAACCCGCGGCTGCTGGGCATGAAGAAGGTGGTGAGCGAGGACGCGGTTCGCCGCGGCCTGGCGAAGCTCGACGAGGCAGCCGGCCTGGCCTGGCTGCAGACGCATCTCGACTATTGTTCATCGCCGCTGCTGAGCGAGCCGTGGGTGCTCGACATCGATAGCACGATCAAACCGCTCTATGGTCGCCAGGAAGGCGCGATGGTGGGCTACAACCCGCACAAGCCTGGGCGTCCCTCGCACTGCTACCACACGTACATGATGGCGAACCTTCGCCTGGTGCTGGGGGTGGATGTGCAGCCCGGCGATGAGCATACGCCAAAGCACGGCCAGGCCGGCCTATGGTCGCTGCTGCATCGGATCGGGCGGAGCCGGTGGCCGGCGCTGCTGCGGGGCGATGTGGCGTGGGGCGTCGAGCCGGTGATGTCGCGTGCCGAACAGGATGGGCTGAGATATCTGTTTCGCCTGCGCATGACGGCGAACGTCAAGCGGGCCCTGACGAAGATGATGGCCGAGCGCGACTGGACGAATGCAGGCCATGGTTGGCAGGGCAAGGAGACGACGCTGCGACTGGTGGGCTGGAGCCGCCAACGCCGTGTCGTGCTGCTGCGCCGCAAGCTCGATCGGCCGTTGCTGCTGGTGGATCGTGCCGAACCGGCGCAGCCGCTGCTGAGCTTTGCCGAGGTCGGCCCCGATCGCGAGGTGTGGGAATACGCCGCATTGGTCACCTCGCTGGACAGCGAGATCCTCACGCTGGGCCAGCTGTATCGCGATCGGGGCGATTGCGAGAACACGTTCGATGAACTGAAGAACCAGTGGGGTTGGGGCGGTTTTACCACGCACGACCTGAAACGCTGCCGGCTGCTCGCGGGGAGCGTCGCGTTGATCTTCAACTGGTGGAGCCTGTTCGTCCGCCTGGCTGACCTCGATCATCGGCCCGAGGCGATCACCAGCCGGCCGTTGTTGATGCAGGCGATCGCGCGGCAGACCCGACATGGCGGGCAAGTGACGCTGACCATCACCAGCACGCACGGCGAACGACACAAGGCACGCCGGGCCTACTTGCGGATCGCCGGCTTCCTGACACGATTGCGCCAAACTGCGGAGCAGTTGGACCCGGTGCAGCGATGGTATCGCATCCTCAGCGAAGCGCTCAAACGCTACCTGAAGGGACGCCAACTCGATCCTCCGCTGCGCCTTGCGTCAGTCTGAGCTGCTCGCAGTGGTTGTGCCGCCCGGCAAATCCAGCGCGTAAGTCAAAGCCAACTGCCGGATTTAGGATCAGAGCTTCCGAGCTGACTTCAATGGAGGCCCGGTTGGCGGCGGTGGATGCTCCTTGCGTGCCGCCGGACGGTAACGTATGCGCTACGCACCATGCATG
>DATARH010000243.1:0-17454 GCA_036264235.1 Allostellaceae bacterium
GAGTGTGCCGGTCGAGCGTTGGCTCAGCGGATCGAACGACCGCAGACTTTCGAGCGTGTCACCGAAAAAGTCGAGCCGCACCGGCTGGTCGGCGCCGGCCGGATAGAGATCGACGATGCCGCCGCGCACCGCGAACTCGCCCGGTTCGCGCACGGTGTCGGTGCGGATGTACCCGTTGTTGCGGAAGAAGCTTTGCAGCCGGTCGAGCGGGATGCGTCCGCCGCCGCCGATCGTCAGCACCCGCCCTTCGAACAGCTTGCGCGGCGGCACCCGCTGCACCAGCGCATTGACCGTGGTCAGCACGATCTGCGGCCGGTCCTTCTCGGGGCCGCCGAGCCGCGTCAGCGTGTCGATCCGGCGGCTGACGATCTCGCCGTTCGGCGACACCCGGTCATAGGGCAGGCAATCCCAGGCCGGAAACGTCGCGGCGCTAAACTCCGGATGAAAAAAGGCGAGCGCCGCCGCCAGCCGCGCCATGCGGCCGTCGTCGCGGCAGACATGCAGCCAGGCCGGCACCTTGGCCTGCGCGAACAGCGCGCCGATACAGTCGGCGTCGTGCCCCTCCGGCGCGCCATACAATGTCACTGCCCGCGGTTGTTCGGTCAGCGAACGCGCGAGGTCCGAGATGCTTGTCATGTCGCGCGCGGCGTATAGCGGAAATCGAGCAAGAGTCGGGTCACGTCGTGGTCGTGGGCCGGCGGCGGCGCGGCGCGGCCGCCGAGCCAGTCAAACAGGTCGGCGTCGGACACCTCGAGCAGCGCCTCATACCGGTCGAGCTGCACCGAATCGAAGCCGCCGAGATGCTCTTCGGCAAACGAGCCGAGGATCAAATCAGCCTCACGCGTGCCGCGGTGCCAGGAGCGGAACAGCAGCCGGCGCCGGCGCAGCTCGGGCGGCAGTTCGGGGTTGTCGGCTTGGGGGTCCACCGGCACCGATATAGACATTCGCCAGCGCCGCGTCAGCCCGTGTAAGTTCGCCCCGCCATGCGCCCTGCCCTCCTCGACCGGCTGTTTGCGCCGGTCAATGTTCTGCCGGGGATCGGGCCCCAGCTGGCGCGCCTGTTGGAGCGCGCCGCCGGCCCGCTGGTGCTCGATGTTTTGTGGCATCTGCCGGTCGGCCTCGTCGACCGCCGCGCCTCGCCACCGCTCAACGCGCTCGAAGACGGTTCGATCGTCACGCTGAAGGTGCGCGTCGACAAGCACGAGGCCGGGTTCGGCCGCCGGCCCTACCGGGTGATCTGCAGCAACGAGACCGGCTTCGTCACGCTGATCTATTTCAACGTCAAAGGCGACTACCTGCAGCGGCAATTGCCGGTCGGCACCGAGCGCATCGTCAGCGGCCGGGTCGAGCTTTATGGCCGCATCCCGCAAATCGCCCATCCCGATTTCGTGGTGCCGGTCGAGGAAGCCGACCGGCTGAAGCCGATCGAGCCGGTCTACCCGCTGACGGCCGGCCTGTCGCCGCGCATCGTGCAGCGCGCCGCCGCGGCGGCGCTGGAGCGGGCGCCGGAATTGCCGGAATGGCTCGACCCGGCGCTGCGCCAGCGGCGCCATTGGCCGGCTTGGCACGACGCGGTCGAAGCCGTGCACAACCCGCAGGTCGAGGCCGACCTCGCACCCGAACATCCGGCGCGCGAACGGCTCGCCTATGACGAAATCCTGGCGAGCCAGCTCGCCGTCGCGCTGGTCCGCGCCCGCCGGCGGCGCCGCCCCGGCCGTGCCCTCGCGGGCACCGGCAAATTGCTGGCGAAGGCGGAAGCCGGCTTCGGCTTCGTCCTGACCGGCAGCCAGCGCATGGCGCTGGCCGAAATCGCCGGCGATATGAAGGGGCGGCAGCAAATGATGCGGCTGCTGCAGGGCGATGTCGGCAGCGGCAAGACCGTCGTCGCCCTGCTGGCAATGCTGACGGCGGTCGAAAGCGGCGCCCAGGCGGCACTGATGGCGCCGACCGAAATCCTCGCCCGCCAGCACCACGCGACGTTGCAGCGTCTCGCGGCGCCGGCCGGCATCGAGATTGGCTTTCTCAGCGGCCGCGAGAAGGGCAAATCACGCGACACGATCCTCGCCAACCTCGCCTCCGAGGGCCTGGTCGGCGGCATTCCGATCGTCGTCGGCACCCACGCGCTGCTGCAACCCGACGTGCGGCTCCGCGACCTCGGCCTGGTCGTCATCGACGAGCAGCACCGCTTCGGCGTCGAGCAGCGGCTGGCGCTGACCGAAAAGGGCAAGAACGCCGACACGCTGCTGATGAGCGCGACGCCGATCCCGCGGACCCTGATGATGACGGCCTATGGCGACCTTGACGTGTCGCGGCTGACCGAGAAGCCGCCCGGCCGCCGCCCGGTCGATACCCGCACCCTGCCGGCCTCGCGCTATGACGAGGTCGTCGGCGGCGTCACGCGGGCACTGGAACGGGGGACGAAGGTCTACTGGATCTGCCCGATAGTCGAAGAGTCGGAGACCGCCGACATCGCCGCCGCCGAGGAACGCTACCGCATGCTGGCGCCGATTGCGCCCGGCAAGGTCGGGCTCGTCCATGGCCGCCTGAAATCGGCCGACAAGGACAAGGTGATGGCCGCGTTTGCCGAGGGAGGGACCGACCTGCTGGTGGCCACCACGGTCGTCGAGGTCGGGGTCGATGTGCCGGCGGCGACGGTGATGGTCGTGGAACATGCGGAACGGTTCGGCCTAGCGCAATTGCACCAGCTGCGCGGCCGCATCGGCCGCGGCGACCAGCAGTCGACCTGCCTGCTGCTGTATCAGGCGCCGCTCGGCGAGATCGCCCGCCAGCGGCTCGCGATCCTGCGCGACACCGAAGACGGCTTCCGCATCGCCGAGGAGGATTTACGCCTGCGCGGCGCCGGCGAGGTGCTCGGCACCAGACAGAGCGGGTTGCCGAGCCTGCGCCTCGCCGATCTTGCCCATCACGAACCGCTGATCGCGGTTGCGCATGACGACGCCCGCCTGATCCTCGATCGCGACCCGACCCTGTCGAGCCCGCGCGGCGACGCGTTGCGCGTGCTGCTCTATCTGTTTCAGCGCGACGAGGCGATCCAGTACCTGCGCGCCGGCTAGCGGCTCATCGCACCGCGACCCGCGCCACCCGGCCGGCGACCACCCGTACCTTGCGCGGCGCGGCAAGCCAGATCGCGCCAGCCGACAGCGCGCTCAGCGTCGCCGAAATCCAGAACGCCGGCGCGTAGCTGCCGCTCAGGTCGTGGATTACGCCGGCGGCGAGTGGCCCGGCGGCGCCGCCGACGATCGCCGCCAGCATCACGGTGCCGAAGATGCTGCCGTAATGCGGCCCCTCGAAAATCTCGGCCGGGATCGGCCCCATTACCGAGGTCAGCCCGTAACCGAGCGTCCCCTGCGCGATCACCATCAGCCACAGCAAGAGCGGGCTCGGCGCATCCTGCATCGTCACCAGCAGTACGCAGCACAGCACGAACCCGCCATTGCCGATCGCCCAGACCCATTCGCGACCGATCCGGTCCGACAGATGGCCGAGCGCGATCTGTCCCGGCACCGCCACAAGGCTGACGAGGCCAAGCGCCCAGGCCGCGACGCCCGGGCTGAAGCCCAGTTCGGTCAGGTATTTGGTCTGGTGCACCTGCACCGCGTACCAGGAAAAAAGGGCGCAGAAATAGCCGACCGCGATCCACCAGAACCGGCCGGTGCGCGCCGCTCGGGCGAGCGTCCAGTCGATCGCGGCCCAGCGCCGGTCGACGATGTTGTCGCCGTTGCGGTGGGCGGCGTCTCCGGCAGCCGCACCGTCCGGCTGCAGCCCGAGATCCGCCGGCCGGCGCCGCAACAGCAGATTGATCGGCGCCAGCAGCACCAGCACCAGCACGCCGAGCGCGCCGCAGGCATAACGCCAGCCGGCGCCGAGGATCAGCGATTGGAACCACGGCAGGATCGTCACCGAGCCGACCCCGACCCCGGAGAATGCGATGCTGAGCGCGAGGCCGCGCCGCCGCACGAACCAGTTCGGCAGATAGAGCGACTGCCCGGTATACGCCAAGCAATTGACGCCGCCGCCGACCAGAGCACCGAGCGTCAGATAAAGCTGCCACGGCTCGCGCACCAGCATCGCCAGCAGCAGCCCGGCGGCCATCATCACGATCCCCAATTCGATGACCGGCAGCGGCCCGCGCCGATCCATCAGCCGCCCGGCATACGGGGTGACGAAGGCCGAGGTCAGAAAGCCGAACGAGAACGCGCCGGCGGTGACGCCGCGGTCCCAGCCGAACTCGTCGAGGATCGCGGGAAACAGCAGCGAGAACGAGGTGCGCGCGTTGACCCCGACGGCCATCGTCACAAACGCGACCGCGACCAGTACCCAGCCATAAAAAAACGGCAGGCGCGCGAGGCGGGAGGAGGTGGGCGAGGCGGCGTCGGTCATCGCGGAACCAGATTGAGCGGCACTTTCCCTTGCGCGACGCGCCGGATGTTTTCGGCGATTACCCGGGCGCGGGCGTCGAGCATACCTTCGGTCGCGCCGGAGATGTGCGGCGTCATCAGCACATTCGGCAGATCATGAAACGGCAGGCGCGCCGGCAGGGCCGGATCGGTATCGCGCGGATACTGATACCAGACGTCGAGCGCGGCGCCGGCGATCCGGCGCGCGGCCAGCGCGTCGTAAAGCGCCGCTTCATCGACAATTGCGCCGCGTGCGACATTGATCAGGAACGCACCAGGTCGCATCAATGCCAGCTGCGGCGCGCCGATCGAGCCTATGGTCGCCGGCGTCGCCGGCATTGCGACGACGACATAGTCCGACCGCCGTAACACCTCCTCCAGCATGTTCTGCCCGCCAATGAGGCCGTCATCCGACACTGCTTCCGACCCGGCACGGCCACGGATCGCGCAAATACCCATGTTGAACGCGCGGGCACGCCGGGCGACCTCCCGGCCGATCCGGCCGTAGCCGAGGATCCCAACAGTATTGCCGGCCATTTCGGGCCAGACCGCGAGCTTTCCATCGCCGCCGGGCACCCAATGCCCGGGCCATTCGCCACGACGCAGCGCCGCGTCGAGCAGCAGGAAATCGCGCGTCAGCGCGATCATCGCGCCGAGTACGTATTCCGCAATCGCCGTCTCGTGGCCATACGCATTGGCGAGCAGCGTGCCTTTCGACAGCGCCTCGACCGGGATACCATCGGTGCCGGCGCCGGGGACCTGCACCAGCCGCAGCCTTGTGGCGGCCTTTGCCATGGCGCCGGTAAGCGCCAGTGTCACCAGCACGTCAACCTCGCGGAGCCGATCGGCGATTGCCGCTTCATCGCCGGCCATCAGCTCGCATGGCATGCTCAGATGCCTCTGCACCGCCGGCACGAAGGCGGCGGAGAAATTTCCGAGAAACGCGACCAGCATCGCAGCGCTCCTTTGCATCGAAAGCCGCGATCTTCCGGTCGGCGCGGCCGCGCTGCAATTCCCTGCCGGGGAATTGGCGACCGGCCGCCGGCGCCCTATTGTCCCTTAATCGACCACTCCGACGCACCGCCGTGACCATCAGCCCCTTCGGCCAGCTTCTTCGGGAGTGGCGCACCCGTCGCGGCCTGTCGCAGCTCGATCTCGCGGTGACGGCGCACACCACGCAGCGTCATTTGAGCTTCATCGAATCCGGCCGCGCAGCGCCCAGCCGGGAGATGGTGCTGCGCCTGTCAGCGACTATGGACGTCCCCCTGCGGCAACAGAATGCTCTGCTGCTGGCGGCGGGTTATGCGCCGGTGTGGCGCGAACGAGACCTGTCGATGCCGGAAATGGCGGCGGTCAGCAACGCCCTCAATTACATGCTGGCGCAGCATGAGCCGTATCCGGCCTTTGTCGTCGACCGCCGCTGGAATCTGCTGCGCGCCAACCGCGGCGCCGCGCGTCTGACCGAGCTGCTGACCGGAGAGTCCGCGTCCAAGGCCGATCCGATCAACTTGGCGGTCGCTCTCGTGTCGCCCGACGCGCTGCGGCCGTTGATCGTCAACTGGCCCGAGGTCGCGCTTTATTTCCTCCGCGGCGTTCAGGCCGACGCGCGCGCCGACGGCACCCCCGAGACCGCCGCTCTGTTGCGGCAATTGCTGTCGTTTCCAGGTGTGCCCGAGCTGTTACGGCAGGCGTTGGCCGACGAGGATGCGGCGCCGCCCGTCGTGCCAATTCACTTCCGCAACAAGGGCATCGACCTGCGACTGTTCACGACCATCGCCACATTGGGCACGCCGCGCGAGATCACCGCTCAGGAAATCCGCATCGAGTGCTTTTTCCCCGCCGACGATGCGACGGCGCAAATCTTTGGACGCGCGGTATCGGCTCGCGCCGACGTTTAGCCGCGCGCTGCCGCGTTGACACTGTGGCGAGCGGACACAACAGTGCCGGATGCATTCCTGGGACGCCGACCAGTATCTGCGGTTTGCCAATGAGCGGATCCAGCCGGCGCTCGACCTCGTCGCCCGCATCGAGCTGCCGGTGCCACGTCCCCTTCAGAAGCTGCGCATTGTCGATCTCGGCTGCGGGCCCGGCAACAGCACTGCGATCCTGAAGGCGCGCTGGCCGGAGGCGGAGATCACCGGCCTCGACAACGATGCTGACATGCTGGCGACCGCCCGGCGCGACCATCCCGGCATCGAATTCGCGGGCGCCGATATCGCCCAGTGGCCGCCCGACCTGCAGTACGATCTGGTCTTCAGCAACGCCGCGCTGCAATGGGTCGGCGACCACGAGCGTCTGCTGCCGCGCCTGTTCGATGCGGTCGCCGCAGGCGGCGCGCTGGCGGTGCAGATGCCGCACAACCACGATTTCCAGACGCACGCGTTGATGCGGCAAGTCGCGGCCGAGGGTCCGTGGGCCGAGCGGCTCGCCGACGCTCGCGCGCCCTCGCCGGTCAAGCCGCCCGAATTCTATTACGACTGCCTGGCGCCGCGTTCGGCCCGGTTTACGATCTGGGAGACCAACTACATCCAGATCATGGACGGCGCCGAGGCGATCGTGTCCTGGCTGATGGGCACCGGCCTGCGCCCGTTCCTGGCGCGGCTCACAGTTGAGGAGCAGCCGGTGTTTCTCGACCGCTACCAGGCTTTGCTGGCCGACGCCTTCCCGCCGCGCGCCGACGGCAAGGTGATGCTCCCCTATCCGCGCCTGTTCTTTATCGCCAGCCGCCGCTAGCCGCGCTGGCTCACACCGGCTCGACCGGAGCAGCCGCCCCGGGAAACAGCTTTCTCCATACGTCGAAGCCGCGCGGGTTCTTCCCCAGATGAACCCAGCCCTTGCTCGAGAGAAGCCGGTGGCCGGCTGGGCCCTGCAATTTCGGATTCTCCGCGACGATGACCACGCCGCGGGCTCGCGGATCGCGCAGCCGGCTTGCCTCCAGGGATTCTCGGCAGACGCGCACCATGCCGGTCGTCAACTCCAGAAGTCGGTCCTGCGGCCGGGTGAACATGCGGTAGAAATAGTGCAAATCGTCCGGCCCCTGCAGCGGCGCGAGGTAGACCGTATTGACGGAAGCGATCGCCCTGGCCGGGTCGCGCGCGATGCAGACGACCTCGTCGGTCCGCGCCCAGGCGGCGTTGGCATCCGGCAATGCGCCTTCGTCGAGCCAGAACTGCACCAGCTCGCCGCGCAATTGCGGCGTAATGGTTCCGAAAACCGGATCGATCCGGTACCGCCCGATCTGCATGCGGATGCAGTAAGCCAGCGGAGTGCGCCGGGCAAGGCTGGACCCCGAGCCCGCGGATTATCACAGGGGATTGTCATTGCGAGGAACGGAGCGACGAAGCAATCTCAGCCGACGCTAAAATGGGGCTCGGCAGCCCGCTTAGGAAAGACACACGCATGGTACAGATGGCCGCACGGATGCAGACGCTTGGCACCGAGACCGCGTTCGAGGTCCTGGCCCGCGCCAACGCGCTCGCCGCGCAGGGCCGCTCGATCATCAATCTCGGTATCGGCCAGCCGGATTTTCCGACGCCCGACCATATTGTAGAAGCCGGCAGGAAGGCGCTCGCCGACGGCCATCATGGCTATACCCCGGCCAATGGCATTCCGGCGCTCCGCGCCGCCGTCGCCGCCGATCTTCGGCGCCGCCACCAGGTCGAGGTGTCGCCCGACCGGGTGCTGGTCGTGCCCGGCGGCAAGGTCACGATGTTCTTCGCGATCATGATGTTCGGCGAGCCGGGCACCGAAATCCTGTATCCGAACCCCGGCTTTCCGATTTACGAGAGCGTCATTCGCTTTTCCGGCGCGACGCCGGTGCCGGTGCCGCTCTATGAGAGCGCCGGCTTCTCGTTCAGCGCCGAGGAGGTGCTGGCGCAGATCACGCCGAAGACCCGCCTCCTGATCATCAACAGCCCGGCCAACCCGACCGGCGGCGTCGTGCCGAAACCCGAACTCGACAAGCTCGTCGCCGGTCTCGAACGAAACCCGCATGTCGCGGTAATGAGCGACGAGATCTACGGCGAGATCCTTTATGACGGGGCCGAGCATGTCAGCCTGCTCTCCTACCCGTCGATCCGCGACCAGGTGATTCTGCTCGACGGCTGGAGCAAGACCTATGCGATGACCGGCTGGCGGATGGGCTATGGCGTCTGGCCGGAGGCGCTCTTCGCGCACGCTGAGCGGCTCGCGATCAACTGCCACTCCTGCGTCAACGCCGCGGCGCAATATGCGGGGATCGCCGCCCTTGAAGGGCCGCGCGAACCGGTGCGGCGGATGGTCAAGGCCTTTGCCGAACGGCGCGAGGTCATCGTCGCGGCGCTGAACTCACTGCCGGGGGTGCGCTGCGCCAACCCGGGCGGCGCCTTTTATACCTTCCCGAATGTCGAGGGCACCGGCTATGACGCCCGCACGCTGCAGGGCGAGCTCCTGGAGAAGACCGGGGTTGCGACCATCGCCGGCACCAGCTTCGGGGGTTTTGGCGAGGGCTATCTACGGTTTTCCTACGCCAACAGCCTGGAGGCGATCGGGGAAGCGGTGGAGCGCATCCGCCAATTTCTAGGCAATCTGCCGCGCCGCACCGCCGATTAGGGCGATTTGCCTACCGAATAGGCGTTTCGGCGGGCTGTTTGCCGGAAAATTCGGCATTATGATTGCCGGCTCGCAGGTCCTCCCTGGCATGCGATATGCTTTCGAACAGGAAGCCGCGCCCGCGGCCGGAGAAAGACAGGGGCGATGAAAAAGGTCGAGGCGATCATCAAGCCGTTCAAGCTCGACGAGGTGAAGGAGGCCCTTCACGAGGTCGGGATCAAGGGGATCACCGTGACCGAGGCCAAGGGCTTTGGCCGCCAGAAGGGCCACACCGAGCTGTATCGGGGGGCCGAATACGTCGTCGACTTCCTGCCGAAGGTCAAGATCGAGGTCGTGATGGAGGAATCGATGGTCGAGCGTGCCGTCGAGGCGATCCAGCAGGCCGCGCATACCGGCCGGATCGGCGACGGCAAGATTTTCGTCACCACTGTCGAGGAGGCGATCCGCATTCGCACCGGCGAGCGCGGCGGCGACGCGATCTGATGCGGCTGCCCGAGGGCTGCGCCGTCGCGGCGTCTTGACACGACAATGCAGGGCTGATGAGTAGCGGCCACCTTGCGGCCAACATTGCCCCGGGACGTCTAGGAACCTTATTTCGATTCAACCAAGGAGCGGAAGATTACGATGGCCGATACTCGCAAAGTCATGGATATGATCAAGGAGCACGACGTCAAATACGTCGATTTCCGCTTCACCGATCCGCGCGGCAAGTGGCAGCATCTGGCGCATCACGTGCGCACGATCAGCGACGACTTTCTGACCGGCGGCGTCATGTTCGATGGCTCGTCGATAGCCGGGTGGAAGGCGATCAACGAGAGCGACATGCTGCTCGCTCCCGATTGCGACACGGCGGTGCTCGACCCGTTCGCGGCGCAGACTTCGCTGATCGTGTTCTGCGATGTCCACGAGCCGCTGACCGGCCAGTCCTATGGCCGCGACCCGCGTTCGATCGCCAAGAAGGCCGAGCAATACCTCGTATCGAGCGGCACCGGCGACACCGCGTATTTCGGGCCCGAGGCGGAGTTCTTCATCTTCGACGATGTCCGCTACGAATCGACGATGCAGTCGGCCGGCTACGCGATCGACAGCGAGGAAGGCCCCTGGGTCAGCAACAAGCAATACCCCGACGGCAACACCGGTCACCGGCCGCCGATCAAGGGCGGCTATTTCCCGGTGCCGCCGGTCGATGGCCAATCCGACCTGCGCGCCGAGATGCTGTCGGTGATGAACGATATGGGCCTCAAGGTAGAGAAGCATCACCATGAAGTCGCGCCCAGCCAGGCCGAGCTCGGAAACGAGTTCGACACGCTGGTGAAGATGGCCGACGGCATGCAAATCTATAAATACGTCGTGCACAACGTCGCGCATCAATACGGCAAGACCGCGACCTTCATGCCGAAGCCGATCAAGGGCGACAATGGCTCGGGCATGCACACGCATCAGTCGATCTGGAAGAACGAGCGGCCGACCTTTGCCGGCAATCTTTACGCAGATCTGAGCGAAACGGCGCTCTACTACATCGGCGGCATCATTAAGCATGCCAAGGCGATCAACGCCTTCACCAACCCGACGACCAACAGCTACAAGCGTCTGATCCCGGGTTTCGAGGCGCCGGTGCTGCTCGCCTACTCGGCGCGCAACCGTTCGGCCTCGTGCCGCATTCCGATTGTCTCCAGCCCGAAAGCGAAACGTGTCGAGGTGCGTTTCCCCGACCCGGCCTGCAACCCGTATCTCGGCTTTGCCGCGATGCTGATGGCCGGGATCGACGGCATCCAGAACAAGATCCACCCCGGCGACCCGATGGACAAGAACCTCTACGACCTGCCGCCGGAGGAGCTGAAGGACGTGCCGACCGTTTGCGGCTCGCTGCGCGAGGCGCTCGGCGAGTTGGCCGCCGACCACGCCTTCCTGACCAAGGGCGACGTGTTCACCACCGACTTCATCGAATCCTACATGGAGCTGCGCTGGGAGGAGGTGTACGCGTTCGAGCACACGCCGCACCCAATCGAGTTCCAGATGTACTACTCGGTCTGAACTTTATTACGGGGGACGCGACGGCGCGGGGCCGGGCAGCAATGCCCGGCCCCGTCCTCTTTTGAGGAGTGGTATGCTGTGGCCGCGTGAACAGGGGGAGCGAGATGCGTTACGAAATTTCCGGCACCGTCATGCAGACGCTGGCGATCGATCTTGAACCGGGCGAGATCGTCTACAGCCAGACCAACTGCATGTGCTGGATGAACGATGCGATCGAGATGAACACCAACACCGGCGGCGGCATGCTCGCCGGTATCTCGCGCATGTTCAGCGGCGGTACGCTGTTCATCACCGATTTCACGGCGCGCGGCGCCGGTCACGTCGCCTTCGCACCACGCTTTCCCGGAACGCTGAAGCCGCTGCAGCTCGCCGCCGGCGAGTCGGTGATCTGCCGCAAGGAGACGTTCCTCTGCGCCGAGAAATCGGTGACGTTTTCGATCGCGTGGCAGAAGCGCATCGGCGCCGGCTTCTTCGGTGGCGAGGGCTTCATCCTGCAGCAGATCAGCGGCCCGGGTACGGTGTTCCTCGACCTCTCGGGCGAGATCGTCGAGCGCGATCTGGCGCCGGGCGAAAAGCTCCTCGTTCATGCCGGCCATGTCGGCGCGATGGACCCGACCGTTACCTTCGACATCCAGCTGGTGCGCGGCTTCAAGAACCTGCTGTTCGGCGGCGAGGGCCTGTTTCTCGCGACGTTGACCGGACCGGGGCACGTCGTTCTGCAGAGCATGCCGATCCTGAACCTGGCCGAGGAGATCGCCCGATACTTGCCGAACCATTCGGATTCGAGTTCATCAAGTGTCACGGGCACGGTCGCGGCCGGCGCGGTCGGTGGCATTCTGGGGAGTCTGTTGGGCGGTAGCGACGACAAAGCCTGAGTCGGCGCGCTATCTCGTCAGCAGCGACACCAGCAAGGCCACCGCCAGCAGCGCGGCGATGCCTTGCCAGACGCGTAGCGGCACGCGCTCGTACAAGGTCGGCGGCCGGCCGCGCCCCGCCGGCTCCCGCGCTGGGCCGGTCTCCATCTCGGCCGCGAATTCGGTCATGTCGCGAAACCGCTTCGCCGGATCGGGGGCGATCGCGCGGGCCAGCGCTGCTTCGAGCCAAGCCGGCAAATCCGGACGCAATTCCGACAGGCCGCGGGGCCTAGCCCGACGCGGCGGGTTGACGGCGTCGGCATTGCCATAGGGATATTGCCCGGTGAACGCGCGGAACATCGTGACCCCGAGCGCATAGATGTCGGTCGACTCGTTGCCCGCTTCGCCGGCTATCATCTCGGGCGCCGAATAGGCCGCGGTGCCGGGGATGTTCTCCGGCGGAAACTCCTCGAGGCCGGGCACCCGGACCACTCCGAGATCGATCAGCTTCAACGCCCCACCGCCTTCGAGGATCACATTGTCGGGCTTGATGTCGCGATGGATGATCCCGGCGCGGTGCAGCGCACCGGCGGCGCGCGCGAGCCGGACCGCGATATTGCGCCCCTCCTCCAGACCGACGGCCGGGTTGCGCCCCAGCCGGGTCTCCAGGAGCTCGCCCTGGTAGAGCGGCATCACCGTGTACAGCGCGCTCTGCCGGCCCGGCGGCATTTCGAGGACGCGGCCGAGCCCCGGATTGTGAACCCGGGCGCCGACCCACGCTTCACGCAGAAAGGCGGCGCGATAAGCTTCGACGCTGGCGAGCTGCGGCTTCGGGAATTTCAGCGCGACGGTGCCGCCCTCGATCTCGTCCTCGGCGGCGAACAGCCGGGTATACCGGCCGTCCGAGATCAGCGCCTTCAGCACAAATCCGTCGATCGTCTCGCCATCGAGCGGCACCGGGATCACCGGCAGCTGCGCGATCCCGGCGCTGATATCAGCCGAGCCAGCCGCCGGCAGCGATACGACGTCGAGAACCAGAGCGGTGCAATTATCGGTGCTGCCGGCGGCCAGCGCGGCAGCGACCAGCGCCCCCGCGGTTTCCTCCGGAGCCGAGCGCTCGCGCAGGATTTGGGTGATGCCGGGCTCACTCAGAACCCCGTGCACCCCGTCGCTGCACAGCATGAACCGGTCGTGCAGCGCGACCGGCTGGGTCGCGTAATCGAGCCGCACCTCGGGCTCAACCCCGAGGGCGCGCGTCAGCGTATTCGAGCGGCCGCCGGCGTCCTGACGCACATGGTCGGTGGTCAGGCAGGCCAGGCGGTCGCCGCTGAAGCGATAGGCGCGGGTGTCCCCGAGATGCAGCAGGTGCGCCACCCGACCACGCAACACGAGCGCCGTGAAGGTACAGCCCAGCCCCGCCAATGCCGGGTCCTGCCGGCCCATCGAATGCACCCAGCTGTTGAGCGCGCTGACGATCCGGGCGCCGGCGCGCTGCACCTCGATCGTCTCCGGCAGATCACAAAACCCATCAAGAAAGCCGCGGACCGCCGTCTCCGCCGCCGTGCGTCCGCCCTTCGCGCCGCCGATCCCGTCGGCAATCGCCGCGACGACCTCCTGCCGCGGTTCCGGCAGTTCCCAGCCCATTAGCGCGCCGGCGAAATCCTCATTGCGAGGGCGCGGTCCGGGTTTCGACGCGAAGCCGACGATCGCCTGTATGCCGCGCGCGCCGGCCGCCGGCACATCGGTCTCAGGCTCGCTCAGCTCCGTCACCGCGTCTTCGCCACATCGCAGTGGCCGCGCCGAAAATACCCGCCGGTGCTGGAAGCGATGATTGCGGTGAAATTGCCGGATTGACGGTCGAGTTTGTAGTTGCCGCCGTCCTTCGCGTCGAACCACGCAATCTCGGCCGCGGTGATGCGCGCCGGATAGGAGTCGACTGTGTCGTTGCCGTAATCGATCGCGATCTGCCAGGACGCGCCGTTAATAGGATTGATGCAGGTGACTGCGGTCGCGGCGCTTTGTGCCGCACCGCCAACCTCCGGCAGGCCTATCCCGCCGGCCAGAGCGAGTATTCCGGCCGTCACGGCCGGGCGGCAGAACATCAAACGCGTCATGCCGCGATGCATAGCCAAATCGGCCTCTCGTTGCAAAGCAGGTCGAGCACAGTTCTCGCTGCTCAAATTTTGAGCATGGCGTGCCGCAGACCTAGCCGCGAAGTCCCAAACGCCCTGGTGTGCGGCACATTCCGCCGAATCCCGAGGCTGGCACGGCTCTTGCCTTTCCCCTCCTGCTCGGTCCGCTGCGGCGGCCCCAATCGTTCGTATCGCGGAAAAATACAGGGGACGGATCAATGCTCGTACCATCACCAAAGTGGCTCGATTCCGGCAACAATGCCTGGCAATTGGCCGCCGCGACCTTTGTCGGGCTGCAAAGCATTCCCGGCCTGGCGGTCCTCTATGGCGGCTACGTCAAGCACAAATGGGCGATCAACTCCGCGTTCATGTGCTTCTACGCCTTCGCCTCGGTGCTCGTCGTATGGGTTCTGTTCGACTACAACATGGCGTTCGGTGAGCAGTGGTTTCCGTTTCTAGGGAAGCCGGGGCCGGCTCTTTCGGCCGGGTTCATCAGCGGCCAGGCGATCGTGCCGGCGGCGGCCTCGGGCATGCCCGAATTGACCTTCCCGATGGCGACCCTGATCTTCTTCCAGTTCGCGTTTGCCGCTATCACGCTGATCATTCTCGCGGGCGCGGTGCTGGGCCGGATGAACTTCACAGCTTGGGCGATCTTCTGCCCGGTGTGGATGACGCTGGTCTACACGGTCGGAGCCTTCAGCTTGTGGGGCGGCGGCTGGCTCGCCGGCTTGGGTGCGGCCGATTACTCCGGCGGCTATGTGATTCATCTGGCCGCCGGAACGTCGGGCTTCGTTGCCGCCGCGCTGGTCGGACCGCGGCTGCAGGCCGACCGCGAAAACTTCCCGCCCAACAGCATCCTGGTCGCCCTGATCGGCGCCGGCATCCTGTGGCTGGGCTGGAACGGCTTCAACGGCGGCGATCCCTACTTCGCCAACGCCAATGCCGGCGCCGCCGTGCTCAACACCAACATTGCGACCGCGGTCGGTCTCCTGGTCTGGACGCTGATGGACAAGATGGCCTACGGCAAGCCGTCGATCCTCGGCGGCGTCAACGGCATGATCGCCGGCCTGGTGGCGATCACCCCGTCCGCCGGCTACGTCAACGGTTGGGGTGCGATCATCGTTGGCGTCTGCGCGGGCATCATTCCGTGGCTGTCGATGAACAAGCTGCAGAAGACCCGTTTCATGATGAAGGTCGACGATACGCTTGGCGTGTTTTCGACGCACGGCATTGCCGGCCTGACCGGCGGGCTCTTGGTCGGCATTCTTGCCTGTCCGGACATGCTGATGTACATCGGCACCGACAAGGAGGCGCCGGGCGTCAGCGTCACCGGCCTGCTCTATGGCGATACCGGCAATCAGCTGCTGATGCAGCTCGTCGCAGCGGCGTTCATCATCGGCTACAACGCGATCGCCACCTTCGTGATCCTGAAGGTGATCTCGGTGTTCGTGCCGCTGCGCATGAGCGAGGCGCAGTTGATTGTCGGCGACGATGCGGTGCATGGCGAGACCGCCTATGCGCTTGGCGTCGACGAGGCGCCGTCCGCCGCGGCCGCCGACTGATCCTGCGGGGGAAAGACGGCAAACGGGGCCCGCCGCGAGCAATCGCGGCGACGCCCCGTTCGTCTGCTGCCGCGCCTGTTTCTACATCCGGCCAAGTGGCATAGTGGTGACAACGGGCGCCGATGCGGCGCCGATACTTTCTGGGGGAGCTCGATCGAATGAATGTTGCGTTCCGACTGGGACAGCGGCTCTTTTGCGCCGCGTCTATTCTGTCCGTCTCCGCGCTTTCGGCGCTGGCGCAGACCGCGCCCGCCACAGCTCCAGCCGCCGCTCCGAAGATCGACAGCGGCGATACGGCCTGGATGCTGACCTCGACCGCGCTGGTCCTGATGATGACTGTCCCCGGCCTGGCACTGTTTTACGGCGGCATGGTCCGCAAGATGAACGTGTTGGCGACCGTGATGCAGAGTTTTGCCGTCACCTGTCTTGTCACCGTGCTGTGGATGATCGTCGGCTACAGTCTCGCCTTCACCGAAGGGAACCAATTCTTTGGCGGCGCCAGCCGCGTCCTGCTCAACGGCATGAATGTCGATTCGATCAACGATCTCGCGAAGACGATTCCCGAATCGGTCTACATGTGCTTCCAGATGACGTTTGCGATCATCACGCCGGCGCTGATCTGCGGCGCCTTTGCGGACCGCATGAAATTTTCCGCGCTGCTATGGTTCATCGGCCTGTGGTCGGTGCTGGTCTATGCACCGATCGCGCATTGCGTATGGGGCCCTGGCGGTTTTCTCAACGACGCCGGCATTCTCGATTTTGCCGGCGGCACCGTGGTGCACATCAATTCCGGCGTCGCCGGGCTGATGGCGGCGCTGGTGATGGGCAAGCGGCGCGGTTACGGCAGCGAGCCGATGGCACCGCACAACCTGGTCCTCAGCGTGATCGGCGCCTCGCTCCTTTGGGTCGGCTGGTTCGGTTTCAATGCCGGCTCGGCTACCGCCGCCAACGGCAGCGCTGGCATGGCGATGGCGGTGACGCAGATCGCGACCGCGACGGCGGCCCTGACCTGGATGTTCGTCGAATGGACGATGCGCGGCAAACCGAGCGTGCTCGGCATCATCTCCGGCGCCGTCGCCGGGTTGGTGGCGATCACGCCGGCATCCGGATTTGTCGATCCGCGCGGTGCGTTGATCATCGGCATCGCCGCCGGCATCGTCTGCTATTGGGGCGTAAGCGGGCTGAAGAACACCTTCGGATATGACGACAGCCTCGACGCCTTCGGCGTGCACGGCCTTGGCGGTACGGTCGGCGCGATCCTGACCGGCGTGCTGGCCGTGGCGGCGGTCGGCGGTGACGGCAAAAGCGGATTGATCGACGGCAACCCGCACCAGGTCGTCATCCAGCTTTATGGTGTCGCCGTCACGGTCGTCTACGACGCCATCGTGTCGCTAATTCTGCTCAAGATCATCGATGTCGTCCTCGGCCTGCGTGTCGATCTCGACACCGAACGCGAAGGCCTCGACCTCGCGATCCATGGCGAGGTCGTCCAATAACCGGATTTATTCAGACGAATCGACGGCTGATTGCCGTCGATTTAGGCGAATTGTGGCGCGGGAGACACGAACTGCCAGCAACTTGCCGAGCGAAATCTATATGGCTTTTTCATCCACCTGTAACATAGATAGACTCGCTCGAGTTAACCGACAGCGCGAACGGCCCAGGAATTGCTGGGAGCTGTTGGCGTGTTTCGCGGGGGAAGTTCACAGATGAACAGCACATCAGTGGTTGCATTGAGGGTCGCCGCCGTTTGCGGCCTCATCCTCGCTGGCGGGCAGAGCGCCGCCTGGGCACAGCAGCCCCCCCCGCCATATTTTGCCGCCCCGCCGCCGGTCGTCGTCGCCCCGCCGGCTGTCGTCCCGGC
>DATARH010000259.1:0-6864 GCA_036264235.1 Allostellaceae bacterium
ATCGCCGATGGTCAACATCATCGGCGACCACGCGACCTATCACCGGCAATACGACGCGCCGCTGACCTCCGACATCGAGGGGCTGGCGCGGCCGTCGTCGCATTGGGTCAAGACCTCCCCCGACGCAAAATCGATCGCGCCTGATGGCGCCTTGGCGATCGCCGCGGCGAGAATGCCGCCGGGTCAGATCGCCAGCCTGATCCTGCCGGCCGACACCGCATGGAACGAAGGCTCGGGGCCGGTGCCGGTGCCGCCGGCGGCCAAACCGAGTGCGCCATCCGCCGATGCAATCGAGGAGGCGGCGCGGGTGCTGCACTCGGGCGAGCCGACCATGATCCTGCTGGCCGATCGCGCCCTTTTTGCCGACGGGCTCGACCTCGCCGGCCGCATCGCCGCCAAGACCGGCGCCCGGCTCAGCGCCCAGGGTTCGAATGCGCGGACCCAGCGCGGCCAGGGACGGGTCTCGGTCGACCGGGTCCCGTATGTCGTCGAGCAGGCGCTGACGTATCTGGCCGGCCTCAAACACGTGATCCTGGTTGGCGCCAAGATGCCGGTCGCGTTCTTCGCCTATCCCGACAAGCCGAGCCATCTGACGCCGGAAGGCTGCGAAGGCCATGTGCTGGCGCAGCCCGAGGAGGATCTGATCCAGGCGCTAGAAGCGCTGGCCGACGCTGTCGGCGCGCGCTCGACTGCCGCCATCGTTGCGAACGAGCCGGCGCCGACCCCGGCCGAGGGCGCGATCACCTCGGACAATCTCGGCCGCTCGATCGGCGCGCTGTTGCCGGAAAATGCGATCGTTGCCGACGAGGCGGTCACCACCGGGCGGGGCTTCTTCGCGCCGACCCGTGCCGCGCGGCCGCATGACTGGCTGTCGAATATGGGCGGCTCGATCGGGCTCGGCCCGCCGCTGGCGACCGGCGCCGCGGTCGCCTGTCCCGACCGCAAGGTGGTAAATCTCGAGGGCGACGGCAGCGCGATGTACACCGTGCAGGCGCTGTGGACGCAGGCCCGCGAGGGGCTCGATGTCACCACCGTGCTGTTCTCGAACCGCACCTACCAGATCCTGAAGGGCGAACTCGCCAATGTCGGCGCCGGCAACCCAGGCCGCAAGGCGCTCGATATGCTCGATCTCGGCAAGCCGGATATCGACTGGGTCGGTCTCGCCAAGAGCCTCGGCGTGCCCGGCGCCCGGGTCGAGGACATGGCCGGCTTTAACCGCCGCTTTGCCGAGGGCCTCGCGACTCCCGGCCCGTTCCTTGTCGAGGTCGTGTTGTAACCGAAAGAGGTGTGGGGCGATGCGTGTGCTCGGACAAACGCGAGGCGAGCAATTTACTTGTCGTCCCGGAGAAGGTGGGGACCCACCCTGCCGTCGCTCCCGGGAATGAACGATGGGCGCGGACTTTCGCCGGGATGACAATCATAAGACCCTGCGGCCGCTGCAAGCCCTCTGCGTTGAAGCTGTTCGTCGGGTTCCTGCTGACACTACTGTTCGCCGGCCCGGCGTTCGCCGCCTGCACCGGGGTCGTGGCGGAGGGCAGGGGGCCGTTGCGGCTCGTCTCGACCGGCGATGAGAGCGGTGCGGTCGCCGTCACCTTCCTCGGGCATGCCAGTTTTCTGATCGAGAGTCCGCAAGGCGTGCGGATCGTCACCGATTACAACGACGTGATCCGGGCGCCGGTCACCCCCGATATCGTGACGATGAACAACGCGCACCCCACGCATTACAGCGACGATGTCGAGGCTGGCGTCAAATACGTGCTGCGCGGCTGGGATCCGGGCGGCGGGGTCGCGAAGCACGATCTCGAATACCGCGACGTCCGGATTCACAACGTTCCGACCAATCTCCGAGATTTCGGCGGTACCCGCTACAACGGCAATTCGATCTTCGTGTTCGAGACCGGCGACTTGTGCATCGCCCATCTCGGTCATTTGCACCACACGCTGACCCAGGGCCATCTTACCGACCTCGGCCCCATCGATGTTGTCATGGTTCCGGTCGACGGCGCCTACACGCTGAACCAGGAGGATATGGTCGAGGTGCTACGGCAGATCGGGCCAAAGCTGGTCCTGCCGATGCACATTTTCGGGCCGGCGACGCTCGACCGCTTTCTCGCCCGCCTCGGCGACCATTACCGGGTGCGCCTCGTTAACGAGCCCAGAATTGGTCTGACCCGGGCAACCCTGCCGCAGGAGCCGGAGCTGGTGGTTCTGCCCGGCCGCTGATTGCGGTGGGAACCCTTTGCGGCCCGCGCCGTTTAACGCATGGTTATCCGCAAGCGGCACGGCGATGTCGTGCCAGGGGCCGGGTACGAACCCGTGTCCTGCTGCCGTACCCAATTCTGCGCGGCGGAATGTGATGCCGCGACCCTGGTGTGGTCCTAGGCAAACGCATCGGGGTGCAGACCGAGACGATCTCGGGTTGCGGAGGACCGGTTGCAGTCTTGCTGCCGCCGGCCAGGGGTAGCGTGGAATCCCTGGCTGGCGGTGGCCCTGTCCACAGTCGCGCAGCGCGCGTGCCGAACTTGAGCGGCGGCGGCGGTGTTTGAGTCCTAGGGGTGGCTGTGCGATGAGTGAAGGCCTCCGTGTCTACAATCTGCTTCCGACCCTGGCTGGGCCGGTCGAACGCTGGCGCGAGGCGCTGCCGCGCATCGCCGGCATGGCCTTCAATGCCGTTTACCTGAACCCGTTCCACTACCCGGGCTTCTCGGGCAGCATCTATGCGGTCAAGGACTATTACCGGCTGAACCCGCTCTTACGCGGCAAGGCACGGGCCGGCGATGACGAGTTGCTGCGCGGTTTCACCAAGGCGGCGGCCGAGCATGGCCTGCGCGTCATCATGGACCTGGTGGTCAACCACACTGCCAAGGACAGTCCGCTGACGGCCGAGCGGCCGCATTGGTTTGCGCGTGAGCCGGACGGCCGATTGCATTCGCCCTTCGCCACCGATCCGGCGGATCCGTCGCACAAGACTGTTTGGGGCGATCTCGCCGAAATCGACTACGGCCGGCCGCAGCGCGACGAGATCGTCGCTTATTTCGAGCGCCTGGTTCGCCACTATGTCGGGCTCGGCTTCGCCGGCTTTCGCTGCGACGCCGCCTACAAAGTGCCGGCCGGGGTGTGGCGGCGGCTGATCGGGGCCGCCAGATCGGTCCAGCCTGATGTGCTCTTCCTGGCTGAAACGCTCGGCGCGCCGGTCGAGGACGTGCTGGCGCTAGACGGCGCCGGCTTTGACTATTTGTTCAACTCGGTCAAATGGTGGGATTTCGAAAGCGGCTGGCTGCTCGACCAGTACGAGCGGTTCCGCCATATCGCGCCCTCGATCGGGTTCCCCGAAAGCCACGACACCGACCGGCTGGTCAACGAGCTGATCGCCGGCGGCGTGCCCCAGAGCGAGATCGAGCCGCGCTATCGTCGCGCCTATGCCTTCGCCGCCGCGTTCTCGACCGGCGTGATGCTGCCGATGGGCTACGAATACGGCTGGTCGGAGCGGTTCGACGTGACCGCGCCGGGCCGCAAGCGGCCGGAGCCGGCCCGCTTCGATCTCGCGCCGTTCATCGCCGCGGTCAATCGCATCAAGGCGGCGGTGCCGGCCCTCAACGATGAGGGGCCGCAGCGGCTCCTGACCGATCAGGACGACCCGCTCGTTGCGCTGCTGCGAATTAGCGAGACCGGCGGCGAGCGCGCCCTGGTCCTGGTCAACACCCATGAACGGGCGGCGCGCGAGGTGTTGCTGCAGGCGCTCGTTGATCGCGCCGGCCTCACTAATCTCGGCGATCGGCTGGGGGTGACCGAACCGAGAGACGATGGCAGCGAACGCGCGGTCGAGGCCCGGCTGTCGGTCGCCCCGCATGAGGTCAAGATACTGCGCGCCAGCGTCATGCCTGCCCGCCGTGTAGAGACGCGCACCGGGCCGGCCGTGGCACGCGACCCGGCGCACCATCCGGCGTGGCGGCCCGAGGCGCGCATCGCGGTCGAGGGCGTTTATCCCGAGCTCGATGGCGGCCGCTATCCGGTCAAGCGGATCGTCGGCGAAGAAGTCGCGGTCTGGGCCGACATCTTCCGCGACGGCCACGACAAGATTGCCGCCGTGCTCAAATTTGCCTTCGAGGACGAGCCATGGCGGGAAACCCCGTTTGGCTTCCAGGACAACGACCGCTGGACGGCGCGCTTCCGACCCGACCGCGTCGGCCGCTGGCGCTACACGATCGAAGCCTGGACCGACCGCTTCGACAGCTGGCGCGACGATCTCGTCAAGAAGCGCGGCGCCGGTCAGCCGGTCTCGCTTGAATTGCAGGAAGGGCTCGAGCTCGTCGCCGCCGCGATACCCGAAGCCGGGGCGGCAGACGCGGCTCAGCTGCGCCGGTTATTCGACGATGCGGCGGAAGGTGACGAGACCCGCCGCGCCGCGCTGATGCTGTCGCCGGAATTGCGGACGCTGATGGCGCGAGCCGACAGCCGCGCCGACCGGGTGCGGTATGCGCGCGAGCTGGAAATCGTCGTCGATCGGCCGGAGGCGCGGTTCTCGGCCTGGTACGAGATGTTTCCGCGCAGCCAGGGTCGCGACCCGGAAAGGAGCGCCACCTTCGACGATTGCATCGCGCGCCTGCCGGATATCGCCGCGCTCGGTTTCGATGTCGTCTATCTGGTGCCGATCCACCCGATCGGGCGCGTCAACCGCAAGGGCCGCGACAATGCCGTCACCGCGGCACCGGGCGATCCCGGCAGTCCCTATGCGATCGGCGCCAGCGAAGGCGGTCATCGCGCGGTTCATGCCGAACTCGGCACGCTCGAAGATTTTCGCCGATTTGTCGCCGCCGCCGCCGAGCACGGCATGGAGGTTGCGCTCGATTTCGCGGTGCAATGCGCCCCCGATCACCCCTGGGTGCGCAAGCATAAGAAGTGGTTCAATTTCCGGCCCGACGGCACCATCAAATACGCCGAGAACCCGCCGAAGAAATATGAGGACATCGTCAACGTAGATTTCTACAACCCGGATCGTGAGCGGCTGTGGAAGGAGCTGCGTGACACGGTGCTGTTCTGGGTCAAGCAGGGCGTGCGCATCTTCCGCGTCGACAACCCGCATACCAAGCCGGTGCCGTTCTGGGAGTGGATGATCCGCGAAGTGAAGGCGCGCTGCCCCGAGGTGATCTTCCTGTCCGAGGCGTTCACCCGGCCGAAGATGATGCGTCTTCTCGCCAAGGCAGGTTTCACCCAGTCCTACACCTACTTCACTTGGCGCAATCACAAAGCCGAGCTGATCGAATACATGACCGAATTGGCAGACGGTCCGGCCAAGGAATATTTCCGCCCCAATTTCTTCACCAATACGCCGGATATCTTGCCGGTGTTTCTGCAGGAAGGCGGCCGGCCGGCCTTCCGCATCCGGCTGGTGCTTGCCGCGACGCTATCGCCGGCCTACGGGATCTACAACGGCTACGAGCTGTGCGAGAACACTGGAATTCCCGGGCGCGAGGAGTATCTCCACTCGGAGAAATACCAATACAGGGTCTGGGATTGGGACCGGTCCGGTCATATCAAGCGCGACGTCGCGATCCTGAACCGCTTCCGGCGCGAGAACCCGGCCTTGCACCGACTCGACAATCTGCGCTTTATCGAATGCGGCGACCCGCAGATTCTCGCTTATGTGAAATTCAGCGAAGACCGGTCGAACCTGGTATTGATGGTGGTGAACCTCGATCCGCACAGGCTCCATGCTGCCGATGTCGTCCTGCCGCTTGCCGAGCTTGGTCTCGCCGGTGATCGCGAGCACCGTTTCGAAGAAGCGTTCACTGGGCAAATCCTGCCCTGGCGCGGCGATCGTCACCACATCGCGCTTGACCCGCAAGCGTATCCAGCTCTCGTCCTCCGCCTGCTGCCGCCGATCGAGACATGACGCCGCCCGATGACGCTCCCGCCGGGCTGGCGGGAACGGCGCCGCTGGTGTTGCCGCGCACCGACGATCCGCTTTGGTACAAGGACGCGATCATCTATCAGCTGCACGTCAAGGCGTTCTTCGACGCCAATGATGACGGCATCGGCGATTTCCAGGGGCTGACGCGCAAGCTCGATTACGTCCAGGACCTCGGCGTAACGGCACTGTGGCTGTTGCCGTTCTATCCCTCGCCGTTGCGTGACGACGGCTACGACATCGCCGATTACCGCGACATTCACCCATCCTACGGCCGCATGGCTGATTTCAAGGTTTTCGTTCGCGAGGCGCACCGACGCAACTTGCGGGTCATTACCGAACTCGTCATCAATCACACCTCGGACCAGCACCCGTGGTTCCAGCGCGCTCGCCGCGCCCGGGCCGGCTCGGCGTTTCGTAATTTTTATGTGTGGAGCGACACCGACCAGAAGTTTCTCGGCACCCGGATCATCTTTCTCGACACCGAAAATTCGAATTGGGCCTGGGACCCGGTGGCGCACGCCTATTATTGGCACCGCTTCTATTCGCACCAGCCCGACCTCAATTTCGACAACCCGCGCGTGTTCGAGGCGGTGTCCTTGGTGATGCGGTTCTGGCTCGATCTTGGTGTCGACGGTATGCGGCTCGATGCGGTGCCATATCTGATCGAGCGCGAAGGCACGATCAACGAGAACCTGCCGGAGACGCATGATGTGCTGCGGCGGCTGCGCCGCGAAATGGACCGCAGCTTCGGCGGCCGCATGCTGCTTGCCGAGGCCAACCAGTGGCCGGAAGACGTGTTGCCGTATTTCGGCGACGGCGACGAATGCCACATGGCGTTCCATTTTCCGCTGATGCCGCGCATCTATATGGCGGTCGCGACCGAGGACCGGCATCCGGTGACCGACATCATGCGCCAGACACCGGACATCCCGGCCAATTGCCAGTGGGCGCTG
>DATARH010000318.1:0-22530 GCA_036264235.1 Allostellaceae bacterium
GAGCGCCAGCGCACCGCCGCCGGCACTCCTTCGGCGGCGGCGATCTCGCGGAAGCGTTGGCCGAGTTCCGTCTTCGTCGCATAGAGCGGCGCGACGACATCGAGCCCGCTATTGATCCGGTTGTTGAAGCCCGCGGCATCGGCGCCACGATTGATCGCCAGTTTGGTCGCGTACAGCGCCTCGGGCGAGATCAGCGTGAGGCGCTTGGCCCAGGCGAGGCTTTTTTCGCGCAGCTCGGCGCGCGGTACCACCCGGTTCACCATGCCCAGATCGCGCGCCATTTCCGCATCGATGGTGTCGCCGAAATAGAGCAGCTCGCGGGCCTTTTTGTAGCCGATGATCGCCGGCATCACGATCGCCGGGCCGACGCTGGAAAACCGCACCTCCGGCTCGCCGAACACCGCATCATCGGCGGCGATCGTCAGGTCGCACAGCATGACCAATTCGCAGCCGCCGCCCATCACATGACCCTGGACCGAGGCGATGACCGGCTTTTTCAAATGCCACGGGGTCATCTCGAATTCGAGCTGCGGCGCCAGATGCTGGTGCGCCTTGATGGGGTCACTGCGCCAGTCGGGGTTGGCCGGTCCGGCGCCGATGTCGTAGCCGGCGCAGAAGCTGCGCCCCTCGGCGCGCAGCAGGACGACGGTGGTCGTCGCCTCGGCCTCGGCCCGGGCGAAGGCGTCGAGCAATTGCCGCATCAGCTCCGGGCTGATCGCGTTGAGCTTCTCCGGCCGCTTCAGCGTGATGACGCTGACCTTGTCGTCGACTTCGTACAGCACCACCGGATCGGGCATCGCGGGCCTCCTTCGTTACGCCGTGTTGCGCTTCCAATCGCCCCAGCGGGCCAGCTTGTCGATCGCGCCGAGCCCCTCGCGGATACCCTCGACGATCGCGATGCCGGCGTCGCGCAGGCAGGCGACATGCGCCGGGTCGATCGCGCCGGCGCGGGTGTGCAGCAGGTAGTGCGGCTTCTCGCTCGCCGCCGCCGCGCGAGCGAATTGCGCCAGGTAGGCGAGCGCCGTTTCCGGCTGATCCATCGGCTGACCCAGGCAATTGTCCCGGGTGAACACGACAGCATCATGGTCGGGGCTCGCCTGCAGAGCCTTGAGCGCGTGGTCGAGATTTGGCGCGAAGGTGCCGTTGCCCCAGGCGTCGAGCGGGTTGCCGTCGCCGGTGATGTAGCCGCACAACCGGTCGAGATCGGCCTTCACATCTGGCAACAGCGGCGGCAGCTCCAAGCCAGCCTCGGCGGCCAAGTCGAGCATCAGCTCGGCGATGCCGCCGGAGGAGGTGATCACTCCGAGCCGCCGTCCGGCCAGTCGACGCGTGCCCTGGCAGGCGGCAAGCACCTCGGTGAATTCGGCCCGGTCCGTGACCTCGATCGCGCGGTGCGCGCGCAACAGGTCGGAGAACGCAATCGGGTCGCCGGCATCGCCGGCGGTATGGGTCGTGATCGCGTGCCGAGCCCGCTCGCTGCGGCCGGCTTTCAGCACGACCACCGGCTTGTCGCGCATCGCGGCCCGGTCGAGCGCGGCCGCGAACCGCTCGGGTGCGCGCACCGCCTCGATAAAGCAGCCGATCACGGCGGTTTCCGGGTCGTCGACCAGGAAGTCGAGGAAATCGGCGGCGGTCAGCACCGCCTCGTTGCCGCTGGAGACGATATGGCTGAAGCCGAACCGGTTGACATCGGTCAGGAGGCTCAAGCAAAAGCCGCCGCTTTGCGATACAATCCCGACATTTCCGGTCAGCCTAGCCGGGTCGCGGATCTCCTGTAGATAGCTCGAGTTGCGCCCGGCCGGGTTCAGGATGCCCATGCAATTCGGGCCGCACAGCGCGATGTCGCGCTCGCGGCAGATGTCGGCGATCCGCTGCTGCAAGGCACGGCCTTCCTCGCCGCGCTCGGCGAAGCCCCCATCGTAGATTACGGCGGCGCGAATGCCGCGCTCGGCTGCGGCGGTGAAGGCGTCGAGGACGAGCCGATGACCGACGCAGAACGTCGCCAGATCGGGCGTTTCGGGCAGTTCGGCAAATCCCGGGTAGCAGTCGCGGCCCAGCACGCTCGGGTAGTTCGGGTTGATCGGGAATACCCGGCCGGAGAAGCCGAGACGATCGAGCGAGACGATCAGCCGGCGCCCGATCGTCGGCTTTTCCGAGGCGCCGACGATCGCGATCGATCTCGGCCGGAACAGCGCATCGAGCCGCATTCCCTTTCCCCTCGACCCTGGCCACCTCTCGCCGGACTCCATCCTAAGCCCTAAAAGCCGGCAATTTCGCCCCCGTTTCGCGCCCCAAACCTGATATCGTTGGGACAGCAAGGGGATCGTCATCAGGAGGAGAGCTCATGGCTTCGAACGGCAAGGTCGCGCTCGTCACCGGCGGCGGCAGCGGCATCGGCAAAGCCTCGGCGCTGGCGCTGGCCCGCGAGGGCTTCGCGGTCGTGGTCGCCGGCCGCCGCCCCGAGCCGCTCAATGCCGTGGTCGGCGAGATCGAATCGATGCAGGGCAAGGCGCTCGGCGTGCCGACCGATGTCAGCGACCCTGCCTCCGTCGAGGCGCTGTTCGCCAATACCAAGCAGGTCTTCGGCCGGCTCGACGTACTGTTCAACAACGCCGGCTTCGGTGCCGCCGGGCTGATCGAGGAGCTGCCGTTCGACAAGTGGAATGGGGTTATCGGTTCGATCATCCACGGCACCTTCCTTTGCACGCAGCAGGCGTTCCGGATGATGAAAGACCAGAAGCCGATGGGCGGCCGAATCATCAACAACGGCTCGATCTCGGCGCATGTGCCGCGGCCGAACTCGATTGCCTACACGACGGCGAAGCACGCCGTCACCGGCCTGACCAAATCGACTTCGCTCGACGGCCGCAAATACGACATCTCGTGCAGCCAGGTCGATGTCGGCAATGCGCTGACCGAGATGACGCAGCGCATGACCCGCGGCGTGCAGCAGGCCAATGGCGAGACGGTGATCGAACCGACCATGGATGTCGAGAACGTCGCCCGCTCGGTCGTGCTCTGCGCGACCGTCACCCCCGAGGCGAACATCCAGTTCCTGACCGTGATGGCGACCAAGATGCCGTTCGTCGGGCGAGGATAAGATTACAAAACCCACGGCGAGGACACAGGGCTCAGCCTGTCGATCAGCTACGGCATCGTGACGCAACAATAGGGCGGCAGTTCGACGCCGATAACGCGGCCGGGGACTTCACCGAATCACGGCGCGCTTATCGCGACCAAGAACGTTCCGAGGCAACAGGGAGAAGCGTGTGAGCGTCAGCATCATGGTCGTCGATGACGAGCCCGATGTCGCGGAGTTGTTCCGCCAACGGTTTCGTCGCGAGGCGCGGCAGGGTACTTATGTGCTGCACTTCGCCAATTCCGGCGAGGAGGCGCTGCAGCAGCTTTCCGGCGAGATCGAGCCCGAGCTGATCGTGATCCTGTCCGACATCAATATGCCCGGCATGGACGGCCTCACCTTGCTGCGCGAAATCAAGAAATTGCGCCCCGATATGCCGGTGATCATGGTCACGGCTTACGGCGACGACGAGCGGAGGCGGCAGGCGGCGGCACACGGCGCCGCCGAGTTCGTCACCAAGCCGGTCGATTTCGAGATGCTGAAACAGCATCTGCGACAGTTGCCGACCGGTGCGGCATAGCAGCGTGACCGGTCCTGCCAAAATCCTCGCCGTCGATGACGAGCCGGATTTCGAGCTGTTGATCCGGCAGCGCTTCCGCCGGGAAATCCGCAGCGAGGAATTCGTCTTCCGCTTCGCCCGCCACGGCGAGGAGGCGTTGACCTTGATCGCCAACGAGCCCGATGTCGAGCTGATGCTGCTCGACATCAACATGCCGGTGATGGACGGACTTACCCTCCTCAGCAGATTGCGCGAGGGTCAATCGCCGGTGCGAGCGATTATTGTATCGGCTTATGGTGATATGACCAATCTGCGCACCGCGATGAACCGTGGCGCGTTTGATTTCGTCACTAAGCCGGTCGATCTCAACGATCTCGAGATCACCATCCGGAAGACGCTCGACGACATCGCCAGAGTCCGCGAGCTCGACCGCCGCCGCGCCGCGGCCGAGCGGGCCCGCGCCAATCTGGCGCGGTATTTCTCGCCGACCATCGTCGAGATGCTGGCCGAACGCGATGAGCCTTTGGGCGCAGTGCGGCGCCAAACGGTCGCTGTGCTGTTTGTCGACATCGTCGGTTTTACCCGGATGGCCGAGACGATTGCGCCGGAAGCGGTCGTCACGATGCTGCGCGAGTTTCACGAGCGTATGACCGCACAGATCTTCACCTGTGGCGGCATCGTCGAAAAATACATCGGCGATGCGATCTTCGCCGTGTTCGGCTTGCCGGCTGCAGGCGCCGACGACGCCGCCAATGCACTGCGCTGTGCCGATCGGATGATCGCAGCGCTCGACGAGTGGAACCGCGAGCGCGGGTCTAACGGTCAGCCGCCGCTGGCGATCGGCATTGGGGTCAATTACGGCCCGGCCGTCATCGGCGACGTGGGCAGCGAACACAGCATGTCGTTTACGGTGATCGGCGACACCGTCAACACGGCTAGCCGGCTGCAAGGCTTGACCCGCCGGTTCGAGACGCCTCTGGTGGTCGGCGGCCCGGTGATCGACGCCGTTCTGCCCGCAGCTTCCGAACCGGCGCCGGCTTTCTTGCAGCGATTGCAGGATCGGGGCGAGCAGACCTTGCGCGGCCGGGAAGGCGCCGTCCGGGTGTGGACACGCGCGACCGCGTAATCGCGCGATCCTCTCATCGGCTCGCCGGAAAGGTCTCACCGGAAGGGCAACAGCGAACCGATGATCGACAGCGGGTTCGGCAGCACCGGTCCCGCCACCGCATAGCCGTAACGCCGATGGTGAAAGACGCGGGCGTAGTGATGGTGTCGGTATCGCCGGTGCCGCTCGGCCCGGGCATGACGCCCTGCCTCGTGCGCTGGAGCGGCCGGCTCCTCCGCCTCGGTACGGCCGACGGCCGGCGGCGGCGCCGTTGGCGCTTTATCGGCCGAGGCCGCTTGCTCCCGGTCGTTGCGCGAGCGTGACCATCGGGCAAATTCGTCGGGCTTGGCCGGTTCGACCGACGCGCTGCGACTTTCCCCCGCGCCCTTCAGCAGCAGGGCGTTGCCGGCCGTGATTGTCTGGTCGAGGCCAGCGCCGGCGAACCGCGCGCTGCCGGCGAACACGGCGATCCGGCTCGGCCGGCCATCGGTTCCGACCATGATGTCGTACGATCCGGGCTCGGCCAGTCGGACGCCGCCGCTCGGGAGGTCGATCTGGAAACTGCCACCCTCGGGCAGCTGATGCAGGTGAACCTCGATACGGCCACGCGACAGCGCGATCTCCGTCGCCCGTTCTTGCAGATCGGTAAAACTGAGCTGGGTGCCGCTGGCGATATCGGCCGCAGCCGGCCCGAGTTGAAGTTCGGCTCGCGCCTTCGGATCGGTTGCAAGCCACACCCCGGTCGCGACCGGCAGGCCGACCTCCGCCCTGGTCCAGTCGGATTGGCCGAGCTGATAGATCGCCACATTGCCCGAAACCAGCGCGATCCGGCCGGCGCCCGAGGGTGGTGCGGCGGCGGGGGCGGCCGGCGGGTCCACCGCTGCGGGCTGGCCGCTCTCGGCGGCATAGGCCGAAGCGGCAGCGATCAGAGCCAACGGCAGAACGAGTTGCAGCGGAATCCGCATTTTGGCGCCCTCGAGAGGCCCAGCACCGGCGGTTGCGCGAACGATAGGCGCGCGGAAGGCCACCTCCGTCCGAAACCTCATGGTCACAAACTTTTTTGCCGCTTCTATCGTTCCGTTAGCCGGAGCCGATGCGGCATTACTGACAAGGCGCCGCCCGATCTGTTATGCCGCTCTCACGCGGTGCTGCTTGTCCATTCGGACACATGGTGTTGCTTTCCATTCGGAGTTGAACGGAGCACGGGCATTGCGCGCGCCCTTGAGCGATGACATAGACGGAAGCGGGGGAACGAGGCGGACATTGCGATGCGGGGGCTGTTGGGGATCGCGGCACTGCTGCTGCTCGCCTGGGTGCTGAGCGAAGACCGCTTCCGCGTGCCGATCCGTGTCGTCGTCGCCGGCGTTCTGCTGCAATTCGCGCTGACGCTGTTGTTCCTGAAGTTTCCGCCGGCGGCGGCGGGCTTCCTCTATCTGAACGAAGCGGTCGAGGCGCTGCAGAAGGCGACCAACGCCGGTACCGGCTTCGTCTTCGGTTATCTCGGTGGCGCCGAGTTGCCGTTTCCCGAGACCAAGCCCGGCAGCGCCTTTATCTTCGCATTTCGGGCGCTGCCGATGGTGCTGGTGGTCAGCGCGCTGGCGACGCTGTTGTTCTATTGGGGCGTGCTGCAGCGGATCGTGCAGGTTTTCGCCTGGGTGCTGCGGCGGACGATCGGCGTCGGCGGTCCGCTCGGCCTGGGCGCGGCGGTGCATATTTTCGTCGGCCATATCGAGGGGCCGCTGCTGATCCGGCCTTACCTGCTGCGGATGAGCCGCGGCGAGCTGTTCGCGCTGATGAGCTGCGGCATGGCCGGGATCGCCGGCACGGTCATGGTTCTCTATGCCTCGCTGATCGGTCCGGTGATCCCCGACGCGCTCGGCAACATCCTGGTCGCCGCGGTAGTCAGCACGCCGGCGGCGCTGGCTATTGCGGCGCTGATGGTGCCGTTCCGGCCGCAAGCCGCGGCCGAGGGTCAGCTGGCGATCGCCGACCCGCCGGTCAGCTCGATGGACGCAATCGCCAAAGGGACCAGTGATGGCATCGTGTTCCTGGTCAACATCATCGCCAGCCTGGTTGTCGTCGTCGCGCTGGTGGCTCTGTTCAATTCGATCCTGAACCTGCTGCCGGATATCGGCGGCGAGCCGATCACGCTGCAACGCCTGTTCGCCTACCTCTTTCAGCCGATCATGTGGCTGATCGGCATCCCCGGCCCGGAAACTGCGGCGGCGGCGCGGCTGATGAGCACCAAGACCGTGCTCAACGAATTCATCGCCTATGTCGATTTCGCCCATACGGCGCCGGAGGCGCTGAGCCCGCGCTCGCGGCTGATCCTGCTCTATGCGATGTGCGGCTTCGCCAATTTCGGCAGCCTCGGCATCCTGATCGGCGGCATGGGTGCGATGGTGCCGGAACGCCGCGGCGAGATCGTTCAGCTCGGTTTGCGGGCGATCCTATCCGGTACGCTCGCGACCTGCATGAGCGGCGCGATGGTGGGGTTGCTGTAGCGGGCCTACGCTACCGGCACGACGAGGGCGGCGGCGCGTTGGCGCAGCTCGTCCGGCAAATTGGCCGGGCGGCGGGCATCAAGGTTGAGGTTGACGCCATATTGTCCAAGCGTCGCGACCTCACGCCCGCTGTCGGGATTGGTCATGCGATGGACCAGACGCAGCGACGAGTTGCCGAGATGGGCGATGCCGGTCTCGACCAGATAAGCGTCGTCGAGCCGCAACTCGCCCGTAATGCGCAGCGCCAGCTCGAAGGTCGAGAAGCCGCGGCGGTTGGCGTGCAGCCACTCCGCCGTCATGCCGATCGCGGCGCCGGCTTGGATGCAGGAATCGGTGAAGCGGTGCACCATCGCGGCAAGGCCGAACCGGCCGGCGGCGTCGAGATCGGCCGGCTTGACCCGGCCGCGCGCCGTCGGGATGAAACCGGCGGTTCCCTTCGGCTCCGGCCGCGCCTCTGCGGAAGGGCCATCCCAGGCGGCGAGTCGCCGTCCGATCGCGTCGCGCTCGATAGCCGGCAATCCCGGTCCGCCGAGCTCCCAGTGCTCGTCGATCCAGGTCACGGTCTCGTCGGTGAATGAGTCGATGAAGCGATGACCGATGCGCAGCCCGTTCTCGAGCCCGACCGGCGCGCTGGCGATATGGAAGCTGCTGCCAGCACGCAATTCACGGGCGAAGCGCAGGTCCAGGCGGCGCGTGAAGCCGCCCGCGCGCAAGACCTCGCCGAGGCCGAGTTCGGCGGCGAGGTTGGCCTCGGCCTCCTCGAGCCGGTCGAAGTAGTAGGCGATCGTGAAGTGCTCGGTGACATCGCACTGCCACGGCGGCACGGTGCCGCGATAGGTTTCGCTCCAATCAGCCATGCTGCCGGTTCTCACGCCGCCTTGATGCCGAGCAGTTTTGCCGCGGTGCCGCCGAGCATCGCGATCCGCTGGTCGTCGGTCAAACCGGGCTGTTTCAGAATGTCGTCGACCGCGGTCTTGGTCCACGGAAACGGGTAATCGGTGCCGATGACAATGTGCTCGACCCCGACCTCGGCGATCAGGTGGCGCAGCCCCTCTTCGGTAAAGACCATCGAGTCGAAATAAAGCTGTCCGCCCTTCAAGTACTCGCTCGGTTTCTGCTTCAGCGAGACGGTGCATTGATCTGGCCGATTGGCGCACATCGCGTCCGAACGGCCGATATAGGACGGCAGATAGCCGCCCGCATGCGCGTCGCAGATCTTTACCCCCGGGTATTTGTCCAGCGTGCCCTCGAAGATCAGATGCGACAGCGCGATCGCGGTTTCGAGCGGGTTGCCGATCACGTTCGCGAGGCCGCCGCTGCCCTTGAGCCGTCCGCTCTGCTCCAGTTCGGGCGTCCCCTGCGGATGGATGAAGACGATGATCCCGAGCTGTTCCGCCTTGTCCCAGAACGGATGAAGCTTCGGATCGGAAAGCTCGGTCCCGTTGACGCTGCCGCCGATGATCACGCCGCGCATGCCGAGCGTCTTGACCGCGGTTTCGAGCTGCTCGGCGGCAAGATCGGGATAGGCCAGCGACACAGAGGCGAGGCCGACAAAACGATCCGGTGTCTTGGCGCAAATCTCGGCGAGCTTCTCGTTCTGCAGTTTGACGACGGCCGCGGCCTGGTCGCGCTCCGCCTTGTCCCAGAAGTTCGGATTGATGCTCAACGCCTCGATGTCGATGCCCTGCTCGTCCATCACCTTGATGCGGTCCGGCCCGATATAGAGCGCCGGGAAATTCTGCTTGTAGCCGAGCAGCGCGTTGGCTTCCGGGATGTGGCAATGCGCGTGCAGGTCGACGGTACGGATGCGCTTGCCGCCGATCGCGACCTCGCGACGGCGCGGCGCGGCGCCCTGTGCCGCCGCCATGCGCATGCCGCAGCCGGTGAAGGCGAGGCCGGCCACCGCGCCGGCGCCTCGGCCCAGCAATTCGCGTCGGCTCGTCGTCATTGTTTCCTTCCCCTACATTGTCACGGACTTAAGCGGCGCCGCGTTCTCGCCGCTCCGGAAACAAGCCCAGGAGCCCCTCGCGCGACGCCGGACAGACGCCGCGCTCGGTAATCAAGCCGGTCACCAGCCGCGCCGGCGTCACATCGAAGGCGTAGTTCGCGGCCGGGCTAGCTTCCGGCGTCAGCCGCACCTCGACAATTTCGCCGCTGTCGGCGCGGCCGGTGATATGCGTCACCTCGCGCGGGTTGCGCTGTTCGATCGGGATTTGTGCTCCGCCCTCGATCGTCCAGTCGATCGTCGGCGACGGCAGCGCGACATAGAACGGCACGCCGTTGTCTCTGGCAGCCAGGGACTTCAGATAGGTGCCGATCTTGTTGGCGACGTCGCCGGCGGCGGTGGTCCGGTCGGTGCCGGTAATGCACAGATCGACCTCGCCGTGCCGCATCAGATGGCCGCCGGCATTGTCGGCGATGACCGTGTGCGGCACGCCATGCTGGCCCAGCTCCCAGGCGGTCAAGCTGGCCCCCTGGTTGCGCGGCCTGGTCTCGTCGACCCAGACATGCAGCGGGATGCCCTCGTCATAGGCTCGGTAGATCGGCGCCAGCGCGGTGCCCCAATCGACGGTCGCGAGCCAGCCGGCATTGCAATGAGTGAGGATATTGACCGGCCGATTGCGGTACACGCGGTACACATCGGCGATCAGCGGCAGCCCGTGCTCACCAAGGGCACGGCAGATCGCGACGTCCTCGTCGGCGATCTCGCCGGCTCTCTCTAGCGCGGCGGCAAGGCGGCGCTCGGGCGCGAGTTTGGCCAGCCGCTGCCGCATGTCGGCAAGCGCCCAATCCAGATTGACCGCCGTCGGCCGGGTCGCGCCGAGCGTTTCGACGGCGCGATCGAGCCCGCTGTCGGACGGGTCCTCGGCCATTGCCAACGCCACACCATAGGCCGCCGTGGCGCCGATCAGGGGCGCGCCGCGGACTTGCATGTCCTTGATCGCCCGCGCCGCGTCGGCCAGCCCCGAAAGGCGCCGGATCACCAGGTCATGCGGGAGCCGCGTCTGGTCGATGATCTCGACAGTCTGCCCGTCGGCGGCCAGCCAGATCGTCCGCATCGGCTTGCCACCGACCCTCATCGCAGCACCCTCAGTTCCGCAGCACGCGGCCGCCGATTGCGTCGAGCCGTGCCAGCAGCGCCGGGTCTCGCGCCGCGGGAGCGGTGATTAGCGCGTGATCGAGGGCGCGCTGGCAGCCGGCCCGGCACGGGCCCTGGTGGCCGGCCAGCAACGGCACCACCCCTTTGACCAGCGTCCGCGCCCGCTCGGCATTGGCATTCAGCACATTGATGATCATCTCGACCGTGACGTCCTCATGCCCCGGATGCCAGCAATCGTAGTCGGTTATCATGGCAACGGTGGCGTAGCAAATCTCGGCCTCACGGGCGAGCTTCGCCTCGGGCATGTTGGTCATGCCAATCACGTCGCAGTGCCAGGAGCGGTAGAGCTGGCTCTCGGCAAGCGTCGAGAATTGCGGCCCCTCCATGACGATGTAGGTGCCGCCGCGCTTCACTTCGCCGCCGAGCGCCGCGCCAGCTTCCGCGAGCGCGTCACCGAGCCTCGGACAGACCGGTCGCGCCATTGAGACATGGGCCACGCAACCGGCGCCGAAAAAGCTTTTTTCGCGGGCGAAGGTGCGGTCGATGAATTGATCGACGATGACGAAATCGCCCGGTGCCAGATCCTCGCGCAGGCTGCCGACTGCCGACAGCGAGATGATTTCGGTCACGCCGCTGCGCTTCAGCGCGTCAATATTGGCGCGGAAGTTAATGCCCGTCGGCGGCAGCCGGTGGCCGCGCCCGTGGCGCGGCAGAAACACGACTCGCTGCCCGCCGAGGTCACCGAAGCACAATTCGTCGGACGGGTCGCCGAATGGGCTCTCGACCCGGCGCCACTCGATGCCTGTCAGCCCGTCGATCTGATAGAGGCCACTACCGCCGATGACGCCGATTACGGGCTGTGACAAGGCTATTTCGCCGCCGTCGCCAGCGCCGTCCGGCCGCGGAAGTGCGGCATCACTTCCTCGGCGACGATCTGGAACTGCTCGAGCATCACATCTTTCGGCGTCGTCAGCGGCGACGACAGATTGATGTGCTCCATGCCCGGGTACTTTTCCTCGATCCCCTTCAGGAACACGATCAGGTCATCGGGCGAGCCGGCAAACCAGGAACCCAATTTGATGAAATGCTCGACCGGCGGGACGCCGGCGGCGCTCCAGCCGCCACGGCGCGCGACAGCCGCCACCTGGTCCGGGGTCAACCCCGGCACGAAGCCGAGCGGCGCGAACATCTTGACGTGCTCTTCATAAAGCGGGGCGATGCGGCGCTCCGCCTCCTCGCGGGTCTTGGCGACGAAGAAGTGGATGCCGAGCGTCAGGTTCTCGCCGAGTTTCAGCTGCTTACCGGCCCGCGCCGCGGCGTCCTGGTATCCCTGGATCGGGCCGGCCTGCATCGTCGCCGCGCCGCCGCCGACCGCTCCCTTGATGCCATGCTTGACCATGAAATCGAGGCCGCGCGGGCTGGCGCTGACGATCGGCTGCCAGCATTCGACCGGCGTGTTCACCGGCCGCGGCACCAGGCTGAGCTCCTTCAGCTGGTAACCGCGATACGGCACCTCCGGCGGCAGCGTGTAGTGCTTGCCCTTGTGCGAGAACGTCTCGCTGTTGAATGCCTTGAACAGGATCTCGACCTGCTCCTCGAACAGCTCGCGGTTGGCATTCTGGTCGAGCATCGGCGCGCCGAAGGTCTCGACCTCGCGGGTGTGGTAGCCGCGGCCGACGCCGAACACTGTTCGGCCTTTCGTCAGGATGTCGGCGGTAGCGAAATCCTCTGCAAGACGCAGCGGATGCCACATCGGGGTGATGTTGAAGCCGCAGCCGATCTTCAACTGCTTTGTCACATGGGCGAGATGCACCGCGCACATCAGGATGTTGGGCAGGCACTCATAACCCTCGTGCTGGAAGTGATGCTCGGCCAACCAGAGCATGTGATAGCCGAGTCGATCCATCTGCTTGGCGATCGCCTCGGTCTTTTCGAAGACGCTGGCCAGCTGATCGTTGGTGAAGCGCCGCTCGTTGGCCGGCGTCGCGCTCTGACCGTGATCGGGAAAGTCGATATGTCCGGCATAGACGGTCGTGAATTTGTCGATCATGGGGCGATCCCTTTCCGGGAGACTGTCATTGCGAGGAGCCGAAGGCGACGAAACAATCCCGGCGAGATTGCTTCCCCCCGGATCGGCGCGTCAAGGCGCGCCGTCCGAGCGTCGCAATGACAACTGGGAAGCGGCATCCATCGGCGCTTCCCCTTCTGCCCAGGGCGGTTTAGCGTCCGGCCGTTACCCGGATCATCAACCTCCCGCGGGACCACGGAGGAGACCCCATGATCGTCGAATTCCGCACTTATGCCGTACAGCCGGGCTCGGTCGCGACCGTCGAAGACCGCTTCGCGGAGGCGCTGTCCACGTCCGGGCGCGCCAAGGTGTCGCCGCTCGCTGCGTTCTGGCATACCGAAGTCGGGCCACTGAACCGCATCATTCATGTCTGGCCGTACGAAAGCTTCGAGGACCGGAGCCGACTCCGCGGCGAGGCGACGAAGCTCTCCGGCTGGCCGCCGAACATCCGTGAGTTCGTGACCGAGCAGAAAAGCGAGATCTTCATCCCGGCACCGTTCTCGCCGAAGCTCGAGCCGCGCCAGCTGGGCGGGCTCTATGAAGTCCGCATCTACACGCTGAAGCCCGGCGCGATCCCCGAGCAGATCGACCGCTGGAGCACCGCGATCGGCGAGCGCACCAAGCTGTCGCCGCTGGCTTTCGCCGGCCATTCGGAGCTCGGCGGCCTCAACCGCTGGTGCCACATCTGGGCCTACAAGGACGCGCAGCAGCGGTTCGACATCCGTGAAAAGGCCCGCAAGGAAGGCATCTGGCCGCCGAAGGGTGGCGCTCCGGGCCGGATGATCACTCAGGAAAATATGCTGGTCGTGCCGGCATCGTTCTCGCCGCTGCGCTAGCCGGAATCGGACCGCGGCCCCGACGGCCGCGGTCCTAAAGCTGACCGCCGATCGCGCGGTAGCGGAGCAAATGGTCGGCGAGGACACAGGCCATCATCGCCTCGCCGACCGGCACCGCCCGGATGCCGACGCAGGGGTCGTGGCGGCCATGCGTCTCGATCTCGACTTCGTTGCCTTCGGCATCGACGGTGCGCATCGGGTGCAGGATCGAGCTGGTCGGCTTGACCGCAAAGCGGACAATGATGTCCTGGCCACTCGAGATGCCGCCCAGAATTCCGCCGGCATTGTTCGACAGGAACACGACCTTGCCGCCCTGCATCCGCATCTCGTCGCCGTTCTGCTCGCCGGACAGGGAGACGGCGCCGAAGCCGGCGCCGATCTCGACGCCTTTGACAGCGTTGATCGTCATCATCGCCCGGGCGAGATCGCCGTCGAGCTTGTCATAGACCGGTTCGCCGAGCCCGGCCGGAACGCCGCTCGCCACCACTTCGATGACCGCCCCGGCCGAGGAACCGGCCTTGCGGATGCCGTCGAGGTAGTTGGCCCAACGCGCCGCCATCGATTTGTCAGGGCACCAGAATGGGTTGTGCTCGACCGCGGCCCAATCCCAGGCGGCGCGGTCGATCGGGTGCGGCCCGATCTGCACCAGGGCGCCGCGAATCGTGAACCCCGGTCCAAGGGCGTTAGACAGAACCTTGCGCGCAACGGCACCGGCGGCGACACGGGACGCGGTCTCGCGCGCCGAGGCGCGGCCGCCGCCGCGGTAATCGCGAATGCCGTATTTTTTCCAATAGGTGTAGTCGGCGTGGCCCGGCCTGAATCGATCGGCGATGTTGCGGTAATCCTTCGAGCGCTGGTCGATATTCTCGATCAGCAACTGGATCGGCGTACCGGTGGTCTGGCCCTCGAACACGCCGGACAGGATTCTGACTGCGTCGGGTTCTTGCCGCTGCGTCGTGTAGCGCGACTGGCCCGGACGGCGCCGGTCGAGCCAGTGCTGAATGTCTGGCTCGGCGAGCGGGATCTTCGGCGGCACCCCATCGACGACGACACCGATCGCCGGCCCATGGCTCTCGCCCCAGGTCGCGAAGCGGAACAGCGTGCCGAAAGTGTTGCCGGCCATGGCGTCCCAGTCACACGACCGCAATGTCGGGCGCGTCGACCCGCTTCATGCCGACGACGTGATAGCCGCTGTCGACATGATGGACTTCGCCGGTCACGCCCGAGGACAAATTGCTCAGCAGGTAAAGCCCGGCACCGCCGACATCCTCGATCGTCACATTGCGCTGGAGCGGCGAATTCAGCTCGTTCCACCTGAGGATGTAGCGGAAATCGCCGATCCCAGAAGAGGCGAGAGTCCTGATTGGGCCGGCCGAGATCGCATTGACCCGGATATTGCCGCCGCCGAGATCGGCGGCGAGATATTTGACGCTGGCTTCGAGCGCGGCCTTGGCAACACCCATGACGTTGTAGTTGGGCATGACCCGCTCGGCCCCGGCATAGGTGAGGGTCAGCAAGCTGCCGCCCTCGGTCATCAGGGGCGCCGCGCGCCGCGCCAGATCGGTAAAGGAGAAGCAGGAAATATCGAGCGTCCGGAGGAAATTGGCGCGGGTCGTTTCGAGATACTTGCCACGCAGAGCGCTCGGGTCCGTCGCGCCGATGGCATGAACCAGGAAGTCGAGCCGCCGCCACTCCGTGCCGATTGCCCCGAACAACCGGTCGAGACTTTCCTCGTCGGAAACATCGCACTCCTGAACGAACTCGCTGCCGACGCTCTGCGCCAAAGGTTTGACCCGTTTGCCGAGCGCCTCGCCCTGAAAGGTGAAGGCAAGCTTCGCGCCCTCGTCGTGCAATGCCTTGGCGATGCCCCAGGCCAGCGAGCGCTCGTTGGCGACGCCCATGATCAGGCCTTGCTTTCCCGCCATCAGCGCCATGCGTTCCCACCTAACGGTCTCGGATTCGGCACCTTGCGGCCCGAGCCCGAGACCGCCTGCGTCCAATTCATCCTACACGAACGTGCCGCGCCCGGCCAATTACACGGCCCCATGGCAATGGCGGCTGCGGCGCTTGTTTGCCGCGTCGAATCGGCCATATACGGTCGGGCATGGAAGCGGCCGAAACGGGGCGCCGGCCTCACTCTGCGATCCTCGCCCTGCGGCGGAAGCTCTCGGCGGCGGGCCGGTTTTCGCTCTACGCGCTGAACCGTTTCAACCGCGACGGCTGCTTCGCCGCCTCCGGTGCTCTCAGTTACACGACCCTGGTCTCACTGGTGCCGCTCGGCGTCATCGCCTTCGGCATCCTGTCGATCTACCCAAAATTCGCCGTGCTGCGCCAGGAGCTACTGGCTTTCGTATTCCGCAATTTCGTGCCGGCGGTCGGCGAGCAGGCCGGGTGGTGGTTCGAGTATTTCGCCGGCTCGGCGGCGCAGGCGACCGCCTTCGGCATCCTTGGCATCGCCGGCACCGGGGTGCTGTTGCTGATCACGGTCGAAGACCAGCTGAACCTCTTATGGCGGGTCACGGTGCGACGACCTTGGGGTCAGCGAGTGCTCGCTTATTGGACGCTGATCACGTTGGGGCCGCTGTTGATCGGCGCCAGCCTGACGCTGACCACTTATTTCCAGATCGCGGCGCAGCGCGCGGGCTTCGACACCGAGGCCTTGGCCGAGGCGACCAGCGGCTGGCTCGATCTTGCGGTGCGGCTTCTGCCGTTCGGGTTCGAAGTGGTCGCCTGCACCCTGCTCTATAGCCTAATCCCGAACTGCCTCGTGCGCTGGCGTGACGCGCTGCTGGGCGCGATCGTTGCCGCCGCGGTAATCGAGTTCGAGAAGATCGGCTTCTCGTTCTACATTACGTCGTTTTCGAGTTATCAGACCGTCTACGGTACGATCGCCAGCATCCCGATCTTTCTTCTATGGATGTACGTGTCATGGATGGCGGTGCTGCTCGGCGCCGTCGTCGCGGCCAACCTGCCGACCTGGCGGGTGGACGAGCGGCTATCGCATCTGAGCGCCGGCGGCGTCCGGCTCGGCTTCAGCATCGCCCTGATTGCTGCCCTGGCGCGGGCGCAGCGGCGGGGTACCAGCTACCGTACGGCCGCGCTGGCGACCGAGCTCGGCGTCCCGACCTCCGTGGTTGACGAGCATCTGCAACAGCTCGCCCGCGCCGGCTTTGTCGCGGCGACCCAGGCCGGCGGCTGGGTTCTGTCCTGGGATCCGGTGAGCGCGACGTTGCATGACCTTTATCGTGCGCTCGACCTGCCGCTCGCCGGCAGTTGGGCCGAGCGCCAGCTCGCCTCGTGGCAACGCGACATCGCGCCGGCGATGGACCGCATCGTCCGCGCCGAGGCGGCGGCAATGCAGGTCACTCTTGCCTCGCTGATCGCCGAAATCGGCACGCCGGCACCGGTCACGACCTTCCCGACCGGCTCGCGGCGCAGCAGGGGCGAGCGTGCCGGCCCGGCGGGCGAGGAACAGCGCGGATGATCGGCGACATCGCCGACGCCGAGCCGTTCGCGCCGTTCGCGCGCTGGTTCGCGGAGGCGACAAAGGCCGAGCCGCTCGCCGAGGCGATGATGCTGGCGACCGCGAGCCGCGAGGGCGTGCCGTCGCTGCGGGCGGTGCTGGTCAAGGGCATCGATCAGCGCGGGTTCGTCTTCTACACCAACATGAACAGCCGCAAGGCGGAGGAGCTGGCGGCCAATCCGCTCGCGGCACTGTGCTTCCACTGGAAATCGCTGGCGCGTCAGGTCCGGATCGAGGGCGAAGTCGAGCACGCCACCGGGGCCGAGGCCGACGCCTATTTCGCCTCGCGAGCCCGGGAGAGCCAGATCGGCGCCTGGGCATCCGACCAGTCGCGCCCGCTCGCCAGCCGCGGCGACTTGGAAGCGCGCGCGGCCGAATTTGCGCGACAATTCGCCGATCAACCGGCGGTACCCCGTCCGCCGAACTGGGGCGGGTTTCGAATCGTGCCGCGGCGCATTGAGTTCTGGCAGGAGCGCCCGTCCCGGCTGCATGATCGTTGGCTCTTTATCCGCGACGGCGCGACATGGCAGAAGCAGCGGCTGTTCCCCTGATCCACGGCGAGGCCGCGACCCGCCTGCGGCAACGCGCGACCTATGCGGCGCTCGCAGTCGTGGCGGTGCTGATCATTGCGAAGTTTGCCGCCTGGCTCGCCACAGGCTCGGTGGCGCTGCTGTCGAGCCTGGTCGACTCGCTGGTCGATGCCTGCGCCTCGCTCCTCAATTTCTTCGCCGTGCGCCATGCCGCGGCCCCGGCCGACCGCGAGCATCGCTTCGGTCACGGAAAGGCCGAGCCGCTGGCGGCGCTCGGGCAATCGGCGTTTCTGATCGGCAGCGCGATGCTGCTGATGGCCGAGGCGGTGCGGCGCCTAGTGCAGCCAACCGCGGTCACGCATCCAGAGACCGGCATTGCGGTGATGGTGTTCTCGATCATCGTGACGCTCGGTCTCGTCACGTATCAGCGTCACGCTGTGCGTCAGACCGGCTCGCTGGCGATCGGCGCCGACGAGCTGCACTATCGCAGCGATCTGATCCTCAACGGCAGCGTCATCCTGACCCTGCTGCTCGGGCAGGCTCTGCACTTGCCGCTGTTCGATCCGCTGTTCGGCGGGGCGATCGGCATCTGGATCATCTATGGCGCGGTGCGGATCGCTCGGTTGTCGCTGACTCAGTTGATGGACCGCGAACTTCCCGACGACGAACGCGCCCGCATTCGCGCGATCGCCGAGCGCCGGCCGGAGGTCAGCGCGGTGCATGACATCAAGACCCGCGTCGCCGGGCCAACCGCGTTCATCCAACTCCATATCGAAATGGATGGCGGGTTGACCTTGTTGGAAGCACACCGGATTTCGGATGCGGTCGAGGCCGATCTACGCCGCGCCTTTCCGCACGCCGAAATCATCATCCATGAAGACCCGGCCGGTATCGAGGAGCCGGTCGCGTTCCCGGCCCGCAATCGCGCGCGATAAAGCTCGGCGCTCAGGCTGCCTTCTGCAGGGGCAGCTGCTCCCAGACATCGAGAAGCGCCGTCACGAGGGCTTCGATATCCTCGTCGCTGTGCAGCGGGGTCGGGGTTACCCGCAACCGCTCGGTGCCGCGCGGCACCGTCGGATAATTGATCGGCTGCACATAAATATGATGGTGCCGCAACAAATGATCTGAGGCGGCGCGGCACAGGGCAGCCTCGCCGACCATGACCGGCACGATATGGCTCTCGCTGGCCATGATTGGGATGCGCGCCTCAGAAAGCCGGCGCTTGACGGTGGCGACCCGCTCCTGATGCCGGCTGCGTTCGGCCTGGCTCTCGCGCAGGTGACGGATCGCCGCCAAGGCGCCGCGCGCGAGCAGCGGCGGCAAGGCGCTGGTGAAAATGAAACCGGGGGCGTGGCCGCGCAGGAAATCGACCATCAAGGCCGACCCGGCGACATAGCCGCCCATCACGCCGAAGGCCTTGGCCAATGTCCCTTGGATCACGGTAAGGCGATGCGAGACGCCATCGCGCTCGGAAATTCCGCCGCCATGCGCCCCGTAGAGGCCGACCGCATGCACCTCGTCGAGGTAGGTCATCGCGCCGTAACGCTCGGCGACATCGCAAATCGCGGCGATCGGCGCGATGTCGCCATCCATCGAATACACCGATTCGAAACACACGAGCTTCGGCCGCTCGGCTGGTATGGCGGCGAGCAACTCCGCCAGGTGCTCGACATCGTTATGACGGAAGATCACCCGCTCGGCCCGGCTGTTGCGAATGCCGGCGATCATCGAGGCGTGGTTCATCGCGTCCGACAACACGACCATACCCGGCATGCTGCCGGCCAAGGTCGAGAGCGCCGCTTCGTTGGCGACAAACCCAGAGGTGAAGACCAACGCCGCTTCACAGCCGTGCAGTTCTGCGAGCTCGCGCTCGAGCAGCACATAAGAGTGGCTGGTGCCGGAAATATTGCGGGTGCCGCCGGCGCCGGCGCCGGTCTCCTGCAGCTCCCCGGCCATCGCGGCCAATACCTTAGGGTGCTGCCCCATGCCGAGATAATCGTTCGAGCACCACACCGTCACCTCGGCGCCGATGCGGTGGTCGAAGGCGCGCGGGAACTGGCCGCAGCGCCGCTCCAGATCGGCAAAAACCCGGTAGCGCCCCTCTGCGTGGAGGGCGTCCACGCGCTGCTTGAAAAAGCTGTCAAAGTCCATGTTCGCCACCGCCGTCCCCCGGAATTTTTACGATAGCACATCGCTGCGGACGCGCCACCGGACGCTGTGTCGCGCCATCGTATATAGGTTGCGCTATTTTAACCCCATTCTACTGATCGATTTTACTTCTGCGGCGCGCAAACAAAAGTCGCTCGCGCCGGCAGCAGCAGCGGGCATGTCTGCAGGTACCAATCCGTCTCGACCGGCGTCGCGGTCGTGTTCGGCGCGCAGTCGGCCTGTGCCGCCGCGCGCACCTGATCGAGCGAGCTGCGCAACATGTTGTAGCAGATCGCGACGCGCGGCCCGGCATCGGCCGGCGCTTTCGCCTCGCGGGCGGCCGGCGCGGTCGCATAGGGATTGATCGCGCCGCAGCCGGCCAACCCGGGGGCGATCATGAGGAAGACGAGGACCGGTCGGATCATGCCGCAAGCGCGCGCTCGACGAACAAGGCGGCGGCCATCAGCCCGGCATCGTCGCCGATGCGGCCAACCAGTTGAACGCCGGTCGGCAGACCGCCCTCACCCCAGACCGCTGGCAGCGCGACGCAGGGAACCCCAAGCAAGGTCCACATGCGGTTGAAAACCGGGTCGCCAGTATAGCCGAGCCCCGGCGGCGCTTCGCCCGGGGCAGCCGGAACCAGCACCGCGTCGCAGGTCCCGAAGAAATAATCGAGGCGCGCCCGCGCCATAGCGGTTTCGGCCACGGCGGTGTCGTAAGCCTCGGCGGTTACGGTCATGCCGGCGTCGAGCAGCTGCCCAAGCCGCGGCGACAATTGGGCGGCGCGTCGGGTACGCTCATAAGCGAGGGACGCGGCGAGTTCAAATCCCATGATCGCATCATGCGCGGCGTTGAGCACCTCATGTTCGGCTGGCGCCGCGATGTCGCTGACGGTCGCGCCGAAGCGCTCCACCGCGCTGCGAGCGCGCTCCAACGCAGCGGCGATGCTCGGTTCGGCCTGGTCCCACATCGGCGTGCGGTAAAGGCCGAAATGCGGCGGCGTCCCCGGCATCGCGATCCGGCGCAAGGCCGGACGGACGGCTAGAATTCCGGCGAAGAACGCGGCATCGGCGATATCGCGCGCCAGCACGCCGACCGTGTCGAGGCTGTCGGCCAGCGGCTTGACCCCGGCGCGAGAGATTGTGCCGAAGCTCGGCTTATAGCCGACGATGCCGCAATAGGCGGCAGGCCGCAGGATCGAGCCGGCGGTCTGGGTGCCAAAGGCGAGCGGCACCATCCCATCAGCGACGGCCGCGGCTGAGCCGCTCGACGAGCCGCCGGGGGTATGCGCCGGATTGTGCGGGTTGGCGGTCGGCCCCGGTGTGAAGCAGGCAAATTCGGTGGTTACGGTTTTGCCGAGAACGACGGCCCCGGCGGCGCGGGCAAGCGCGACGCAGGCGGCGTCCGCGCTCGGGCGATGGCGCTCATAAATCGGCGAGCCGTAGGCGGTCGGCATATCAACCGTATCGATCAAATCCTTGACCGCAATCGGGACGCCATGCAGCGGACCGCGCGGCGGCTCTCGGTCGCGCTGCCGCGCCTCGGCCAGGGCCTGCTCGCTATCGAGATACTGCCAGGCATGGACGATTTCTTCCCGCGCGGCGATGCGTTCGAGATAGGCGCGGGTCAGTGCCTCGGAGCTGAGTCGCCCAGCAGCAATCTCCTCCGCGGCAATGCGGGCGGACAGCGAAGCGGGATCGGCCATGGCACGCCCTCACGAGATCCAGGCGAACCCTAATGCCGGCGCACCGGTTGCGGAAGGCGTTTGCCGCAGCGCAGGACGAGGACTTGCCGGCACCACAACGCCCCGCCACTTTGCGGCAATGTCCGACGACCGCAACGACGATGATGGAAACGACAGCCGTCGGCGAGCGATGATCGGGCTCGTCGTTGTCGCGGTTCTGGTCGTGATCGGCTATTTCCTGATGACGACCTTGCGGCAGAACGCCAATCTCGAAGACTGCCTGATGTCGGGACGGCACAATTGCGCGCCGATCGAGGTGCCTAGCGGCAGCCGCTGACCCATCTCCCAGGGAGGCTAATGTGATCGAGATCCCCGCCCGCCGCGGCAAGGCGATCCGGGTCAGGACCGGACAGCGCGCCCGGATCGTCAATACGCACGGCCAACAGGTCGTCGATACCTGGGCCTTCGTGGAGAGCGATCTTCATGAGTTCATGTCGATGGAGCACAGCCGGGTCGCGATCGGCCGCATCATTCCGGCCGTCGGGGACGCGCTGGTCAGCAACCGCCGCCGACCGATCCTGACGCTGATCGAGGACACATCGGGCGGCATCCACGACACGCTGTTCGCGGCCTGCGACCGCTGGCGCTATGAGACACTCGGCTGCCGCGAGCACCACGACAATTGCACCGACAACCTCGCCGCCGCTCTCGCCGAGATCGGCCTCGAACCGCCGGAGACGCCGGCGCCCTTAAACCTGTTCATGAATATCCCGGTGATCGAGGAGAACCGGGTCGAGATCAGGCCGCCGGTCAGCACGCCCGGCAGCTATGTGACGTTGCGGGTCGAACTCGACTGCATCCTCGCCTTCTCCGCCTGCCCGCAGGACATCGTACCGATCAACGGGTTGGCGCTGCGCCCGACCGAGGCGCATTTCGAGGTTTTGGATTAGCGATTATCCCGCTCTGAATTTCTTGCCGCGTCCGACCAGCTTCTCGCGCGGCAGGCGGACGGTCTTTTCGGGGTCCGCGGCAACGCTTCCGATGACCCAGGCTTGCCGCCGATGACGTTTGAGGATCGCCAGTGCCGCATCAACGTCGCGGTCCGGCAGGATCACGCAGAAGCCGATCCCCATATTGTAGACCTCGAACATCTCGGCGCGGCTGACGCCGCCGAGCTTCTCGATAAGCTCGAAGATCGGCGGCGGTTCGGGCATCGCGTCGATCACGAACCCGACCTCGGCCGCCACCCGCGGCAGGTTCATCAGCCCGTCGCCGGTGATATGGATCAGCGCCTTGATCGAGGCGATCGCATTGAGGAGTTCGAGGATTTCCGGCACATAGATATGGGTCGGGCGCAGCAACTCCTCGCCGAGCGGGCAGCCCAGCTCGGGGAA
>DATARH010000036.1:0-1660 GCA_036264235.1 Allostellaceae bacterium
TGGCTTCCGGCGATTTATGCAGCAACTCACTGCATCACCTCATATCCGGTCGGATCGTATTTATCCGCACCCACATCCCGCATGCTTGCGGTGAGGAAGCCACGAGGATGAGACCCATCTACAAGGCGGCCTGGTTGTCGGCCCAAGGGTGGCACGGTCATCATCCATCCCGCGCTGACCGCGACAACGGTCGCGGCGCGGACGCGTTCGGTGTGAGGTTTACGCCGACGCCGGCTTGAGCTTGGCGCCGGTCGGCACCAGGCCGGTGGTGACGAAGCGCCACAGCGCAACCATCAGCTTACGCGCCAAGGCGACGATCGCGATCCGCTTGATCCGTTTGCTGGATTTGGCGGTGCGCTCACGGAACCAGAGCGTGAGCGCGCTGTCGGGCTGATGGCGCACCCATAGCCAGGCGAGCTCGATCGCCTTCTGCCGGGCACGCGGGTTGCCGGCCTTGCTGATCCCCTGCTCACGGTCGATCCCACCGCTCCTCCAGGGGCTAGGGGCGAGCCCAACATAGCTCCCCACCTGCCGGCCATTGGTGAAGTCCTTGTAGAACACCTCGCAGGTCAGCGATGTGGTGAACACCGGCCCGAGGCTTTTGAGTCGGAACAGTGTCTCCTGTCGGCGGCCGATCTCGACAGCCGCCGGCGTCGCCAGCGCCCGCACGCATGGCGTCTCAAGCGCCGCCAGCTGCTCGCGCACCAGCATCAGCCGCGCGTGCTCGCGCTCGATCTCGGCCAAGATCTGCGGCGCTACCGGCCGGCCTTGCCAGTCCCGCTGTCCGGCCAGCCACGTCAGCCAGTCGCGCCGCCGCGGATTGCCCACCGCAAAGCCGTGCAGCCGCAGCAGCGACTTGATCCGGTTGGTGTGTCCGGTCTGCTCCCCGACCAGTCGATCCCGCTCTCGCGAGACCCGCCGCGCATCCTCCTGATCAGGGCCGGGCACCCGGACGATCCGCACAACGCGCGGCTCGCCTCGCAGATAGGCCATCAGCGTGCGCACAAGCTGCTCGCCGTCGATCCGGTCAGTCTTCGCACGCCGGCTGCGCTGCTCCACCGCAATGCTCGCAGGGTCGAACACGTAGCTCTCGACCCCGTTGGCCTGCAGAAAACGGTGCAGCCAAAAACCGTCGTAGCCCGCCTCGTAGCAGCTCTTCACCCCCGGCACCGGCCCCAGCTTGCGACCAGCCCGCTCGCGCACGCCCTCGAGCAGCGACAGCAGCGCAGCGTGATCGCCCGCCGCCACCTTGTGGTGCGATATTCGATCGCGGTCCGGGCTATGCAGGCTCACCAGCCAGTCCTTCTGGCTCAGTTCGATTGCAACGAAAATCGTGCCATTATGGCCCGCGATGGGCGTGCTAACGTGGGATGCTTGCATCTTGCGTCTCCGATGGTTCGAGTGTGCAAACCCAAACCTATCGGATGCACGCCCATCGCCCCATGGCATCTACGAGTCAACCGCGGAGTTGTCGCGATGATCTCGAGACTCTGCTCGGCTGCATTTCTCCTCGCGCTCGCCACCAACGCCTTCGCTGCGCCAGTCGAGCAGGTCCAATCCCTCGCGGCGCGCGAAAAAGCTCCGCTCCTCGACACCCACAAGGACCTCGTCTCGATCGAGTCGGGCAGCCAGGACCGCGAGGGCCTCGATCGGCTCTCCG
>DATARH010000059.1:0-11657 GCA_036264235.1 Allostellaceae bacterium
CGGCGCCGCCGCGCTGCTGATCTTCCCGCCGCAGAGCATGAGCATGGACGGCCAGTTGCGGCCGGAGATGGCGGTCGCGCATTTCTCGACGATTGCCGCCGCGACGTCGCTGCCGCTTATCGTCTTCAACTACACGCTGGCCGGCGGGCTCGGTTACCCGCACGAGACGCTGCTGCGCCTCGCCGAAGCGGTGCCGACGATCCGCGCGATCAAGGACTGGTCGGGCGACCCGGCGCTGCATGAGCGCAACATCCGCGCGCTGCAATGGCTGCCGCGGCCGGTCGCCGTCCTGAGCACCCACAGCGCCTGGCTCCTAAGCTCGCTCGTGCTCGGCTGCAACGGTCTGCTGTCCGGGGCCGGCAGCGTCATCGCGCCGTTGCAGGTGGCGCTGTTCCGTGCCGTGCGGGCCAACGACCTCGCTCGCGCCCGCGCGATCAATGATCGCATCTACCCGATCGCTGCGGCTTTTTATGCGCCGCCCTTTCTCGACATGCACAACCGCATGAAAGAGGTGCTGGCGCTGCTTGGGAAAATGCCGCCGGCGGTGGTGCGGCCGCCGCTGCTGAAACTGCCGGCGGCCGAGATCGAGCGGCTGAAACAGGCGATCGCCGCCGCCGGTCTCGACCGCGACGAGGCGGCGCTGCTCGCCGCCGAATAGGAAAGCGACATGGCGGTTGACAGCGGCCTCGCCGGGTTGGTCGCCGCCGAGACCGTGCTGAGCCATGCCGACGGGCCGCGCGGCATCCTGTGGGTGCGCGGCCACACGCTCGACGATCTCGTCGCCAAGTTTGGCTATGACGGTGCCGTTGGCCTGTTGTGGGAAGGGTTTGCCGGCACCGGCCTCGACCGGCAGACGATGCGGACGCGGCTCGGCGCCGGGCGGGAAAAGGCCTTTGCCCGGCTCGGCGACTGGCTCGCGCTGGCGGCCGGCCGGCCGCCGATCGAGGGCATGCGCCTCGCCCTGGCTTCGCTGCCGGAAGGTAGCGAGCCCGCCGATATCCTGGCGACGCTGCCGGTCGCGGCCGCCGCGATGCTTCGGCATCGCCACGGGCAGCCGCCGCTCGCGCCCGATGCAGCACGCGGCACCGCCGACGACCTGCTGCGGATGCTGCATGGCGCCCCGGTGGCGCCGGTGCTCGGCCAGGCACTCGACGATTATTTCGCGGCGCTGATCGACAACGGGCTCAGCAATTCCGGCTTCACCGCCCGGATCATCGCGTCGAGCCGCGCGTCGCTCGCCTCGGCCGCGCTCGGCGCCTATTGCGCCTTTACCGGGCCGTTGCATGGCGGCGCGCCCGGACCGACCCTCGACCTGCTCGACGAGGCCGCCGCGGCCGGCGACCTCGGCGCTTGGGCCGAGCAAAAACTCGCAGCCGGCGCGCGGCTGATGGGTTTCGGCCACCGCGTTTTCCCGCATGGCGACCCGCGCGCCGCGATCCTGCGCCGGGCGCTCGATCGGATCGCCGCCGGCGAACCGAAGATGGCGGAGCGGCTCGCCTTCGCCGCGGCGGTCGAGCGCGCGGTCGGTGCCGCCTTTGCGCGGCTAAAGCCGGGGCGGCCGTCCTTGCAGCCGAATGTCGAGATCAACGCGGCGCTGCTGCTCGACGCGGTCGGGCTGCCGCGCGACGCCTTCATGCCGGTGTTTGCCGTCGCGCGCGGCGCCGGCTGGCTGGCTCATGCGATGGAGCAACAGCGCGAAAACCGGATGGTGCGGCCGACCTCGCGCTATGTCGGGCCGGTTCCAGCCGGTGCCGAGGGCGTCCCTTGATTTGCCGCTAGTCGATCGACCAGTGATACCCGACCACCGGCGCGCGACGGACGCGGTCGCTGACCCCGAGCGTCGGGCCGGTATAGGGATCCTTCGCCGCCGCCTCGGGCGGGCCTGCCTTTTTCGCGCCGGCCGACCGCTCGCGCGCGACGATCTGCTCGCTGACCTCGGGGACCATGTTTAGGTCGACCTTTTTAAGATCGAGCTTGGCGCATCCCTTGGTCTCACCCGGTGGACAGGCCGCATTTACCCCACCGCCGCACAGCAGCGCAACGGCAATTACCGCAATCGAGACGCGAGCGTTCATCGTCGCCTCATGGGGTGGGGGACCCCGTTGCGGAATTGTTACACGAGCCTTGGAACGAAACCAAATAAAAAGAGGAGGCGGTTCCAGCACAATTGAACCGCAGCGTTCACCGATGCGGCCAGTCGAGCGCAAAGCGGCGGTGGTGACAGTCCGGCGCTAGTCTCGCCCGTAATGGTCGTCGAAGCGGACGATGTCGTCCTCGCCGAGATAGCTGCCCGATTGCACCTCGATCAGGTGCAGCGGAATCTTGCCGGGGTTTTCCAGCCGGTGTCGGGTACCGAGCGGGATATAGGTCGACTGGTCCTCGGTCAGCACCAGCTCCTCGTTGCCGCGGACGATCTTGGCCGTGCCCTGCACCACGACCCAATGCTCGGCGCGGTGATGGTGCATCTGCAGCGACAGCTTGCCGCCCGGTTTGACGACGATGTGCTTCACCTGAACGCGGTGGCCGGCGTGCAGCCCCTTGTAGCTGCCCCAGGGCCGGTGCACCGTCGGGAACGTGGCGGCCTCGCTCCGCTCTTCCCCGGTCAGCCGGGCGACGAGCTGCTTCACTTCCTGGCTGCGGCTGCGCGGCGCCACCATCACCGCGTCGTCGGTCGCGACGACCACAAGATCCTCGACGCCGACAGCCGCGACCAGCCCCGCTTCCGAGCGCAGGTAGCAGTTGCGCGCGTCCTCGGCGACGACATTGCCGGCGACGACGTTGCCGCCTGGGTCCTTGTCGCCCATCGCCCACAGCGCGTCCCACGAGCCGACATCGTTCCAGCCCATGCTGACCGGCACCACCGCGGCATGCGGCGTGTGCTCCATCACCGCGTAATCGATCGAATCGCTCGGGGTGGCGGCGAACGCGGCCTGGTCGAGGCGGACGAAATCCTCGTCGCGGCGAGCGGCTGTCAGCGCCGCCTTGCAGGCCGCCAGCATGTCCGGCCGCAGCCGTTCGAGTTCGCTCAGGTAGACCTTTACCGGGAACAGAAAGATGCCGCTGTTCCAGAAATGCGTGCCGGCCGCGACAAAGCCTTCGGCCTCGGCGAGCGCCGGCTTTTCGATAAAGGCGGCGACCGCGAAGCCGCCCGGCGCCTCGGCGATCGGTTCGCCGGCGGCGATATAGCCGTAGCCGGTCTCGGCGCGTTCGGGGTGGATGCCGAAGGTCACCAGCATGCCCTGCCGCGCCGCCACGACAGCCCGACCGATCGCGGCATGAAAGGCCTCGATGTCGGCGATGACATGGTCCGACGGCATCAGCAGCATCAGCGCCTCGGGATCATCGGCCGCCAGGCGCAGCGCACCTACTGCGGCGGCGGGCGCGGTATTGCGGCCGAACGGCTCCAGCAGCAGCGCCTGCGGCGCGATACCGATCGCGCGCAACTGCTCGGCGATGATGAAACGATGCTCTTCGTTGGCGATGATCACCGGGGAGGCGAACGCCGCCGGGTCGGCGACCCGTAACACGCTCTGCTGCAGCAGGCTGTGGTCGCCGAACAGCGCCAGCAACTGCTTCGGATAGAGCGTGCGCGACATCGGCCACAGCCGGGTGCCCGAGCCGCCGGACAGGATCACGGGGTGGATCATCGTCGTCCTTTTACCCCGCGAAACCTTACTCACGCGTTGCCGCGCGCCTCCCGCCACAATCCGAGCTTTTCCTGCACTGGCCGGTCCGAGAAGCTGAACAGCACCGATTCCGCGCCGGCATGGTGGGTGTGCTCCATCCAGCTCGGCACGACAAAGATGTCACGCCGTTCCCAGCGGAGCACAGTGTCGCCGATCCGGGTCTCGCCCTCGCCCTCGACGCAGACGAAGACGGTGCCGTCGGTCGCGCGGTATGGGCGCGTCGCAAAACCCGACGGCAGCAGTTGGATAAAGGTGCCGATCGTCGGCATCGCCGACTCGCCGGTCGCCGGGTTGACATAGCGCAGCTTGTGGCCGTGATACGGGTCCGCCGGGCCGTTGCTGGCCAGCGTCTCGAGCGACTCGCGGGTGCGTGCGTAGGGATAGTTGAAGACCGGCGAGGTCTTGACCTCGGGCTTCCAATCGACCGGCAGCAGATTGTGGCCGAAGCGGGCGAGGCTGTCGCCTTCCGGCCGGGTCACGGTCTGCACGTCGGCGGCGCCCGGCTCGGCAAAGCTGGCGCCGAGCAGCTTGACGATCTGGATGTCGAGACCGTCGAGCCAGACCATCGGCCGGTCGCTGTCGTTGCCGTGGTCGTGCCAGGTCCAGGACGGGGTGATCACGAAATCGCCCGGCTGCATTGTGGTGCGCTCGCCGTCGACGGCGGTATAGGCGCCGCTGCCCTCGATGATGAAGCGCAGCGCCGATTGGGTGTGGCGATGCGCCGGGGCGACCTCGCCCGGCATGATCAATTGCAGGCCGGCGAACAGCGAGCCGGTGATCGAGGCCTCGCCATGCAGTCCGGGATTCATCAGCATCAGGACGCGGCGAGTCGCCTCCTGCGCGCTGATCAGGCTGCCCGATTGCATCAGATGCGGCCGCACCTCGCGGTAGTGCCAGATCGCGGGCAGGCATTCGGGGCGCGGCTCCGGTGTCACCAGATTGTGCAGCTGCTCCCAGAGCGGCGCCAGGTTCTGCGGCGCGATCTTGTCGTAAAAGGCCTGCCGCTCGGGGGTGCGGGCCGGGGCGTGCTCGGTCGCCATCGCGGCAGCGCCTATTCCGCCGCTTCGCGGCGCCGTTCGCCGAGGGTAAAGCCGATCTTGGCGAGATCGGCCAACAGCGCCGCCGATTGCGCCTCGCTCAGCCGCTCCATCGGCGGACGAACATTCGCCCAGACCGGATCGTTATGGAAATGCGCGACGATCCGCTTCAGCGCCGGTACCATCGGGTAGGCCTGGATCGTCTTGCGCGCCAGCGTGATCTCGGCCTGCAGGGCATCGGCCTGCGCCGTCTTCCAGTTCTCGTAGACCTTGCGGATCCCAGGCACGTTGACGTTGCCGGTTGCAGTGATGCAGCCGACGCCGCCATGGCGCAGCCCGTCGAGCAGGAATACCTCGGAACCGGGGAAAATCGCGAAGCCAGACCCGGCATAGGCGTCGAGCAGCGCTTTGGTGTTGTTCCAGTCGCCGGAGCTGTCCTTCAGGCCGACGACCGTGTTCGGATAGGCCTTGATCAGACGGCCGACGAGCTCGACGCCGAACGGGATCATCGTCTGCGGCGGGATGTGATAGAGGTACATCTTCAGCGCCGAAGAGCCGCTCCGGTCGATTACGGCCGAAATGAAATCGAAGACGCCCTGCTCGGTCATGCCCTTGTAGTAGAAGGGCGGCAGCATCAAGACGCCGCCGCAGCCATGGCCGACGGCATGGCCGATCAAACCCGCGGCCTCGGTGATCGAGCAGGCGCCGGTGCCGGGCATCAGCTTTGCCGGCGGGATGCCGGCGGCGACGAGCCGGTCGAGCAGATCCATCCGCTCGCCGGCCGACATCGAATTGGCCTCGCTGGTGGTGCCGAAAATCGCCAGCCCGTCGGCGCCCTGGTCCAACAGCCAGCGGCAGAACGCGACAAAACGGCCGGCATCAGGCTCGCCGGCGGCGGTGAACGGCGTCAGGACCGGGACGAGCACCCCGGCGAAAGGCTGCGAGGCCATCGAAATCGCTCCTCGAACGAAAGCGGCACGGATGGCCTCAATAAGCGCCGGGTAGGAGCCGCCGTCAACAGCCGGATGTCCGGCCTTGCCGCCGGGCAAAGATGCGCCGCGCCCGACCGGCCGCGGTTAATCGAAAGCCGGCGGGGGGCTAGTTTGATCCACCGTAGCCCGGCGCCGGCCAGCCGGTCGGACCCTGCCAGTAGTAAGGTTGCGGCGCGACGGTGCCGTAGCGCGCCATCGGCTCGCGTGCATACTGCGCCGACGGCTGCCGATAGCTCTGCGGCTGCCGATAATTGTAGTCGTAGGTGTTCGGCTCTTGCCGATAGGGTGAGGGGGCCTGCCAGTACGGGTCGGGCGCATGCCTTGAGCGCTTCGAATTGGTGTCGGCGTACTGGTCTGGCGTCTGCACATAAGGTTGCGCCGGAGCCGGATAGGGGTTCCCCTGCTCTTCCGCGTACGGGTTGGACTGGTACGATCGGCGCTGCTTGCCATAACGGCTCGACTCGTCGGTGGCGTATGCTCCCGCGGCAGCCTGCCAAGGCAGTGGCGGCGGTTGCCGCGTATAGGGAGAGGCCGGATCGTCGGCTGTTTGCGCCGGAGTCTGGGTCCCAGGAACAGCGCCATTCCAGGGCTGGGTCCCCTGATAGGGCGCGTCATTCTGACCATCGCTGCCGCCATTGGCCCAGGCCTGCTGCCAATTCGCCTTCGCCACCGGCACCGCGGCGATCAGGGCCGGATCGGCGCCTGGCGGCGCCTCGAACGGCGTCGCCGGCTGGTCTTTCAGCGCGGCGGTCATGAAATCGCGGAAAATCGGCGCCGCGACGTGGCCACCGACTTCGCCGTTGCCGAGTGAGCGGGGGTCGTCGAAACCGACATAGACGCCGGCCGCGAGGCCGGGCGAGAAACCGACGAACCAGGCATCCTTCCAATCGCTGGTGGTGCCGGTCTTGCCGGCGATCGGCTTGCCGACCGCGGCGACGGCGATACCGGTGCCCTGCTGCACGACGCCCTGCATCATCGAGATGATTTCGGCATCCGCGGTCGGTGAGACGAGCGGGTCGGGTTTTGTCGGCCGGTACAGCACCGCGCCATCGGCATATTTGGCCTTGGCGGATGGCAGGTCGGAGGGCTTCGGCGCGCCGTCGGCGCGAAACAGCGAGCCGCCGCCGCCCTCGCCGGAGCCGGACGGAACGGCGACAAAGCAGGCGGCACAGGAGCCGACGCCCTTCTGGTAGACAACCCGGCCGTCGCGGTCCTGGACCGTATCGATCACCGACGACAGCAGCCAATGCCCGCCATTGTCGAGCATCGCATAGGCGGTCGCCATCCGCATGACCGTGGTCTCGCCGGCGCCGAGCGCCATCGAGGGGTAGAGCGGCATGCGGTCCATCACGTCGAAACCCTCGACGGTCTTGGCGATCGCCGGCAACCCGATCGACAAAGCGAGGTTTGCCGTCGCCAGATTGCGCGAATGGATCAGCGCGTCGCGCAGCGTGGTCGGGCCGACCGCGTTGCCCTCGTAATTGACTGGCCGCCACGGAGCCTGCCCCGGGCCTTGTGAGATCTCGATCGGCGAGTCGTTGACCATGCTGTCCGGCGTGTAGCCGTTCTGCAACGCGCTGACGTAGACGAGCGGCTTGATCGACGAGCCCGGCTGCCGCATCGCCTGCGTCACCCGGTTGAACTGGCTCTGCTGGAAGTCCCAGCCACCGATCATCGCGAGCACCCGGCCTGTCTTCGGGTCGAGCGCGACGAACCCGCCGCTGACCTCGGGAATCTGGCGCAGCCCAAATGTCGGGACCGCCGGGGCCGGCGGTGCTTTCTGGCGGCGTGACGGTGCCGCCGCCGGCGCGGCGGAACCGCCGAGCGGCTCGACGTAAACGATATCGCCGGCCACCACCGGATGCCGCCCATAGCGGGCCCAGCCGAGCTCGCCCGCCGGAATGCGGCCGTGGCCGCCGTCCTTCAGCACGATCCTGGCGCTGCCCGCCTCGATCGCGGTCACCGCGGCCAGCCGCCAAGTCTCGATGCCAGGATGGTCGGCCGTGCCGGCGAGCGCGGCCTCCGCCGCCGCGGCATTCGCCAGATGCTGTACCGGGCCGCGCCACCCATGACGGCGGTCATAGGCGATCAGGCCGTCGCGGAAGGCGCGCTCGGCCATCACCTGCTGGCTCGGCGAATAGCTCGTCTTGATCGTCAGCCCGCCTTCATACACCGCCTTCTCGCCGAACCGGGCGATCAGCTCGCGCCGCACCTCCTCTGCGAAATATCCATTCTGGCCCGCCGAGGCCTCCTGTCGGACATTGAGCCCGAGCGGCGTCGCGATCTCGATCCTGGCCTTTTCCTTGTTGAGAAAGCCGACCTCGGCCATACCGGCGAGCACCCAGTCGCGCCGGGACTTGGCAAGTTGCGGATTGCGGATTGGGTTGTAGTTGTTGGGCGCTTTCGGTAGCGCCGCCAACAGCGCCGCCTCGGCCGGCGTCAGCTTGTCGAGCGGCTTCTGGAAATAGGTCTGGGCGGCGGCCTCGACGCCATAGGCCCCCGCGCCGAGATAAATCTCGTTCAGATAAATCTCGAGGATCTGGTCCTTGCTCAGCACCTTCTCGATCCGGTAGGCGAGTAGCGCCTCCTTGATCTTGCGCGAGACAGAGACCTCGTTGGTCAGCAGGAAATGGCGGACCACCTGTTGCGTGATCGTCGAGGCGCCGAGCGGCCGCTGCCCCTTCTGCAGCCGCAGCACGTCCGACATTGCGGCGCGGAACACGGCACCGGGATTGACGCCGTTATGCGAATAGAAATCCCGGTCCTCGGCGGCTAGAAAAGCGTGCGTTATCAGTGGCGGGATTTTCGCCAGCGGCACGAAGATGCGGTGCTCGCTGGCGAATTCGGCCATGAAGCTGCCGTCGCCGGCGTACATCTTGCTGCCGATCGCGGGGACATAGTGCAGCAGTTGCTGGTCGTCCGGCAGGTCGCGGCTGAAATAGGCCAGCGTCACCCCGGCCCCGGCGCCGCCGACAACCGCGACCAGGACAATGGCGACAAAGGCGATCCGGGCAAGAATGCGCAGGGTTCGGATCACGGCCGGACCGCGCTAACGGGGGTGACGATGTGCGGTACGCAAAGGTTCTGTCTCGACATCGCGCCAAGCATCGCCCTGCCTCCCTTTTGACCGCGCCGCCCCAGGCATCGGGTCAACAGCGGCCACGTCAAAAAACTCCGGGGTTTTCGCGTATCGCGAAAAACCCCTCTGCATATCAGCCCCAGGGCGGGTCCCACGGACGCCGCCCTGCCTCCGGCACGGAACCGTGGAAGGTGCGCCGGCCGATCAAATCGCCGGCTGGCGCCGTCTGGAACGGGGTGCTCTGCTGCGGCCGCAGCAGCTGCGCGCCATAGGGTCGCAACAGCACGATCAGCACGATGCCGGTGACGAAACCGCCGGCATGCGCCCAGAACGCCACCCCCGGCTCATGCACGCCGGCGGCGAGGCCGCTGAACAGCTGCAGCAGAAACCAGAAGCCGAGCATCGCCCAGGCGGGAACGGTGACGATCCGGAAGAAGATCACGATCCAGACGAAGACATGCACGTTGGCGTATGGATATAGCACTAGATACGCGCCGAGCACGCCGGCGATCGCGCCGCTGGCGCCGATCATCGGGATGTCCGAGGAGGGATCGGGCAGCGCCTGCGCCATCGCCGCGGCGATGCCGCTCACCAGGTACAGCAGCAGGTAGCGAACCGCGCCCAGCACATCCTCGATGTTGTTTCCGAAGATCCAGAGAAACAGCATGTTGCCGCCGAGGTGCAGCAGCCCGCCATGCAGGAACATGCTGGTGAAGATCGTCGCCCAGGGCGGTATGCCGGTGAGACCCGACGGCAGTTGCGCGTGGCCGAACAGCAGCGCCGGGATCATCCCGTACTGGTAGGCGATCGCCTCCTCGTCCTGCCCCAGCTGCCACAGATAGGCCCCGATGCACACGCCGATCAGTGCCCATGTGACAACCGGAGGGCGGCGGATCGGATTGTCGTCATAAAGCGGCAAGGCGAAGATCACGGGCCGCGCCTCGCCTCTCGTGGGGGGACGCTATCGGACCACTAACGACACGCGGCCGGTTAGCTCCCGACCAGCCCCAATTGCGGGCTCGACGGCTCGGCGAAACGCTGCTTCGGGATGCGGCCGGCGAGGCGGGCGAGGCGGCCGGCCTCGACGCCGGCACGCATCGCCGCCGCCATGCGGATCGGGTCGTGCGACTTGGCGATCGCGGTATCGACCAGCACCGCGTCGCAGCCCAACTCCATCGCCTGTGCCGCGTCCGAGGCGGTGCCGATGCCGGCATCGAGCACGACCGGCACCGGGCTGCGCGAGCAGATCAGCTCGATCGCCCTTGGGTTGGCGATGCCCATGCCGGAACCGATCAGCGAACCCAACGGCATCACCGCGGCGCAGCCGACATCGGCGAGCTTCTGGCAGGCGACCGGGTCCTCGTTGCAATAGGGCAGCACGACGAAACCCTTGCGCACCAACTCGTCGGCGGCGTGCACCAGCTGCTCGACATCGGGGTAGAGGAGCTCGCGGTCGCCGATCAGCTCGAGCTTGACCCAATTGGTCTCGAGCGCCTCGCGCGCCAGCTCCGCGGTCAGGATCGCGTCGCGCGCCGTGACGCAGCCGGCGGTGTTCGGCAGCAAGCGATAGCCGCCGAGCAGATCGACGAGGCTGCCGGAATAGCCTTCGAGGCTGATCCGGCGGATCGAGACCGTCACCAGCTCGCAGCCGCTCGCCTCCAGCGCGTCGAGCATCACCTGCTGGTTCGGATAGCGGGCGGTACCGACAAAGAGCCGCGATTTGAGCGGGGTGCCGGCGATCACAAGTTGGTCGGTCATGGCCATGGTCCTACTCGTACCAAAATCTCAGCCGCCCTGCAGTGGACGGACGATCTCGACCTTATCGCCGGCGGCGAGCCCCGTCGCCGGCCAATCGGCGCGGCGCACGACGGCGCCGTTCACCGCCACCGCGAGAAACCGCGCCGCCGGGTCGATGCCGCGTTCGGCGAGCAGCTCGGCGACGGTGCCGACCGCGACCTCCTCCTCGACGCCATTGACCTTGAGACGGGTCATTGGGCGGCGATCCCAGGGGAGACGTCGCGCCGGGCCGGCGCCGCGGCGAAGCGCTCAGGCGAAAACGGCCGTGCGATCTCCGGCAACCACCCGGTCAGGATGTAGTCGCTGACCAGCGCCGCAGTGATCGGCGTCAGCAGGATGCCGTTGCGGTGATGGCCGGTCGCGATCACCAGACCGTCGACGGCGCCCGGACCGAGCATCGGCGAATCGTCGCGCGAGCCGGGACGAAACCCGACCCAGGTCTCGGCAACCGGCAACTCCTCGATCGCCGGCAGCGCCCGCCAGGCGCCCTCGATCAGTGCCAACAACCCACCGGCGGTGATCGCCGTATCGAAGCCGCGTTCCTCGACGGTCCCGCCGACGATCAGCCGCCCATCGTGTCTCGGCACCAAATAGCCGCCGCGCGGCAGCCAGACGACATGGCGCAACAGCGGCGCCGCCGGGTCCATCTGCAAGGCCAGCATCTGGCCCTTGATCGGCCGCACCGGTGGCAATGCCGTCGGCACCAGGCCGCCGATCTCGCGCGACCAGGCGCCGGCGGCGAGCACGACGACATCCGCCGCGTCGCGGCCCCGGTCGGTGGCGATGCCGCTGGCGCGGCCGCCGGAGACGACGATCTCGCGCACCGGGCAATTCTCGTGCAGCGCGACCCCGGCCTTGCGGACCGCCGCGGCGAGCGCGCGGCCGAGGCAGCGGTTGTCGACCTGGTGGTCGCCCCGACTCAACGCCGCGGCGGCGATGCCGGGCTTCAGATGCGGCTCGCGGCGGCGCGCCTCGGCGGCGGAGAGCCATTCGAGCTCGAGCCCGAGCCGCGTCTGGAATTCATAGGCGTGGCGCAGCTGCTCGGCATCGTCGCGGTTCAGCGCGA
>DATARH010000197.1:0-12042 GCA_036264235.1 Allostellaceae bacterium
TCGACCGGCATCTTGTCGGTCGACCAGATTTCACAGCGTGAGATGTAGGGTCGCGCCGGCGCGCTGACCCCTTGCATCACCTCATCGGAGGTGACGATCGCCTTGCCGGTCGCGTCGTGCCCGGTGACGATCCGCCGTGTCCGCAATGCCATTCGCTCCTCCCTCACACTTTGGCTCGCTGGTTGAACAGAATGCGCCGCTCCTCGTCGGAGGGCGGCGCCTGCCGCCGCCATTCCTTCCCCAGATCGACACCGCGCTGTACCGCCGGCCGGTCGCGCACCACGGCGCGCAAGCGCGACACATTCGGGAACTCGTCGAGCGCTTGGCCGAGCGGCTTGGCGATCAGCACCCACGGCCAAGACGCCATATCGGCGATCGAATACTCGCCGAGGATGTAGTCACGCCCCTCGAGCCGCCGTTCGAGCACCCCGAGACAGCGGTGATACTCGTCGGCGTAGCGCTGGTGCGAGTACCGGTGCTCGCCCTGCGCATAGTTGACGAAATGGCTGAGCTGCCCGGCCATCGGCCCCAGATTGCCGACCTGCCAGAACAGCCATTCCAGCGCCTCCTTGCGGCCGCGCCGCGAACCCGGCAGGAAGCGGCCGCTGCGCTCGGCGAGGTGGATCAGGATCGCACCGGACTCGAACACCGGCAGCGGCCCATCCGGATCGGCATGGTCCACGATCGCCGGCATCCGGTTGTTCGGGCTGATCTCGAGGAACTCCGGCTTGAACTGGTCGCCTTTGCCGATATTGACCGGGATCGTGCGGTATTCGAGGCCGCATTCCTCGAGCATGATCGCGACCTTCCAGCCGTTCGGCGTCGGCCAGTAATAGAAGTCGATCATCGGCGCCTTTCCTCACGATATAGTCCGGCGCGGACCATACGGGCTTCGGCGGAGCGGTGCCATGGCAGAGGATGACATCGCCCGTTACCAGACCAACCTCCGCGGCGAGGTCGATGGCGCCGCGATCTACCGCGGGCTAGCCGAGGCCGAGACCGACCCGCATTTGAAGGAGGTCTATCGCCGCCTCGCCGCCGTCGAGGAGGCGCATGCCGAGTTCTGGCGGCGGCAGCTCGACCGGGTCGGCGCCAAGGTACCGCACCCGCGCCCGGGCTGGCGCAGCAAGGCGCTGGCTTGGCTAGCGCTTCACTTCGGCCCGCAATTCGTGCTGCCGACGATCACCACCTTGGAGCGGCGCGACAGCGGCCAGTACGACAACCAGCCCGAGGCGGTCGCGGGCGGCTTGCCGGCCGCCGAGCGCTCGCACGAGCGGGTCATCCAGGCGGTCGAACGGGGCGTCCCGGGCGGATTGTCGGGCGGCCAGCTTGCCCGGCTGGAGGGCCGCCACCGCACCGGCGGCAACGCTCTGCGCGCGGCGGTGCTCGGCGCCAATGACGGGCTCGTCTCCAATTTGAGCCTAGTGATGGGCGTCGCCGGCGCCGCGGTGTCGGGCCGCACGATCCTGCTGACCGGGCTCGCCGGGCTGGTCGCCGGCGCCTGCTCGATGGCGATGGGCGAGTGGCTGTCGGTCACCAGCTCGCGCGAATTGAACCAGCAGCAAATCGACATCGAGGCCGACGAGCTGAAGCACATGCCCGAAGAAGAAGAACAGGAGATGGCGCTGATCTATCAGGCCAAGGGCCTGCCGGAAGCGCAGGCGAAGGCGCTGGCCAAGGAGCTGATGTCGAACAAGGAGACCGCGCTCGATACGCTGACCCGCGAGGAATTGGGCATCGATCCCGACGAGCTCGGCGGCTCGCCCTGGGCCGCCGCCGCCGCGTCGTTCGGCCTCTTCGCGACCGGGGCCATATTTCCGGTGATCGCTTTCTTCTGGCTCGACGGTGCCGCCGCGCTGATGACGAGCCTCGCGCTGAGTGGGATTGCGCTGGCGCTGATCGGCGCCGGTACCTCGCTGTTCACCGGCCGCTCCTTCGCGTTCTCCGCGATGCGGCAGCTACTGACCGGTTTCGCCGCCGCCGGCGTCACCTACGGCATCGGCCGCCTCGTCGGCGTATCGCTCGGCGGGTAGGCGAACCTCTTGTGAACGATCTCGCCAGCACATTCCTGCTCGTCTATGCCGGGCTGTTCCCGATCGTGAACCCTGTCGGCAGCGCGCCGATCTTCCTTAGCCTGACGCGGCATTGTCCGGCGCGAGAACGGCATGCGATTGCCGGCCGCGTCGCGGTGCACAGCTTCTTTTTGCTGCTCGGGTCGCTGCTGATCGGCTCCTATGTGCTCGAGTTTTTCGGGATCAGCGTGCCGGCGCTGCGGATCGCCGGAGGGTTGGTTGTCACCTCTTTCGGTTGGAGATTGCTTCATTCCGGTGGCCCCGGGGACGACCAGCTCAGCGCCGCGGCCGGCAGTCACCCGGTCGACGCCTTCTATCCGTTGACAATGCCGCTGACGGTCGGGCCCGGGTCGATCTCGGTCGCGGTGACGCTCGGCACGCAGCGGCCGCGTCCGCTGCCCGATATTGCGCACATCGCTCTGCTGATCGCAGCGGCAGTCGCCGGTCTGCTGGCGATCGCCGCAACCGTTTATCTCTGCTACCGCTTCGCCGACCGCGTGATCACATTGCTGGGGGCGCGCGGCACCGACGTGCTCATCCGCCTCTCGGCCTTCATTCTGTTGTGCATCGGCATCCAGATTCTGTGGACCGGGGTCAGCAGCATTCTCGGTGATGCCAACCCGGTCGGCCGCTGAAATTCAGCTTGTTGCCAGCCCCATCATTGCAAGCGCGGCGCGGCCGTTCGGGCCATAGGGATTCCCCAGCGACTCGGCCATTTCCACATGTGCGAAATTCGCCGCTTCGATCAATTGTGCCGCTTTCCCAATCGCTGTAACGGCAGCGACGAAATCGCGGGCCTGCCGCTGGAATTCCGGCGTCTCGTCGGTGCCATAGGTGACGATCACCGGGGCATGCAGTTTGTCGAGGTGACGGATCGAGCTCATCTCGTCTTCAATTTCGTCGGTGAAATCGACATAAGAGCTGCGCTTCGACAGCCGCACGGGCTTCATGTCGTACATGCCGCTCATGCACAACCCGCCTTTGATAAAATCGGGCGAGAGGTCGTGCTCCTTCTGCCAATCCGTCACCAGCGCAACGCCGCACAGATGTCCGCCAGAGGAGTGCCCGCCGACATATAACTGATCCGGATCGCCGCCGAAACTCGCGGCGTTGCGGTAGACCCAGGCGATGCCGCGACGCACCTGCTCGGCAAGCAGTCGGAGGTCGCCGCCGGCCTCTTCTATACCGATAAAATCCAGTGCAACGTAATGGGCGCCGGCAGCGACAAACATCTCGGCGGCAAAGCCGTAGTTCTTTGCTTCGCGGGAGCGCCAGGCGCCACCATGAATAAAGACGAATACCGGCGCGTTCGGCCGCGTCGAGCGGTAGATGTCGACTTGCTCGACGGGGCTCGGCCCGTACGGGCGTCGCAGCGGCGGGCCGATCCGGCGGCACATGTCTTCGCTCAGCGAGGCCAGTCGTCGCGTGTTTTGTTGGATTGTCGGTTGGTAAGACGCTTGGTCGTAGGCCGCGTCGAGCTCGACCTGGTCGTAATTCATAAAGACGAGCGGGCCTTTCTCGTGCGGCGGCGGCCCGATCCGCCAAGCGGGCGAGGGTGCCGCAAGCACGGTAGCGCGGCTGCGGCCGATGATGGTCCGGCCGGTCATCCGCGAGGTAATGCCCGAGTCCTCGTCAGGCATCGGTCACCGTTACCGCGCCGCGCCCGCGGCTCGCAATTCGGCGATCTCGCCGGCCGAATAGCCGGCCTCGCGCAGCACCTCGTCGGTGTGCTCGCCGAGCCCCGGCCCGCCGCGGCGGACCTCTGTCGGCGTGCCGGAAAACCGCGCCGCCGACCGCATCTGCCGCAAGCGCCCGGCCCCGGGGTGCTCATATTCGACCAGCGACTCCAGTGCCGCCAGCTGCGGGTGTCGGATCACCTGGTTGCGGGTCAGCACCGGTCCGCATGGCACCGCGGCAGCACCGATGATCTCCAGCAGTTCCGTGGTCGGCCGCGTCCCCAGCGCCTGCTGCGTCAGCTCCATCCGGGCATCGATGTTCTGCGCCCGCAGCGCCGGCGTCTTGAAGCGCGGGTCGTCGAGCCATTCCGGGTGGCCGAGCGCCCGCGCCAGCCCGGCCCATTGCCGGTCGGTCTGCACCGCGACAGTCATGTAGCCGTCGGCGGTCTCGTAGACGAGATCGGCGCCGCTCGCCCGCTCCTGCTGCGCCGGCTCGTCGCCAACAAAGGTTTGCCCGGCCATGTCGGACGCCCACAGGAATTGCAGTACCGCGTCCATCATCGTGAGGCGCACATGCTGGCCGATGCCGCTGCGTTCGCGCGCCAGCAAGGCCGCGGTGATCGCCTGCGAGGCGGTAATCGCGGTCAGCTTGTCCGGCAGGATCGTGCGCAGCATGCGCGGCCGCGCCTCGTCCGAGCCGGCCTGCACCGTCGCCAGCCCGGTGAACCCCTGGATCACCGGGTCGTAGGCTGGCGCCTGTGCGTAGGGGCCTTTCTCGCCAAAGCCGCTGATCGAGACATAGACGATGTCCGGCCGAGCGGCGCGAACCGCATCCTCGCCGACGCCGATCCGCTCGGCGACGCCGGGGCGGAAATTCTGCACGAACGCGTCGGCGCCGGCGACCAGTCGCATCAAGGCCCTCAGCCCCTCCGGATGCTTCAAATCGAGGCAGACCGAGCGCTTATTGCGGTTGTTGTTGAGGAACGACGCGGCAAAGCCGCCGCGCCGGTTGCCGCCGGCCCGGGTATGGTCGCCGCCGTCCGGCGGCTCGATCTTGATCACATCAGCGCCCTGGTCGCCGAGGATCATCGTCGCCAGCGGGCCGGCGACATTCGCGGTCAGATCGACGATCCGATACCCGTTGAGCGGACCCGGCATGCTTCACCCATTTTCGATCGGCTGCCGCCACTATGGCCCGTGCGCGGCCCCTCTGACGAGGATTCGATGCGGAGACCCGCTCACCCGACCAGCGCGCGAAAACTTTACCACCTGTTAACCGTTTTGGACCGATCACCTGAGCCGGGGCAGCCAGCACCGATTTACCGCGAGGGCGGGAATGACGCAGGTGGAACGGCCGGCCGGCCAGTCGTCGAGCTTCCCGGCGAACGGGCTTCTGGCGCGCGGGTTTCTCGCGACAGAAATTGCCGGGCCACGGGAGAAGGGGCTGGCGCGCCTTGTCGTAGTGTTGTCGTTGATCGGGTTCCTTGCCGCGATCCCGTTCGTTCGGATGCCGCTCGCCAAGCTCCCGGCATTCATTCCAGCCTATGAAGCGGCGCTCCTGGTCACCGAAGTGATTACCGCGGTCTTGCTGTTCAGCCAGTTCAGCCGGCTGCGTTCATTCTCTTTGCTGCTATTGGCGTCGGGTTATCTGTTCGGCGCGCTGATGATTGTGCCGCATGCGCTGTCGTTTCCGGATGTCTTTTCCGAAGCCGGCCTGCTCGGGGCGGGAGCGCAGACGACGGCATGGCTCTACGTGTTTTGGCATTTCGGCTTTCCGCTGTTCGTGCTCGGTTACGCGCTGCTCGCCCGGTCGGAGGCCGACACGATGGCCGCCAGCCCGCCGCGTGCGATCGCTGGCGCGTGCGCTCTCGTCGTTTTGCTGGTTTGCGGCCTGACGCTCCTCACCACCGCCGGCCAGGATCTGCTTCCGGTCGTAATCACCGGCGCCAACTATTCGCTGAATGTCGCAAAGGGGTTCACGCCAGCGCTTTGGTTGGGCACCGCGGCGATCCTGGCGCTGCTGTGGTGGCGCAGCGTCCCGACCGTGCTGGAATTGTGGATGATGGTGGTTATGGTGGCGTGGCTGCTGGACATCGCGCTGTCCGCCATCCTCGGCGCCAACCGCTACGATTTCGGATTTTATGCCGGCCGGATTTACGGGCTTCTGGCGGCGAGCTTCGTCCTAGTAACGCTGTTGACCGAGGCAAACCGGCTTTACGGCAATCTCGGCGGCGCGCTCGCCCTGGTGGAGCGGCGCAATACCGACCTGCTCCGCTCCCGCGAAGATTCCGCCCAGCTGCACCGGTTCGAGGCGATCGGGCAGCTGGTCGGCGGCGTCGCGCACGATTTCAACAATCTGTTGACGGTGATCAGCGGCGGCTTGGAACTGGCCCTGCGCGATTCGAACATCGAGCAACGCCGCCGTCGCTCGCTGGAGGCGTCGCTTCGCGCCGCCCGGCGCGGCGAGCGGGTGACGCGTCAGCTCTCGATCTTTGGCAGCCGGCAGAAGGTGCGGACGGAGGTTCTCAACCCCAACGAAGTAATCACCAACCTCGACGGTTTGATCGGCAAGGCCGCCGGCGAACAGCTGCAGGTCGCGACCGCGCTCAGCCCGGTGCTTTGGCCGGCCTATGTCGATCGCACGCAATTCGAGACGGCGTTGCTCAACCTGGTCATCAACGCGCGCGAGGCGATGAACGAGACCGGCACGCTGCGGATCGAGACCGGCAATGTGGTGCTCGACGATCAGGCATTCACCGAGCTTCCCGCCGGCGATTACCTGCGCATCGCGGCGACCGACACCGGCCCCGGCATGCCGCCGGAAACTGTCGCGCATGCCTTCGACCCGTTCTTCGCCGCCAACGACGCCGGCAAGGAATCCGCGCTCGGCTTGAGCCAGGTCTACAGTTTCGCGCGTCGCGCCGGCGGCCAGGTGCGGCTCGAGTCGAAGCCGGGCGAGGGAACGAGGGTCGAGATATACCTGCCGAAATCGGTCGCACGCACGCCGCAGCCGGAAGAGGTGCTCGCATTGCCTCCGATCCGGGCCTCGCTGCGGGCGGAAATGGTGCTGGTCGTCGAGGACAATGCGGACGTGCTCGATGTCGCCGTCAGTGGGTTGACCGAGCTCGGCTACCGGGTGAAGACCGCGACCGACGCGCAGGCCGCATTGAACATCCTGCGGAATGATGCCGAGATCGAGGTGCTGTTTTCCGATGTGGCGATGCCCGGCGGGATGAATGGCGGGCAGCTTGCCAGCGAGGCGCAACGGATCCGGCCGGGGCTGAAAGTGCTGCTGACCTCCGGCTACACCGCCTCCGCCCTGTCGCAGCAGCACGGCCTGCCGGAAACACTGCAGGTGCTGCCGAAGCCGTACCATCGCGACGAACTGGCCAGCAAGCTGCGCCTCGTCATTGGCGACAAGGACAAAAGCGTCGCTGGCCGCGCCGCGACCGGCTGAGTACAGCGGCGTAACGGCCGACAGCCGTTCAGCGGACCCGGCATGCTTCACCCACTCTCGTTCGGCATCGGCTACTATGCGGGACCCCCGGCGAGAACGGCATGCGCAATCTGCGGATCATCTGCCCCAACGGTCATCTCGGCTTTGCGCCGATCAAGACTGGCAGCTTCGCGCTCGGCTGTGCCGCCGGGGCCGATCTGATCTGCGCCGATTCCGGCTCCTGCGATGTCGGGCCGGTGCCGCTCGGCGCCGACGTCTCGTCGAGCCCGCGCCGCTGGCAGGAGCATGATCTCGAGGCGATGGTGCTGGCCGGGCGGCGCCTCGGGGTACCGGTAATTATTGGCTCGGCCGGCGATACCGGCAGCAACAGCCGGGTCGATCTGTTCGTCGAGATCGTTCGCGACATCGCCGCCCGGCACCGCCTACCACGATTCCGTCTCGGCTTTTTCCATTCGGAGGTGGACAACGATCTGCTGCGCGACCGGCTCGATGGGATCGAGGGCCTCGACGGCCGACCGGCGCTCGACCGCGCGACCATCGCTGCGACCGACCGTGTCGTCGCGATGGCCGGCGTGCACCCTTACATAAAGCTGCTCGACGCGGGCGCCGAGGTGATCGTCGGCGGGCGCAGCAGCGATTGCGCGATCTTCGCCGCGCCGGCGATCCGCGCTGGCTTCCCCGAGGGCCTTTCGTATTTCCTTGGCAAGGTTCTCGAATGCGCCTCGTTCTGCGCCGAGCCTTATGGCGGCAAGGAAACCGTGCTCGGCGAGATCACGGCGGAGGACGTTAAGGTTACCGCGATGCTGCCGGAGCAACGCTGCACCATTGCCTCGGTAGCCGGTCACGCGATGTACGAACGAGCCAATCCGTTCGAGGAGTTCGTGCTCGGCGGCCGTCTCGACATGAGCCAGTGCTGCTACGAGCAATATGATGAGCGCACGACCCGGATCACCGGCGCCCGCTTCGACCGGGCGCCAGAATTACGCGTCAAGCTGGAAGGCTCGGGGAAAATCGGCGAGCGCTATGTCGGCATCGTCGGCGTGCGCGATCCCTACACCATCGCGCGCATAGACGACGTGATCGCTTGGGCTCGGCAGCAGGCAGCCGAGCAGCTCGGTGCAAGCGGTTACGAGCTGCATTTCTCGGTCTACGGCCGTGACGCCATTCTCGGCGAGTTGGAGCCGCTGCGCGCCGCGCCGGCGCATGAGGTGGCGGTCGTCGTGCAGGCCGTCGCCCCGACCCGCGCACTCGCCGAGGAGGCCTGCATGATTGGCACCCGGCAGATGTTCTATGCCCGCCTGCCGCAGGTGAAGGGCACGGCGGGTGGCGTCGCGTTCCTGCTCGACGAAGTCATGCCGGCGAGCCCGGCCTTTCGCTGGACGATCAATCACACGCTGCGGGTCGCCGACCCACTCGAACTGTTCCCGACCCATCTGACCACGGCCGGGATATGACCGCGCCGCGCACCCTCGCCGACATTGCGAAAACGATCCGCAGCAAGAATGCCGGCGTCGACCGCATCACCTTCGACGTGATCTTCGCCGAGCGCGCCGATTACGAGCGGGCGCGGGCGAGTGGTGCTCTGTCGCGTGCCGCAGTGTGCCGCATCTTCGCCATTGACGACAGCCGCATCACCGATTACGTCGAATTTGAGCCGGCGCTGGCGATCAAGTTTACGATCCGCCGTACGCGGCCGAGCGGCAGTCCCGGTGACGGCGACGTCTTCGGCAGCCAGCATTATGGCCCGCTGCTCGGTATCGAAGTGCCGGAATAGCGGGTCACCGGTCGAGCCACCAATCCTCCATCCGCCAGCCATTGTATTGGCTATTGACCATGACGGTGATGCCCTTCAGCTGCGGCTGCCAGCAGGTGCCGGCGCGGAAGTGATAGACGATCGGCCGTGCCGCGTCTTCCTGCAGCTTCCTGTCGATCTCCCACACCAGTTTTTTGCGCTTCTGCTGGTCGGCTTCGGTCGACTGCTGCACGAACAGCATTTCCATGTCCGGGTTGCAGTAGCCGGTGTAGTTTCGCTCCGAGCCACAGCCGTAATTCTCGAAAAATTGCTGATCCGGGTCGTCAACTCCGCTGCCGGTATTGTTCATCCCGATCTGGTAGTCGTGACGGGCCACCTTCGGGAACCAGTTGGCGGTGTCGACCGGGTCGAGCTCGCCGTCGATATAAATCGATTTCAGCTGATCGATCAGGATCACGGCGGGATCGCGGAAGATCGCGATGTTGCGCGCCGACACCTTGAAGCCGAGCCGCTTGTCCGGCCCGTAGCCGAGCTTCTCGATGATTTTCTTGGCTTCGCTGCGATTGGCTTCGACATTGGCGCCGTATCCGGGCACGTCCTTCAGTACATCGGGCGGCATGCCCCAGAGCCCGGCCGGCGGCGGCAGCATGGCGCCGCCGATATCGCCTTTGCCTTCCGCCAAGATGTCGATGAAGCTCTTGCGGTCGAGCGCCAGCATCAGCGCCCGCCGCAGCTCGGCGTTGTCGAACGGCGGCTTGTCGCGGTTCATGATCAGGTTGGTACTGGCGTTGCCCGGCGTCAGCTCGCAGATCGCGTTCGGCGCTTGGCTCTGCACGTCCTTCAGCATCGGGATCGACACTTCGTACGGGAAGGTCAGGTCGAACTTGCCGGCGATGAAGGCGAGCGAGGCGGTCGAGCGGTTCGGAATGATCGTGTATTCCACACCGTCGAGATAAGGTCGCTCCGGCTTCCAGTAATCCGGATTCTTCACCACCTTGATCGATTCGTTCGGTTTGAATTCGCCGAATTTGAACGGACCGGTGCCGATCGGGTGCAGCCGCATCTGCTGCGGTGAGACGTGGCACGGATAGATCGGCGTGTAACCGGAGGCGAGCAGCGTCAGCAGCGCTGGCTGCGGCCGCTTCAACACAAACGTTGCCTCATAATCACCGTTGGTGGCGATGTTGCTGACATTGTTCCACCAGCTCTTGCGCGGGTTGGCGCGGAACCGCTCCTGGGCACGCCCCGTCAGCAGATCGAAGGTGCATTTGACGTCGGCGGCGGTGAACGGGTTGCCGTCATGCCATTTGACGCCTTGATGCAATTTGAACGTCAGCTGCGTACCGTCCTCGCTCCACGACCAGCTGTCGGCGAGGTCCGGGCGAATCGTGTCGATGCTGTTCTGCGCGATGTGCTGGTCGTAAACGACAAGGTTGTTGAACACCCCCATCATCGGGATCTCGGTCGAGTTCGTCCCCTCCTCGTGGATCGACATGCTGGCCGGGCTGTCGCGGTGGTAGACGCGCAGGACGCCGCCCGGTTTTTGCGCAACTGCCTGCCCGGTGATCGCCGCCAAGATCAAAGCGCCCGCGACCAGTTGAACAATCCGCTGCATAGCAAACCCCCTGTTCGAATGTTTTCCGCAGTTTCGCCCGCCGCGGCGGGCCAGTCCAGCCGCTCCCGACGCTTAGACCTTTAGGCGGAAACCGCGCATCGGCCCGATCGGGGCTGTCATGCGCCCGCATGGTTCCGTTTGCTTTGACCTCCGTCGCGGGGCGCGGTCAAATGCCGGAATAAAGCGCCGCGCGCTCAGCGCCGGCCCAAGGAGGTCCGCCGATGATCACCAAATTTGACAGCCTGTTCGCCGGCCACATCGACATGGAGGACGTCGGCTATGGCGGGGTTCCGGTCAACGACCGCCGCTACCCGAACGAGCGGCTCGCCGGCGTCTTCGGCAAGACCGAGGCGATGGCGAAGCTGATGGACCGGACGGCCTACGACACCTTCTGGATGGCCGAGCACCACTTCCAGCACGAGGGCATGGAGTGCATCCCGAACGTGCTGATGACGGCGCTGCACCTCGCGCATGTGACCAAAAACCTGCGGCTCGGCTGCGGCTTCAACATCGCGCCGATGTGGCACCCGCTGCGGCTCGCCGAGGATTACGCGACCGCCGACATCCTGTCGAAGGGGCGCATCACCTTCGGCGTCGGCCGCGGCTACCATACCCGCGAGGTCGAGACGTTCGGCTCGCCGCTGCTCGATCAGCCGGCCAATCGCGAGCTGTTCGAGGAGCAGGTCGAGATCATCTTCAAGGCCTTCAACAACGAGAGTTTCTCTCACCGGGGCAAGCACTACACCTTGCCGCCCGAGGTGCCGTATCGCGGCTATCAGCTGAAGGAATTGACGCTGGTGCCGCGGCCGCTGCTGTTGCCGGTCGAATGCTGGCAGCCGATCCAGGGCGGCTCCGAGCGCGCCCTCGATTTCATGGCCAAACATGGCATCCAGGGCCTGGTCGGCGGCGGCTCGGCCGAGGGCGGGGCGATGCATAACGTCGTGCTCGCCTGGCAGAAGGCGCATGCCAAGATTGGCAAACAGCTCGAACTCGGCGAGCGGATGTGCTTCGGCTTCCATTTCTACCTCGCCGACAGCCGCGAGCGGGGCATCCGCGAGGCCGGCAAGTTCTACGAAGAGAACATGAAGATGTTCGGCGAACTGCGCCTGGTCCGCGCCCTGACCGACGAGCAGATCGAGATCATGCGCGATCCCAAGCGCGCCCCGACTGCCAAGCTGCCGCGCATCGAGGACGCGATCAACGCCGGCGGCGTGCTGTGCGGCTCGCCGGAGCAGATCGTCGAGCACCTGAAGGCGATCGAAAAGCGCTACCCCGGCCTCGACCGGGTGTCGGTCAGCCTGTCGGTCGGCGTCCCCGAAGCGGTCTGCCTCGAACAGCTCGAACGCTTCGCCACCGAGGTCATGCCGGCGTTCCAGAAGACCAAGGCGCGCGAACCGGCGCTGGCGTAACCACTCTGTTTTGTCCCGGCGACGGCCCGGATCCACGGCGGGACGGATACCGGCCTTCGG
>DATARH010000176.1:0-19310 GCA_036264235.1 Allostellaceae bacterium
CTTTTTCGGCTCGCCTGGGATCTCGCCGGCAACGCCTTCGGCAGCCGGCAGGTACTGTATGAACGCTTCTTCGCCAGTGACCCGCTGACCCGCGCCCGCGCGATGGCCGCGGTCTACCCGAAGGGCGAGGTGATGGAGCGGGTCTTGGAGTTTTTGGGGAAGAGCGACGAAGAGTGGTAGATTTTTGTCAGACGGAATACGCCAGGAAAGAGAGGGCGCGATGAAAAAGCCGATGTACCTGCAACACGTCAATTTGTACGTCCGCAACGCCGAGCGATCGAAGCAGTGGTACGAGGACCTCTTGGGCCTCCACACCTACGAATACCGTCCCGGCTGGGCCGCCTTCATGTCGGCAGACCAGGAGCAGTCGCACGAGGTCGCGCTGATGCAGGTCGGCGACGACGCGCCCTTGCAGCAGAAGGGGCAGGTCGGGCTCAACCACATGGCGTGGCGCTTCGAGAGCCTCGACGACCTCAAGGAGCTCTATCACCGGATCAAGGCCAAGGGCGTCAAGATCGACCACATCGCCGATCACGGCATCTCGCTCGGCATCTATCTGCGCGATCCCGACGGCAACGGCGTCGAGGTGTTCTACGAACTGCCGCGCACCGAATGGCCGGTCGATTACCACATCTTCTCGCGCGACAAGGTCGGCCGCGGCCGCTTCCCCGGCCCGTGGGATGAGGACGAGGTGCGGCCGCTGCCGGACACGCAGCCCCAGCCGGTCGCGGCGGAATAGGTCAGACAAGCTCCCTCTCCGCCCCGGGGGCGGAGAGGGTTGGGGTGAGGTGGGGACCCCGGAGCGCACGCCAAGTCAAGTCCGCCTCACCCTCCCACGCCGTCGGCGTGGGCCCCTCCCTCTCCCCCGAAGGCGGAGAGGGATTTGTTGGGAGAGGTACATGTCCGCCCCCGATCCCTTCACCGCGCCGACCCCGCACCCGCCGGTCCGCAACGATTGGCTGGCGTTGCGACGCGAGGAAATCCTCGAACCCGCCCTGCCCATCGTCGACCCGCACCACCACCTCGTCGACCGCGCCAATACCGGCCGGTACCTGCTGCCGGAGCTGCTGGCCGACACCGGCAGCGGCCACAACATCACCGCGACGGTCTATCTCGAATGGCTGTCGATGTACCGGGCGGGCGGGCCGGAAGCGATGCGCCCGGTCGGCGAGGTCGAGTTCGCCAACGGCGTCGCCGCGATGGCCGCCTCAGGCACCTACGGCAAGACACAGGTCTGTGCCGGGATCGTTTCCTATGCCGATCTGATGCTCGGGGGTGCGGTCGAGCCGGTGCTGGAGGCGATGATCGCGGCCGGCGGCGGCCGGTTCCGGGGCATCCGCTACATCGCCGCCTCGCATCCGGACGAGGCGGCGCGCGGCTCGTCGATCAACCGCCCGGCCGGGCTCCTGATGGACCCCAAGGTGCGTGAGGGCTTCGCCAAGCTGCACCCGCTGGGCCTCAGCTTCGATGCGTGGATGTATTTCACCCAGCTGCACGAGTTGACCGATCTGGCGCGCGCCTTCCCGGCGACGCCGATCGTGCTCGACCATGTCGGCGGCGCGATCGGGCTGGGCCCCTATGCCGGCAAGCGCGACGAGGTCTTTGCCGAGTGGAAAGGCAAAATCGCCGAACTGGCCCGCTGCCCGAATGTCTACGTGAAGCTCGGCGGGCTCGGCATGCGCCTCTTCGGCTTCGATTTTCACACCCGCGAAAAGCCGCCCAGCTCGGAGGATCTCGCCGCAGCATGGCGGCCATACATCGAGACCTGCATCGAGGCGTTCGGCCCCGATCGCGCGATGTTCGAAAGCAACTTCCCGGTCGATAAGGGCAGCGGCAGCTATCAGGCGTTCTGGAACGCGTTCAAGCACCTCGCCGCCGGCGCCTCGGCCACCGAAAAGACGGCACTATTTTCAGGCACCGCGACCAAATTCTACCGCCTCGGATGAGCCGCCGGGCCGCCGCCCTTGTGATTGCCCTGCTCGCGGCGGCGCCAGCCTCGGCCGAGCCGGCCAGCACACTGCAGGACCGCGCCTGCCAGATGGTCGAGAACGCGGCGGCCGCAAGCCATTTGCCGGTCAGCTTCCTGACCCGGGTGCTGTGGGTCGAGAGCCGCTTCCATCCGATGGCGGTGAGCCCGAAAGGCGCCGAAGGGATGGCGCAGTTCATGCCGCAGACCGCAGCCGAGCGCGGTCTTGTCGACCCGTTCGACCCGACCCAGGCGATCGGGCACGCGGCCCGGCTGCTAGCCGATTTGCAGACCCGCTTCGGCAATCTCGGCCTCGCCGCTGCCGCCTACAATGCCGGCGCCGCCCGGGTCGAGAAGTGGCTGCATGCGCAGGCGGCGCTGCCGCCGGAGACCCGCAACTACGTCACGGCGGTGACCGGCCAGTCGGCCGAGACCTGGGCCACGCGCGGCAATTGGCGCGGTGACATTCTCAGCGATCCGGAAAGCTGCACCGCGCTGACGGCGCAACTCGCGCGCGCCAGCTTCGGCCACGCCGTGCCGGCGCCGGTCTGGCAGGCGCGACTCGATGGTACGCTGGCGAAAGCGATCGAGGGCCTGACGCAATTGGCCCGCGGACAGCGGCTCGACCCGAAGCGGCCGGCGCGCAATGCGGTCGCGAAATCTTTCTGCGACAGCGTGCGCGCGCTCGGCGCCGCTTGTTCGGTGGAATGAATTCCGGCAGAACTCGTTGACCGGGCTAAGCCCGGTCACGGCGCTACCGCAGCGCGAATCTGCGGCAAGACTAACAACGCGAATAGCACCGCAAACAGAATAAGAGCCGGGAGGGAGGACACATGCCCCAACTTCACCGCCGCCGCGACGGCTCCGTCACGATCGACCTCGATCAAGTAAAAACGATCGGGATCAAGAACATCACCGAGTTGCGGAACTACGCGCGCAGCGAGCTCAACGGCCAGATCATGCATCTGTTCGAGTTTGAGGGCGGTGGCGCCTGCGAGATCACCTACCTGAAAAACGGCAATCTGGAATTCTTCAGCGGGCGCGGCATCGACATCCAAACCGATGATCGCGGCAATGTAACGATCATCAAGGCCGCCGCAGAGGACCGATGAGAGTTTGGCGGGGGCGCTCTACTTCGCCGCCGCCACAGCCTCGGCATAGGCAGCCTTCAACTGTGGATCGTCGGGCCGCAGCTTGATGGCATGGGCATAGGCGTCACGCGCCTTCGCGGGCTCGTTTAAGACCATGTAGGAGCGGCCGAGACGGGTCCAACCATCGATATCGTTCGGCTGCTGCTCGAGCCGCGCGGCGAGCCGCTCGACCATGCTGTTGATCATCGCCTGCCGGTCCTCCGCCGGCGCGTTGGCGAGCGCCTGTTGCGCCTCGCGCACCCGCGCCGGGTCGGGTGCCGAGGATTGCGGCGCGGCAAGAGCCGCCGCAGGGGCGGCCACTTGCGGTGCAGCGGCGACCTGCGGCGGGCGAGTCGCCGGGTTGGGCCGGGCGGCGCCAGCCGATGTTTTGAGCGTCGCCGGGTCGCGACCGAGTTGGCCGGCGGTTTCGGTAATGCGCTGACGCAGCATCGGCAGCCAGTCGGCATCGGCCGGTGAGTCGCCTTCAAGATCGACCCATTGCTGCAGCGCGCCTTTCCGGTCGCCATCTTGCCCCGCCGCCAGCGCTAGGTAGTAGCGCGAGCGCGGCGCGTTCTCGGGGTCCTTCAGCGTCTTCTCGAAGGCGTCGCGCGCAGCCGGGGTTACCGTTCCGCCGGCCGCCAGAACCTGCGCCTCGCCCCAATCGCCGATCACGTCCATGTTGTCCTTCGCCAACTGCGCGGCATGGCTGTAGGCATCGGATGCCTCCTTGAATTGCCCGACGCTCATCTGCGAGCGAGCCAAGAGAACCCAGCCGCCCAGGTCGTCCGGCTGTTGCTTCAGGTGCTCGGAGAGCTTTGCCATCGCCTCGGTCATGTCGTGCGGTGGCGCCGCTTCGGCGATCTGAGCAGTGGCGGCCTGGGTGCGGGCGGCAAAGGGCTGGTCGGGCAGGGAGGGCGAGCCGAGTGCCGCGTAAAGGCTCCATGCGGCGAAGGGCAGGACGAGAACCGAGACGACGGCAACTGCGAACGGCACGGCGGATGCCGGACCTGTGGCCGTCGCCGAGGGCGCCAGTGCGAGGATGCGGCGGCCGATCTCGGCGCGCGCCGCCTCGGCCTGATCCGGCGTCAAGACGCCGCGGCCGATGTCACGGTCTAGTTCGGCCAACTGGTCGCGATAAACCGCCAGATTGTAAGCCTCGCGCGAAGCGGCGGCGCGGCTGCGCAACAGCAGCGGCACCAGCAAGATCGCCACCGCCAGCGACGTCATGCCGAGCAGCGCGACGGCGAGCCCGATATTCAACTCTCGCCCCCCTGCTGCAGCACGGCGTTCAGCCGTCGCTCCTCGTCAGCCGATAGCGGCGCCGGCACCGGCAGTGCGGCCCGCCCACGGCTGAACCGCCAGGCCGCGAAACCGCCGACCAACAACACGATCAGCGGCCCGAGCCACAACAACAACGTGTCGAACTGAAACGGCGGCCGCAACAATACGAAATCGCCATATCGGGCGCGGACATAGGCGAGAACCTGGTCGTTGCTGTCGCCGGCCTCGATCCGCTCGCGCACGATCACCCGCAGATCATGCGCAAGATCGGCGTCGGAATCGTCGATCGACTGGTTGCGGCAGACCAAGCAGCGCAGCTCCTTGCCGACCTCGCGGGCCCGTGCTTCAAGGGCCCGGTCGGCCAGCATCTCGTCGGGCCGCACCGCGTGAGCCGGGTTCATGTTCAATATTAGAATGAGCGCCAGAACCAACTGAAACAACGTAGTTCTCATTCGCATTACCGCTCCAGCCGCGCGACCATCGGCAGGATTGTTTTTTCAATATCGGCCTCGCTAAGCGGGCCGACATGCTTGTAGCGGATACGGCCGTTGCGATCGACGAGGAACGTCTCGGGCACGCCATAGACGCCCCAATCGATGCCGACGCGGCCGTTGTCGACGCCGATTGCCGCATAGGGGTTGCCGAGCGTCTCGATCCATTTCTGCCCGGCCTCGCCGGTGTCCTTGTAGTCGATACCGTAGATCGGCACCCGCTTCGCCGCCGCGAGCTTGTTCAACACCGGGTGCTCCATTCGGCAGGGCGCGCACCACGAGGCGAAGGTGTTGACGAGGCTGACATGGCCCTTCAGATCGGCGTTCGAGAAGCCATGCGGCTGTCCGGGCAATGGCCGCAATTCAAAGACGGGCGCCGGCTCGTCGATCAGCGGCGACGGCAGCACCGTCGGGTTGATGTCGAGGCCAAACAAGAAGCCGGCAGCCATCAGCACAAATGCCACCACCGGCAGTGCGAAAATCCACCGCCGCCGCGGCGCCTCTTCGGCCGACGCAAGGCTCATTCCGCAGCCTGCACTACCGCTGCCGCGACCTCGCGTCGGCGCCGCGCCGGTGCGCCGACGCGGTGTCGCCGGTCGCTCAGCGAAATCAGTCCGCCGAGCGCCATTGCCACACCGCCGAGCCAGACCCACGGCACCAGCGGGTTGTAATAGAGCCGCAGGACCCAGCCGCCCTTGCCGTCCGGATCGCCGATCACGGCGTAGACGTCGGCCAAGAGATTGGTGCGGATCGCGACGTCGGTCTGGTTGCCGTTCTCGACCGGGTAGAAGCGCTTCTCCGGGTGCATCTCGGTGACAAGCCGGCCGTCCTTCAACAGCCGCATGTCGGCTCGGGTCGCATTGTAATCCGGTCCCTTAACCTCGTTGACGGCGTCGAGCGCGATCGTGTAGCCGGCGATCGGGAAGCTTTCGCCCGGCTTGCCGCTGACGATGTTCTCGGCGGTCCAGAAGGTCGAGCCAGTGATGCCGGCGATCGTCACGGCGATCCCGGCATGGGCGAAGGTCATGCCCCAAGCGGCGCGCGGCAGCCGCCAGGCGCGCCGGAAGACGCCGCCAAGGGGGTCACCGAACAGCCGGACCCGCTCGGCCAATTCGACCATTGTCGAGACGAACAGCCAAGCGGCGAGCGCCAGCCCGCAGGCGGCGCCGATCGAGTGAACCCCAGCCGCGACAAGTGTCACCAGGGCGGCCGCAACCGCCACCACCAGGGCCAATTTCAGACGCCCAAGCGCCGCCCACAAATCGGCCCGCTTCCACGGCAATAACGGTCCGACCGCCATCGCGACGACCAACGGCACCATGATCGGGATGAAAGTCGCGGCGTAATACGGCGGCCCTACCGACACCTTCTGGCCGCTGACAACATCGAGGAACAACGGATAGAGCGTGCCGAGCAAGACCGTCGCCGCCGCCGTCGTCAGCAGCAAATTGTTGAGGAGCAGCCCACCTTCGCGCGAGATCGGCGCAAACAAGCCACCGCCGGCGAGGCTGGGCGCCCGGATTGCGAAAATCACGAAAGCGCCGCCGGTGTAGACGCTCAACAGCAGCAATATGAAGACGCCGCGCATCGGGTCGGTCGCGAAGGCATGCACCGAGGTCAATACCCCCGAACGCACCAGAAAAGTCCCGATCAGGCTCAGCGAAAACGCGATGATCGCCAGCAGGATTGTCCAGGTCTTAAGCGCCTCGCGCTTCTCGACGACGATCGCCGAATGCAGCAGAGCGGTGCCGACCAACCACGGCATGAAGGAGGCGTTCTCGACCGGGTCCCAATACCACCAGCCGCCCCAGCCGAGCGTGTAATAAGCCCACCAGCTGCCCATCGCGATGCCGATCGTCAGCGCGACCCAGGCCGCCAGCGTCCAGGGGCGCACCCAGCGTGCCCAGGCCGGATCGACCCTTCCCTCGAGCAGCGCCGCGACGGCGAAGCAGAACGAGATCGAGAAGCCGACATAGCCGAGATAAAGGCAGGGCGGGTGAAAGGCGAGGCCGCGGTCCTGCAGGATCGGATTGAGGCCATTGCCGTCGACCGGCACCGGGAACAGGCGCGCGAACGGGTTTGAGGTCAGCAGGATGAACAGAAGAAAGCCGACCCCAATCATCGCCTGCACAGCCAGCACGCGGGCGCGCAGTGCCGGTGGCAGGTTGCGGCCGAACAGGGCGACGGCGGCACCGAACAGCGACAGCATGAAGACCCACAAGAGCATCGAGCCCTCGTGGTTGCTCCACACGCCGGTCAGCTTATAGAGCAGCGGCTTGGTGCTGTTCGAATTGCTGGCGACGTTGACCAGCGAGAAATCGCTGACGGCGTAGGCGTGCATCAGCGCGAAAAACGCCGTCGCGATGAACAGGAACTGCGCCACCGCCGCCGGCCGCGCCAGCCCGACCAGCGCACCGTCGCCGCGCGACGCGCCGACCAAGGGTACGGACGACTGAATGACGGCGATGAACAGCGCCAGCACCAGCGCGAAATGGCCGATTTCGTTGATCATGTGCCTCTCGAACCGGGCCGGGTGTTACCCGGCCAGCAACAGTCGCGTCAACTCCTCGGGCATGCTCAGCATCGGATAATGGCCGGTATCGAGCTCCGCCCACTTGCCGTTGAGCCGCTCGGCGGTGCGGCGCTGATGCGCCTCGCCGGGATTGGCCGCGCGACGGCACCAGACAACCGTTGTCGGCCAGCTTTGCGACCAGAATTGGGCGAGCTTTACCGGCTCGGTATAGATGCCGGCCGGATGCTGGGTGTACCGCTCGAGCGCCCAGGCGCGCGTCTGCGGGTCAAGGTCGGCGAAAAGGCGATTGGCGGCGTCCTCGCGAGTCGGACCGCGCGTCAGGCCGCCCTCATTCGGCGCCGCGGTCGAGCGGGTGACGATGTCGCCGATCTTCTCGCCATCGAGCAGCGCCAGCGCATCGACGAAGACGAGACGAGAGACGCGATCCCGCATCAGCTCGGCTATCCGGCACACGACCATGCCGCCCGAACTGGTGCCGACCAGCACGACATCGCGCAGGTCCTCGTAGAACAGCAGCTGGGCGATCTCGTCGGCCTGGGTCTCGGTGGTGATGCCGGGCCGAACCTGGTCCTTGCGCTCGGCGCAGCCGTCGAGGGTCGGGGCATAGACCTCATGCCCGGCGGCGCGCAGCCGCTTCGCAACCGGCTGCCAGATCCAGCCGCCCTGATAGGAGCCGTGCACCAGTACGAATGTGCTCATTAATTTCCTCCGGTGACATCGATCGTGACGCCGGTCACGAAATCGGCGTCGGATGAGGCGAGAAAGCAGATCACCCGCGCCTGGTCGATCGGCTCGGCGATGCGGCGCAGCGGCGTGCGCTCGATCTCGATGGCCTGGTCTTCCGGACTGGTCTGGTTCCAGCGTGGTCGGATGCGCTAGGTCAAGGTGCGGCTCGGCGCGATCGCGTTTATGTTGATGCCGAACGGCCCCAATTCGAAAGCCAGTTTGCGGGTAAAGGCGATGATGCCGCCCTTGGCCGCGGCATAGGCGCTGCTGCTCGACCCACTGAGCCCCCGCCCGGCAATTGAGGCGAGGTTGACGATCTTGCCGCGGCGCTGCCGCTTCATCACCGGCACGACCGCATGGGTGAACAGGAACGTGCCGTCGAGGTTGAAGTCGATCAGCCGCTTCCAATCGGACAGGCTCAGCTCTTCAACATCGGCGCCGGGTTTATCGATAATCGTGCTGCCGCCGACCGCATTCACCAGGATATCGATCGAGCCGAGTTCGCGCAGGATCGAGGCAACCGTCGCCTCGACCTGGTCCGCATCGAGCGCGTTGCACAGCCGGCCATGGGCGCGCGCCCCAGCCTCGCTCACACCCGCGACGGTGGCATCGAGCCGCTCCTGATGGTTGTCGACCGCGACGACGATCCCGCCCTCGCGCGCGATGATCTCGGCGGTGGCGCGTCCGATGCCGCTCGCCGCCGCGGTGATCACCGCGACCCGGTCCTGGAACCGCATCACTCCGCCCCTTCCCCGCCCTATTCCGGTCGGGGCATTGTGAAGGGCGCGGATCGCGCAAGCAACGAGGGAACAGATTGATGGCGGTGCAAATCGGAATTCATTTGCCGCAGGCCGGCAGCAAGGCGAGCCCGGCACTGATCCGCAATCATGCGCGCCGTGCGGAGGCTCTCGGGTTCAGCGACGTCTGGGTCAGCGAGCATATCATCGTGCCGCGCAAGCAGTTCCCGCGCTCGCCGCTGTTCTACGACCCGGTGCTGACCTTGAGCTGGGTCGCCGCGGTGACCGAGCGGGTGCGGCTCGGCACCAGCGTCCTGGTCTTGCCGATGCGGCATCCGCTGCCGCTCGCCAAGGAATTATCGACCCTGCAGAACCTGTCGGATGGGCGGCTGATTCTCGGCGTCGGGGTTGGCTGGCTGGAGCCTGAGTTCGCGGCGCTCGGCGCGCCCTTCCACGAACGCGGCCGGCGGATGGACGAAGGCATCGCGATGATGAAAGCGGTTTGGTCGCAGGACCCGGTCAATTTCGAGGCCAAACACATCCCGGCTGAAATCCGTGAAATGACGATGCTGCCGCAACCGATAAAGCCGATCCCGATGTGGCACGGCAGCCGTTCCGAGGCAGCGCACCGCCGTACCGTCAAAATCGGGGATGGCTGGCATGGCAGCCAGGTGACTCCGGAAGAGGCAGTGCCGGTCATTGCCCGGTTGCGGCGCGACCGGCCCGAGCCCGGCTTTACCATTTCCGTGCGCACCCATTGGGCCGGCAAGGATGTCGGCGAATTGCGCGAGCGCATCGCGGCCTATGAGACGGCCGGGGTGCAGCACGTGATGATCCATCCGCACAACCGCGAGGTCGACGATTGGGACGAAGTGCTCGAAGGCGTGGGAAAGGTCGTTGGCCGCAAATAACGATCGCGGCAGCGTCGTCACCCGGTTCGCGCCGAGCCCGACCGGATACCTGCATCTCGGCCACGCCCGTTCGGCCTGGGAGGGCTGGCATGCGGCGCGCGAGGCGAGCGGTCGCTTTCTGTTGCGCCTCGAAGACATCGACGCGACCCGCTGCCGCCCGGAATTTGCCGAGGCGATCCTCGAAGACCTCGCTTGGCTCGGCCTCGATTGGGACGGGCCGGTTCGGCGCCAATCGGAGCATTACGCCGAATACCGAGCGGCACTCGACCGGCTCGAGGCGATGGGGCTGCTGTATCCCTGTTTCTGCACCAGGCGCGAGATCCAGGCCGAGATCGCCCGCGCCGGCGGGGCACCCCAGGGCGAGCTCGGGCCACCATACCCCGGCACCTGCCGCCACCTGAGTGCGGCCGAACGTGGCGAGCGCCTGGAAGCGGCCACCGATTACGCTTTGCGCCTCGATGTCGGGGCAGCGCTGGCGCGCATCGGCCCACTAGAATGGATCGAAGACAATCGGCGCATCCCGGCCGATCCTGTGGCGCTCGGCGATGTTGTGCTGGCGCGCAAGGAAGTGCCGACCAGCTATCATCTCGCGGTCACCGTCGATGACGCAGCGCAAGGGGTGACCCTGGTCACCCGCGGCGTCGATCTGTTCGCAGCGACGCACATCCACCGGCTCTTGCAGGCGCTTTTGGCCCTGCCGACACCGCTCTACCGGCATCACCCGCTGCTGACTGACGCTTCCGGCCGCCGCCTGGCGAAGCGCGACCGGGCATTGACGATCCGGGCGATGCGCGCCGCTGGCAAGAGCCCTGAAGAGGTGCTCGCGGCGGCTCAGTCCAACGGGCGGTGAAGACCGCAGGCGAGGTCGAGGTATTCGGGATCGTCGGGACCGATCAGTCCGTGCCGCACCGCGAAGTCGAGGACCACGAGATTTACGTTGAACTTGAAATCGTCGGTCGCGCGGATGCGCTCGATCACGTCCTTGGCCGGCATCAGGTCGAAATGCGCGATCTCGCCATCACTGTTCTTCGGGACGAAATCGCCCGGGACTTCGAGATCAAAAACGAACAGCACGTCGTCGCGGATCCCCTCATTGTTCTCCATCCGATAGCTGACGGCGCCGGCCGGCACTGCGCGCGCGGCGAGCGCTTCCGGCAATCCCGCCTCTTCGTCGCATTCCTTGATCAGCGTATCGATGACACCATGGCCGTTGCCGATGCCGCCGGCGACCAGGTTGTCGAGCTTGTTCGGGGCGACGTGCTTGTCCGGTGCCCGGCGCCCGACCCACAGCGAAATTTGGCCGCGGCCGCGCCGATATCCGTTCAGATGAACCCCATAGGCACGCACGCCGAAGAACGGCACCGCACCACGGTCCAGCCGGAAGATCGGCGGCTCGCCCCAACGGGCGGCGATATCGAACGTCTCGTTGCGCCACTTGCGAACCCGATTTTCCGCCACCAGCGCGTTGACAACGTCATCGACTGCGGTGCTGACCGTTGTGCAATCGCCGGTCGCGACGAGCCGCACGCGATCCGGTTCAACCGCGAATACCTCGCGATATGGACGCAGTGCGGCGGCATGTTCTTGCAATAGCAACCCGATGCGATGATCGCCGGCGACGAGCGGCACGACGCGCGCCGGGTCGTAGTTGTTGCAGCGGCGGATATGCTGGGCAAACGACATCTGGCGACTCCAGGCGCGCGGCAACCGGCCAACCGATCAAGCGTCGGCGGTCAGGACCGCCTCGACCCCGACGATACCGCGCATGCAGTTGGCTATGTAATCGACGCTGCCGGGCTCGATACCGCCCATTTCGAGGTCGATCTTCAGCGCCCCGCCACCGGGTCCGAAGGTTGTGCTGTGAAATTTGCGCGGCACGAGGCCGCGCTTGGCAAACAGTTCCAGAACGCGGGGCATGACCCCCGGTTCCGAGCGGGCTTTGAGCGAAAAACGGAAGGTGGACGGAGCGCTGCGTTCAGCGGCATTGATCGACGGCATCGGCGGAGATCCTGGCGAGTAAAGGGCGAATCCTGGCGTCCCGAGCCTCAATGAGGCCCGGGTCGCTAATTCGCCGCCCGCCGGGGCGATGCGTCGTTTCGAACATAATCTCGATGTAGCCCTGCCCACGGAGCCGGTCAAGCCGCGCGTCCCGGCGGCGGATCGAAAGCCGGCTGCCTCCCGTTTTCTTGCCAGAGGTTTCCCCATCAGAAAGGTGCCTGCCATGGCCCGGCCTGTCGTCCGCGGTCCCGAAAACGCCCGCCAGGGCCGCCAAGAGGGGGTCGTCCGCCACATCCTGGTGATCTCGACCGCGCTGGTTGTGATTCTATTTGTGGTAGCTTACATATTCGTCGTTTGATCGGAGGGGTTCATGACGCTGGCGCGCCTGAGCCTGCTGCTCGCGCTGGCGCTGTGCAGCAGCAGTTGTGAACCCGGTGCGCCGCCGCGCGCCAGCGACATACAAAATCTCAATGGGATCGCCGACGACATCTCGGCGGTGCGGATGACCGACTCGCATTCGCGCTACTCGCACGACCCGAATACGATCTCGACCTTGCCGAAGAATTACGAGGTCAACGAGGGCCGCTGACCCGACGGCGTTTGCAGACTCAGCGCTTTCCGGCTGTTGCTAGTCTGCCGCCTCGAGATGCGACTCCAGATCGGCAAAGCGCTTGAACTGCGGACCAGCGCGATGCTGGGGCCGGCCATCGACGGCTATCGCGTCGAACTCTCTTGCCCAAAGCAACAGTTGCCAGCGTACATGCTCGGAAGCCGCGTTGCGGGCAAGCCGCCGGCACTCGCGGGCGCTGTTCGCGAAGAAGTTTTGGTCGCTCATACCCGCAGAACACGATCGGGTTCGAAAGAGTTCCTGACCGTGCGATGCAATCTACGTTTGCGCGAAAACGGCTGGGCGCCGTATCGGTCGTCGGGGCTAGACTTTTGCCAGCACGCGGTCGCGGAACGAGCGCATATCGGCGACGACCCGCTCCGCGTCGGGCCGCTCGAAATCGAAATCGAGTGCGCTGACGCCGAGGCCGCGCAGGTCACGGATATCGGCGATCAGCTCGGCGTCGCCGCCGGAGAACAGGCGCCTGTTACCGTCGCTGGCGTTCGGCGCGACGGCGTCGCCATAGCGCTTGACGCGATAAGTCAACCCGACGCTGGCCGGATCGCGCCCCGCCGCTGCCGTCAACTGGCGCAGCCGCGCGATCCCAGCCTCGTAGCGCGGCAGCGTGTCGAGCAGATGCTTGTTGTTGCTGCCGATCGGATACCACGCGTCGCCGAGGCGCGCGGCGCGCCGCAGCGATGGACCGCTCTCCCCACCGACCCAGATCGGCGGGTGCGGTTTCTGCACCGGTTTTGGTTCGAGCAGCAGCCCGTCATGCCGGACATAGCGGCCGGCGATCACCGGCTTCTTTTCGGTCCATAGTGTGCGGAACGCCGCGACATATTCGTCGGTGACCGCGCCGCGCTCCTCGAACGGTGTCGTCACCACCGCATCGAATTCGGGTTTAAGCCAGCCGGCGCCGATCCCGACCGTCAGCCGGCCGCCCGACAGCACGTCGATTGTCGACAGCATCTTGGCAGCGAGTACGGCCGGCCGATGCGGCACCACCAGGACGGCCAGGACCAGCCGCAACTTCGAGGTGATGCCGGCAAGATAGGCAGCGAGCGTCAGCATCTCGTGCCGATGGGCGCTGTCGATCGAATAGAACGCGCCGCTCTCGGAATAAGGATACCCGGGCTCGGCCGTGTCCGGCAGCACGACGTGGTCGGTGACGGTGAGGTAGTCGAAGCCGAGCGCTTCGCCCTCGCGCGCGATGCGCGTCATGATCTCGGGCGCCGCGAGCGCGCCGCTGTTCGGCAGGTTGAAGCCAAACTGCATGAAAACCCCCGGCTGCAGATCGGACACGCTACCGCGTCCGGCGCGCACTGTGCCGCGCCGGACGCGAAGGAGCGAGCCTAAATTGCGCCGATCAACGGCGCAGCGCGCGTTCGAGCTGCTGCTTACTCATCTTCGAGCGGCCGCGGATGTTGCGCCGGGTCGCCTCGCGATAAAGCTCGGCACGCGTCTTGCCGCCGGTGCGAGTGCGCGCAGCCGCAGTCCGCCGGCGCGCCGTTATGCGCGACGAACTCGTCTTCGCCGATCTGCGCTGCGTCGTTGTCCGCCGTGCGGTTGACCGCCGTGCCATCGTCCGCCGTGCGGTGGACCTGCTGCTTGCGGCCCTACGCTGCGTCGTTGTCCGGCGGGTCGTCGGCTTCTTCGCAGTCGATTTGCGCTGCGCCGTCCGGCGCGCCGCCGGCTTCCGCGCGTTCGATTTGCGCTGTGTCGTCGAGCGCTTCGCGGCGGTCGAGCGTCGCGTCGTCGACCTGCTGCTCGCCGCTTTGCGCCGCGTCGTGGTGCGCCCGCCAGCCCTCTTGCTGGCGGCCGATTTGCGCGTGGTGCGACGCCGTCCCTCGGCCGCCGCCTGACCAGTCTGACCGCGCCGTTCCTTCGATTTAGTGCGGCTCAGATTCCGCTTGCGCTCTTTCGGCGAGTCGTATTTCGACGCGCCGGCCTCGCTGAGCGCGATCGCGATCGCCTGTTTGCGGTTCTTCACCTTGCGGCTGCCGCGCGCGGTCTTCAGCTCGCCATGCTTGTACTCATGCATGACGCGCTTGACCGTCTTCTTCTGTGCCGGGCTCTGATGGGTCGGCATCGGCTTGCTCCTTGCAGTCATCTCAAACAGTTGCGGCCCGGAAGCGCCGCCCTGTTGTCAACCTGACACCGCTGATACGGATTTGGTTCCAGTCGCAACGCGCAATTGATATGTTCTGGGACGAGCCCAGGCTGGTCGCCGTTGATCCCTGCACAGTGGCAAGGATCGCATCGCATGGCGGCAAAGTCTTCGCAACGATACATTGCTCAAAGCCGCACAAAACGCGTCGACGGCGCGAAGCGCATCAATGGCGGGGAGCACGATATAAAAGCGGCTCTCGACCCGGAGACAGCGGCAAAACTGGCGCGTTTGCGCCATGTCACCGACGAGATGCCGGGGATCGCGCGTCACCCGGCTCGGCACGGCTTCGATTACCGTACCCCGGACGGCGAACTGGTCCGCGATATCGACACGCTGAAACGCATCCGCTCACTGGTGATCCCGCCAGCCTGGACCGCTGTCTGGATCTCGCCCGACCCGAACGGACATCTGCAGGCGGTCGGCCGCGACGTGCGGGGCCGCAAACAGTATCGCTACCATCCGCGCTGGCGTCAGGTCCGTGACGAGGCGAAGTACCACAAGCTGCTCGATTTTGCGCGCGTCTTGCCGAAACTTCGCGCGCGCGTCGACGAAGATCTGCAGCGGCCGGGGCTGCCGCGCGAGCGTGTACTCGCCGCGATTGTGCGACTGATGGAATTGACCTTGTTCCGCATCGGGAATACCGAGTACGCGAAGCAGAACAAGAGCTTTGGGTTGACCACGCTGCGCGACCGCCATGTCGCGATTGAAGGAAGCCGCATCCACATAGCCTTCCACGGCAAGAGCGGCAAGCATCACGAGACCGACATCAACGACCGTCGGCTCGCGCGTATCGTCAAGGGTTGCCGCGACCTGCCCGGTTATGAACTCTTCCAGTATCTCGATGACGACGGCGAGCGGCACGTCGTCGGTTCCAGCGAGGTCAACGATTACCTGCGCGAGATCACCGGACAAGACATCACCGCGAAGGATTTCCGCACCTGGGCCGGTACCCATCTTGCCGCCGAGGCCTTGCGTGAGTTCGAAGCGTTCGACACCGACGCCGAGCGCAAGAAGGCGGTGGTACGCGCGGTCGAAAAGGTTGCGAAGCACCTCGGCAACACTCCGGCCGTATGCCGACGCTGCTACATTCATCCGGAAATACTGGATGGCTATCTCGACGGCACATTGCTGGCTGCGCTCGCAGAGAAGAGCCGCGATTATCTCGCTGAACACCTCGACGGCATGAGCGCCGAAGAGGCCGCGGTCACCGCCTTTTTGCGCTTCCGTCTCGGCGAGATAGCGGCCGAGAGCAGGGCTAAGGCGACGCGACCACGCTCCGGGACCGGCTCTGACAAGAAAAGCGCGGGATCAAGCGCGGGAAATGTAGGAAAAGAGCGGGTTTCGGCAGTGTCTGATTGAACTACAGTGCTAAGACGAACATTCCGGTACGACTCAGATCGCCTCGAGCGGCAGATACGGCTCCGGCGGCAACTCGAGATCGATATTGTCGCCGGGTTTGACGGTACCGCCAGCCAGCACAATCGCCATGATGCCGGCCTTGCGGATCAGGTTCCCCTCGGCATCGCGGGCCAGAGTAGCTTTCATTAGACCGGGTTGAATCTTGTTCAACTGCCCGCAAGGGTTGCGCAAGCCAGTGACCTCGACGACCGCCTCGCCGCCAAGGTGCAGGCGGGCGCCGGTCGGTAACCCTAGTAGCTCAATGCCACGGGTCGTCACGTTCTCGCCCATCTGGCCGGGGACGACGGCGAACCCGCCGCGGCGCAATTCTTCGTGCAGCTCCGAATGGATCAGATGCACCTGTCGCAAGTTCGGTGAATTGCCGAAGCGCAACAGGCGCGATAGGTGCTTTACCGTCTTCCCATTATGCGCATCACCATCGACGCCTAGCCCAGCGAGCAACGTGATGCTGTTCTGGTTCCACTTCGCCAACGAATGCGTCGGGCTGCGGCTGACGGCGGTGACGACCCCTAGCATGGTTCAGCACAACCGCCGGCGATAGAGTGCGATCAGGCGCTCCCAATGGCGCTCGGCGCCGAGCTTGTCGTAACACCAGCGCTCGGGAAAGGCGAAGCCGTGATGTACCCCCGGGTAGAGCTCGATCTCGCCGGCGGCACTGGCCCGGCGAAACAACCCGCGCAGCTCCTCCACCATCGGCAGCGGCGCCAACTCGTCATGCTCGGCGCAGGCGATGTAAAGCTCCGCCTTGGCTTTACCCAGCGACAGATGCGGGCTCTCCACGGCCTCGCTGACCAGCCAGGTCCCATAGAACGAGGCGGCAGCCGCGATGCGATCGGGGTAGCGCGCCGCGGCCGCGAGCGCATAGGGGCCGCTCATGCAATAGCCATGCGCCCCGACCGGTCCGGTTTTCGCCGGCTCCTGTCCGTCGGCGAAGGAAATCATCGCCGCGACGTCTGTCATCGCCGGCGGGATCGTCATCCCGGTGCGCACCGCGCGCATGCGCGTATGCTCGCGGCTGCCGTGCTCCAGCACGTCGGGTCCGTAGATCGTGTCGCGACCGGCGCGGTAGTACAAATTCGGCAGCATCACATAGTAGCCGACCGTGCCCAGCCGGCGCGCCATATCGCGCAATTCCTCCCGGATGCCCGGCGCATCCATCAGCAACAGCACCGGCGGAAACGGGCCGCCGCGTTCCGGATGGCAAATAAAGGTCTGCATCGCGCCGTCGCCGGTCGCAATGTCCAGGGTCTGCTCGATCACGCGTGTTCCCCCAACAACACCAAACTGCCGCCACGGCGCCCGTTCTTGCCCCATCCCTCCCCCGAACGGGATGGTGCCCCGAGTCTGATTCGAACAGACGACCTATCGCTTACGAAGCGATTAATCCAGAGATACCTTGCTACCCGGTGAAACGCGCCGGAACAATCGGGAGGCGCAGAAATCCTCGACTTAGGCCATAGTGCCCGTTTCACGGGGCTTCAGTTCATGCCACACTGTTTCGTGCGAAATGCTACCCTAAATCCCGCTGGGGTAGCAACGGGAGAAATGAGTTGGCGAAGCTAACCGATAGGTCCATCGAAGCTCTACGCCCGAAGGCCGCCCGTTACGAGGTTTGGGACGAGGCAAGGAAGGGGTTTGGCATGCGGGTCAGCCCCCGCGGGATCAAAAGCTTCGTCTGGGTTTATCATTTCGAGGGGCGCCCTCGGCGGCTGACGTTTGGGACCTATCCTCGTCTGTCGTTGGCCGACGTTGGTGTAAAGCTCGCCGAGGCGAAGAATCTGCTCGACCGGGGCATTGACCCCGGCGAGTGCGCGGTATCCGCGCGAGCAGCTCAACGCAGCGCCGAGACCACCGCAGAACTCGTTGCCGCCTACCTGGATCGCTATGCGCGCCCTAGGAAGCGCAGCGCATTTGAGGACGAGCGCATGCTCCACAAGGACGTGCTGCCGCGCTGGGGGGATTTGAAGGCCAAGGACATCACGCGCCGCGACGTGGTGCGGCTGCTGAATGATATCGTGGATCGGGGCGCCCCGATCCAGGCGAACAGGTCGCTGACGATCCTGCGCCGCATGTTCAAATTTGCAGTCGGGCAGGCAATCCTCGAGGTTTCGCCCTGCAACGAGGTCGAGGCACCGTCTGCCGAGAACCAGCGCGACCGCGCCCTTTCCGAAGACGAGATCGGGGTCCTCTGGCGCACGCTCGACACGGCATCAATGGAACCGAATGCCCGGCTCATCTTGCGGCTGATGCTAATCACCGGCCAGCGCAAGGGCGAGGTCATCGGTATCCATCGAGACGAAATCGATCTCGAGAAGGCGTTGTGGGTTCTGCCTGCGACACGCGCGAAGAACGGCCGTGAGCACTTGATCCCGCTATCCGGGCTTGCTCTTCAGATCCTCACCGAGAATCCGCCGAACGAAGCCGGGCTTGTATTCCCCTCGAAATTGACGGGCAGAGCCTATCGTGGCCAATCTATCGACCACGCCACCCGATTTCTGTTCGATCCGCGGCCGATCTCCAATGCACGGAAGAGGGCTGGCCGAAAGGTATCTACGCCACGCCTTGCTGGGATAATGGATCGCTTCACGCCGCACGATCTCCGGCGCACGGTGGCGACGCGCATGCGCGAGTTGGGGATCTCTCGCGGAGATGTGAAATTGGTACTCAACCACCTCGAGACGGACGTCACTGCTCGATATGACCGATATGACGGTTTGGTAGAGAAGAGGCGGGCTCTTGATGTTTGGGCAAAGCGGCTCGAGCAAATCATCACGGAGGAGGTGCCGCGGACAACGCCAGGATTGGAAGCAGTGTGAGCGGGAACGTGATTGGTCACTAAGCTCGATGTCGGGATACCGGATGCGGTCTCTTTCGTAGTTTATCGGCTGTGTACGGTGGAGGTGTAGAAATGGACCCGCGACTCGACGCCGAAGCATGGGATCGCTTAGAGGCCGAACTTAAGAACGCAAACGCCCAGCTCGAGAAGGACCCCCGGGGCGCATGCCGACGGGCGCTTGAGGCGATACTATTTTTCATTCATCAGCAGAGACCACAATGGACCGCCGATAGGACCCATACTTCACTGGTCGAACTCTGGACTGGGTTGAATGATCGGGATAACGGGCGTGTACCACAAATTCTGGCGCCGCTATCTTCGGCAAACCGGCATCCCGACCCGAGCTGGCGCCAAATGATGCAGGGATTTGCAACTTCCGCCGTTGAGCGGCTCATCGAGGCCGATCCAAATCCAAACGTCAGCGCCGCCAGCGAGCAAGTAGTTGAAGTCTGGAACAAGTGCACTGGCGAAGGGCTCGATAGCGATACCGTCAGGAGCTGGT
>DATARH010000245.1:0-3055 GCA_036264235.1 Allostellaceae bacterium
GTGCTCGTGCCTGACGCTCGGCGTCGAGGCCGAGGGCCGGACCGTCACCACGATCGAGGGCATCGCCGAGGGCGACAAGCTGCACCCGGTGCAGCAGAAATTCCTCGAGCACGCGGCGCTGCAATGCGGCTTCTGCACCCCCGGGTTCATCGTCGCGGCGAAGGCGCTGCTCGACGAGAACAAGAACCAGACCGAGGAAGAGACGCGCTACTGGCTGGCCGGCAACCTCTGCCGCTGCACCGGCTACGACAAGATCATCCGCGCCGTGCTCGACGCCGCGGCGGTGATGCGCGGCGAGAACCCGCCGTCACCGGCGACACTGTAGGAAAGTCTTGTAGGGCGGGTGAAGCGCAGCGCAACCCGCCATCCAACTGGATAAGGTCCTGGCGGGTTACGCTTCGTTAACCCGCCCTACGGGATCGAGGAAGAAGCAACCGGTTCAGTCATTGGGAGCGATCTGATGGCGTATGATGGCGAGAGTTTGAAGGTCGTCGGCACGCGTCCGATCCGGCCCGACGGAGTCGAGAAGGTCATCGGTCGCGCCAATTTCGGCGCCGACATGGTCATGCCCGGCATGTTGTGGGGCAAGGTCCTGCGCAGCCCGCACGCGCATGCGCGGATCAAGTCGATCAAGACCGACAAGGCGCTGAAGCTGCCCGGGGTCAAGGCTGTCGTCACCGCGGCCGATTTCGCGGATATCCCGTCCGAGGAAGCCTTCATGGGCGAAGGCCCGATGAACTTCCGCGACCTCTCCTACAACTGCCTGGCGCGCGGCAAGGTGCTCTATGACGGGCATGCGGTGGCCGCGGTCGCCGCAACCTCGCAGGCGATCGCCGACGAAGCGATCGGCCTGATCGAGGTCGAGTACGAGGTGCTGCCGCACGTCATCGATGTCGAGGACGCGATGCAGCCGGGTGCGCCGGTGCTGCATGACGATCTGTTCACCCAGGGCGTCGAGCCGAAGCCGACCGCAGCCTCGAACGTCGCCAAGCGCATCACCTTCACCAAGGGCGACGCCGCCGCCGGCTTCAAGGACGCCGAGGTGATCGTCGAGCGCAAATACACCAGCCAGCCGGTGCATCAGGCCTATATCGAGCCGCATGCCTGCGTCGTCTCGGCGGGCAGCGACGGGCAATGCACCGTGTGGAGCTCGAGCCAGGGCCAGTTCATGGTCCGCGCCTATTGCGCCAAGCTGCTCGGCCTCGACATGGCCAGCATCCGGGCGATCCCGGCGGAGATCGGCGGCGGGTTCGGCGGCAAGACGCTCGTCTATCTGGAGCCGGTCGCGCTGGCGCTCTCGAGAATAGCCGGCCGGCCGGTCAAGATCGTGATGAGCCGCGAGGAGGTGTTCCGCGGCAGCGGCCCGGCCGCCGGCGGCGTCTACGAGGTCAAGCTCGGCGCCAAGAAGGACGGCCGCATCGTCGCCGCCGAATTGGTGGTGAAGCTCCAGGCCGGCGCCTTCCCGGGTTCGCCAGTCGGGCCTGCCTGCATGTGCGGCCTGGCGATGTACGACATCCCGAATGTCAGCATCGTCGGCTACGACGTCGTGTCGAACCGGCCGAAGGTCGCCGCCTATCGCGCGCCCGGCGCGCCGAACTCGACCTTTGGCACCGAGAGCTGCATGGACGAGCTGGCGCGTGAGCTCAATATCGACCCGCTGCGGCTGCGCGAGATCAACGCCGCCCGCGACGGCACCAAGGCGGCGCACGGGCCGACCTGGGCCAATATTGGCTACGAGAACACGCTGCAGGCGGCGCGGGGCAGCGAGCATTTCGGCACCAAGCTCGGCCCGAACCAGGGCCGCGGCATCGCCTCCGGCTTCTGGTTCAACATCGGCGGCGAATCGAGCGCGGCCTGCCACATCAACGAGGACGGCACCGCGACCGTCGTCGAGGGCAATCCGGATATCGGCGGCTCGCGCGCCTCGATGGCGATGATGGCGGCCGAAGTGCTCGGCATCCCCTACGAGCGAGTATGCCCGGTCGTGGCCGACACCGCTTCGATCGGCTTCAGCTTTCTGACCGGCGGCAGCCGCGTCACCTTCGCGACCGGAATGGCGGTCACCCAGGCGGCCGAGAAGGTCGTGGTCGAGCTGAAGAAGCGTGCCGCGATGATCTGGGACATCAGCCCGGATGCGGTCGATTGGCGCGACGGCAAGGCCTATCCGGCCGGACCCAACGCCGGTAGCTTCGAGCCGCTGTCGCTGGCCGAAATCGCGCTGAAATCCGGCCGCACCGGCGGGCCGGTCTCGGCCGAGGTCACGGTCAATGCGCAGGGCGCCGGCGCCGGCTTCGCGACCCATATCTGCGATGTCGAGGTCGACCGGGAGACCGGACACGTCAAGATCCTGCGCTATACGGCGGTGCAGGATGTCGGCCGCGCGATCCATCCGAGCTACGTCGAGGGCCAGATCCAGGGCGGCGTAACCCAGGGGATCGGCTGGGCGCTCAACGAGGAATACGTCTACGACAAGAACGGCCGCCTCGATAACCCCGGCTTCCTCGATTACCGCATCCCGGTCGCCTCCGACCTGCCGATGATCGACGCGGTCATCGTCGAGGTGCCGAACCCGCGCCATCCGTTCGGCGTGCGCGGCGTCGGCGAGGTGCCGATCGTGCCGCCGATGGCGGCGGTCGCGAACGCGATCGCCGACGCGATCGGCACTCGCATGCGCGACCTGCCGATGTCGCCGCCGAAGCTGCGCGCGGCGATCGACGACGAAGAGCCGCCGCGCAAGATGGCCGCCGAGTAGCTTGCCTAAGGTCGTCCTGGCCGGGATGGCTGCCCGCCGGTGGACCGGCGGGCAGACCGAATTCGAGGTCGAGGCCGACACCGTCCGGCGCATGATCGCCGAGCTCGACCGCCGCTTTCCTGGCCTCGGTCACCAGATCGATGAGGGGATGGCGGTCGCGATCGACGGCGAGATCTTCCAGGACGCCTATCAGGCGCAGCTCAACCCCGAGAGCGAGGTCGTGCTGATCCCGAAGATCGGCGGCGGCTGATTCGGGCTCGCCCTTCTCCAAGCCGTAGGGCGGGTGCAGCCCGGCTCAACCGG
>DATARH010000283.1:0-14348 GCA_036264235.1 Allostellaceae bacterium
GCAGGACTCCGGTTCGGTGGTGGCACAGCTGACAATGCCGCTCTACGAGGGCGGCGCGATCTATTCGCAGACCCGCCAGGCCGAGCAGACGGTGGGGCAGCGCCGCAGTCAGGTTGACGATGCCCGGCGGCAGGCCGTCCAGCAGGCGACGCAGAACTGGGAAACCCTGACGGCCGCGCGCGCCGCGATTGCTTCCTTTGCCGCGGCGGTCCGGGCCGCGCAGATCGCGCTCGAAGGCGTGCAGCAGGAGGCGCTGGTCGGCTCGCGGACCGTGCTCGACGTGCTGATCTCGCAGCAGCAGCTGTTCACGACGCAATCGCAGTTGGTCGGTGCGCAGCACGATGCCGCCGTCGCCGAATTCAATCTCGCCGCCGCAACCGGCCGGCTGATCGCGCCCGAGCTGAAGCTGCCGGTCCAGCTCTACGACATGGAACGACACTACAAGGCGGTGAAGGACAAATGGGCCGGCTTCGGCGGCGGCCTTAAGGAATAAAAGGCGCCATCGCTATTGTGGGCGGGTTCCCGGCGGGGAGCCGGAACGCCGGTTGGCCTAGAATAAGAGGCGGGCTATTACTCTGCCCCGCTGCCGCAGCCTTGATACCGGTGCCCGCATGTCCGATACCAAACCCGCGACTGAACCAACGATGGAGGAGATCCTCGCCACGATCCGGCGCATCATTGCCGATGACGAGCGCCAAGGCGCAGGCGGGGTGGTCGGGGCCAAGCGCGACGACAACGTGTTGGTCCTGACCGAGGCGGTCGAGGCAGACGGGTCGGTGCGTCACATCGCGCCGGCCGCGGCCCGCGGTGCGGTGCCGCCTTTGCCGGACGGTCGGGTCGAGCCGGAACCGCCGCGGCCGGCGGTGGCCGACGGCGCGCCGACGATTCGTGGCGAGCGGCTCTCGCCGAGCCCGGCCACCGAATCACTCGGATCGGCGTTCACTCGGGTCAGTGCGCCGGGTGATCGCGCCGCTCCGGAGACGTCGCTCGGCCGCGGCGACAAGACGCTCGAAGATATCGTCCGCGAGTTGTTGCGGCCGATGCTGCAGACATGGATCGACGAAAAGCTGCCGACCCTCGTCGAGGGGCTGGTTCAGAAGGAAATTGCCCGGGTCGCCGGCGAGGCTCGCCGAACCTGATTTGCGCCGATTGCGTCGGCTGCGGTGCTGCCCGCGGGAGCGGGCGTTTGCCTGATGAGATTTCGCTAAGAGGACGGTTCAGCGATGCTGGACAAGACCTATCGTCCGGACACGGTCGAAGCCCGGCTCTACGATCTGTGGGAGCGCTCGGGCCGCTTTGCCTGCGACCCGAACAGCGCCAAGCGGCCCTACACGATCATGATGCCGCCGCCGAATGTGACCGGCAGCCTGCATATGGGCCACGCGCTGACCTTCACGATCCAGGACATCCTGATCCGCTTCGAGCGGATGCGTGGCCGTGACGTCTTGTGGCAGCCGGGCACGGATCACGCCGGAATCGCCACCGAGATCGTCGTTTCCAACCAGCTGGCCGAGGAACAGAAGAGCCGCGCCGATCTCGGGCGCGAGAAGTTCATCGAACGGGTTTGGGAGTGGAAGGCCGAATCCGGCGGTACGATCACCCGGCAGTTGCGCCGGCTCGGCGTCTCGGCCGATTGGGCGCGCGAGCGCTTCACGATGGATGCCGGCCTATCGGCGGCGGTGCGGCGGGTCTTTGTCACCCTGTACCGCGAGGGGCTGATCTACCGCGACAAGCGCCTCGTCAACTGGGACCCGGAGATGCACACGGTGATCTCCGACCTGGAGGTCGATAATCGCGAGACCCAGGGCAAACTCTGGCACATCCGCTACCCGGTCGACGGCATGCCGGGGCGTCACCTCGTCGTCGCGACGACACGGCCGGAGACGATGCTCGGCGACACCGGCGTCGCCGTCCATCCGGATGACGAGCGCTATCGTCATCTGGTCGGCAAGCAGGTGACGCTGCCGCTGGTCGGCCGGCTGATCCCGGTCGTCGCCGACGAATACGCCGACCCCGAGATGGGCAGCGGCGCGGTCAAGATCACCCCGGCACACGACTTCAATGATTTCGAGGTCGGCCGGCGACACAACCTGCCGCTGATCAACATCTTCGACCGCGATGCACGTCTGACCGACGCAGTGCCGGAAGCTTATCGCGGCCTGGACCGCTTCGAGGCGCGCAAGCGGGTCCTCGCCAATCTCGAAGCGCACGAGTTGATCGAGAAAATCGACGACCACACGCTGATGGTGCCGCATCACGACCGCTCCGGCGTCGTGATCGAACCGTGGCTGACCGACCAGTGGTTCTGCAACGCCGCGGAACTGGCGAAGCCGGCCATCGAGGCCGTCGAGGGCGGCCAGACGGTTTTCGTGCCGCGCAATTGGGAGAACACGTTCTTCGACTGGCTGCGCAACATCCAGCCCTGGTGCATCTCGCGGCAATTGTGGTGGGGACACCAGATCCCGGCCTGGTACGGCCCGGACGGCGATGTCTTCGTCGCCGAGACCGAGGATCAGGCGGCGCGCGAGGCCGCCGCCAAATACGGCAAGCCGGTCCCCCTCGAGCGCGACCCGGACGTGCTCGACACGTGGTTCTCATCGGGGCTGTGGCCGTTCTCGACGCTCGGCTGGCCGGACAAGACGCCGGAGCTGGCGCGCTATTACCCGACCGATGTCCTGGTCACCGGCTTCGACATCATCTTCTTTTGGGTTGCCCGCATGATGATGCAGGGCATCCACTTCATGGGCGAGGTGCCGTTCCGCACCGTCTACATCCACGCGCTAGTGCGCGATGAGCGCGGCCAGAAGATGTCGAAATCGCGCGGCAACATCGTCGATCCGCTCGATCTGATCGAGCGCTATGGCTGCGACGCGCTGCGCTTCACCTTGGCGGCGCTGGCCTCGCCCGGCCGCAACATCAACCTCGCCGAAAGCCGTCTCGAAAGCTCGCGCAACTTCGCGACCAAGCTGTGGAACGCGGCCCGCTACGCCGAGATGAACGGATGCGCGCTGGCGCCGGCCTATGACCCCCGCGGCGCCAGGCTGACCGTCAATCGCTGGATCGCCGGCGCGACGCGCGATTGCGCCGCCGGGGTCACCGCGGCGCTCGAAGCCTTCCGCTTCGACGAGGCGGCGCACCAGCTCTACCATTTCATCTGGGGCACCTTCTGCGACTGGTATCTCGAATTCTCCAAGCCGATCCTGCAAGGCGCCGAGGACGCCGCCCGGGCCGAAACGCAGCAGACAACCGGCTGGGTGCTGGCACAGATTCTGCGCCTGCTGCATCCCATTACGCCGTTCGTCAGCGAAGAGCTCTGGGCGGAGCTCGGTGGCGGCGAATTGGGCATGCTGATGGTCGAGCCGTGGCCGGACCTGCCGCCCGAATTGCACGACCCCGGCGCCGCTGCCGAGATGGATTGGGTCGTCGAGGCGATCGGCGCGATTCGCGCGATCCGAGCCGAGATGAATGTGCCACCGGCAGCGAAAGTGCCGCTGTTGGTCAAAGACGCGGAGCCGGAGATGACCGGCCGCCTCGAGCGTCACCGCGACCACTTCGAACGCCTGGCCCGGATCGAAGGCATTTCGCCGATCGACGCGGTTCCGGCCGGCAGCGTGCCTGCAGTGGTGCCTGGCGCGACGCTGATCCTGCGGCTCGGCGAGGTCGTCGATCTCGCCAGGGAAAAGGTTCGGCTGAAGAAGGAGATCGGTCGGCTGGAGGGCGACCTCGCGAAATTCGCCGCCAAGCTCGCCAACCCGGCCTTCCTGTCGAAGGCGAAGCCGGAGGTGATCGACGAGCAGCGCGAGCGCGAGGCCGACGCCCGCCGCGACCGCGACCGTCTTCAGGCCGCCTACGAGAGATTGGAAGCCGTCTAGCATCTTCGGCCCGGCGAACGCAGCCCAGCCCCGCCGCGCCTCGCGGTTGACCGTCACCTTCGCCGTAGGCATTTACCACCGATGTTCCGTTTCTTCGAACACCTGCTGGAGCCGACCGAAAAGCCGCCGGAGGAAGCGCCGCCGGAGCTTGGCAGCCCGCATGCGCTGCTTCGCTTCTATTGGCATTTCGTGCGGCAGATCCCGGGTCTGCTGGTGGCGCTGTTTGTCAGCGGCTTTATCGTCGCGCTGCTCGACGCGGCGATCCCGGTGTTTATCGGCCGGTTGGTCACCCTGGTATCGTCGGCGCAGCCGGACACCATCTGGCAGGAGGCCGGCTGGCAGTTCGCTGGCATGGCGTTGCTGCTGTTGGTGTTCCGGCCGATCGCGCATTTCGTCTCGGCGCTGATTACCAACCAGGCGCTGATCCCGGGGCTCACGAATTTGGCGCGCTGGCAGAGCCACTGGCATGTCGTGCGCCAGGGCTGGACCTTCTTCCAGAACGATTTCGCCGGCCGGATCGCTGCTCGCGTCATGCAAACGGGTCCAGCCCTACGCGAAAGCGTCACCGCCAGCATCAACGCGGTCTGGTACATCCTGGTCTACGGCACCAGCGCGGCCTTGCTGCTGGCCGCCGCCGATTGGCGGCTGTCGCTGCCGATCATCCTGTGGTTTGCGACCTATGCCGCGGTGCTGCGCGCGTTCCTGCCGCGCATGCGGGAGCGCTCGCGCCGCATGTCGGAGATGCGCTCCGAGGTCACCGGCCGCGTCGTCGACAGCTACACCAACATCCTGACGGTTAAGCTCTTCGCCCGCGCCCGTGACGAGGACAATTTTGTCCGCGAGGCGGTCGACGAGCACACCGTCGCCTACCGTCGGCAGTTGCGCATGACATCGGCGTGGAATTTGTGCCTGATCATCATGAACGCGGCGCTGCTGGTCGGCACCGGCGGACTGGCGGTGCTGCTTTGGACAGAGGGCCGCATCCCGCTCGGCACCGTGGCGACGGCGATCCCGCTGGCCTGGCAAATCGGCAACATCGCCGGCTGGGTGGCGCAGCAGGTCGCGATGATTTTCGACGATATCGGCCAGGTCCAGGACGGCATGCGCTCGATCGCGCAACCGCGCCAGATGCCGGACGAAGAGGGCGCCGTTGCGCTGCCGCGCGCGGTCGGCGGAGTGCGCTTTGAGAATGTGCATTTCGATTACGGCCGCAGTGCCCGCCGCGGCGGCGTGCTGCGTGGGCTCGAGCTCGACGTCGCGCCCGGCGAGCGGGTCGGCCTGGTCGGCCGCTCGGGCGCCGGCAAATCGACGCTGGTGCATTTGCTGCTCGGCTTCTACCGTCCGGAGCAGGGCCGCATCCTGCTCGACGGCAAGGACATCGCCGGGCTGACCCAGGAGAGCCTGCGCGCCCAGATCGGCATGGTGACCCAGGATACTTCGCTGTTGCATCGCTCGATCCGCGACAACATCAGCTACGGAAGACCGCAGGCGACCGAGGCCGAGATCGAGGACGCGGCGCGCCGCGCCCACGCCACAGAGTTCATCGAGGGGCTCGAGGATTGGCATGGCCGCACCGCCTTCGATGCGCATGTCGGCGAGCGGGGCGTCAAATTGTCGGGCGGCCAGCGGCAGCGCATCGCGCTGGCGCGGGTGATCTTAAAGGACGCGCCGATCCTGGTGCTCGACGAAGCGACCTCGGCGCTCGATTCCGAGGTCGAGGCGGCGATCCAGGAACAGCTTTCGGCCTTGATGGAAGGTCGCACGGTGATCGCCATCGCCCATCGCCTCTCGACGATCTGCCGCATGGACCGGCTCGTCGTGCTCGACCGCGGCCGCATCGTCGAGGAGGGCACGCATGACGATCTGCTCGCTCGCGGCGGCGCCTATGCCGGGCTGTGGCGGCGGCAGTCTGGCGGCTTCCGGATCGATTTGCCGGAACGGGTGCCGGAGCCGGTCGGCAATTAGAAAGCCAGCCGATCGTCGTTGCGAGGCGGCCGGCTGCGACGCAATCTCGGGCCAATCGCGCTCGCAAACACAAGCGGAGTCGCCATGCACACGGAGCCGCTGATCTTCGTCGGCACCTGCGATCTCGCCGGTCTGGTGCGCGGCAAGGGTTTCCCGGCCGCGGAATTGCCGGCGCGGCTGCGCGACGGCGTCGGGCTGACCCACAGCAACATCATGATGTCGCCGTTCGGGCCGATCTACGACACCCCGTTCGGCACCGAGGGCGACCTCATCTTGCGGCCGGATCAGGCCACCAAGGTCGAGGTCGAGTTCGGCGACGGCAGCGCCGCGGAGCGCTTCTACCTGGCCGATATCGTGACCCTCGACGGACAAGACTGGGAATGCTGTCCGCGGCTTTTCCTGCGCCGGGCGCTGGCGGCGCTGGAACGCGAGGCCGGGGTCACGCTGCTGGCCGCTTTCGAGCAGGAATTCGTCTACACCGGCGTCGAGGACCGGCCGGGCGCGACCTACGCGCTCGATGCCTGGCGACGCCAGGGGAGCTTCGGCGAAGCCTATATGGCGGCATTGCGTGCCGCAGGTCTCAGCCCGGACAGCTTCCTGCCGGAATATGGCGCGCGGCAATACGAGGTGACGATCGCGCCCGAGCGCGGTCTGCGCGCGGCCGATGCGGCGGTGATCCAGCGCGAGATGGCGCGAGCGGTCGCGTTCCGGCTCGGCCATCGCGCGATCTTCGCGCCGATCCTCGACCCGGCGGGGGTCGGCAATGGCACCCATATCCATTTCAGCCTGCTCGACACAGCCGACCGGCCGGTACTGTACGACGCGGAACGGGCGCCGCGCCGTCTGTCTCGGCTCGGGGAGCATTTCGTCGCGGGACTGATTGAGCACCTGCCGGCGCTGACCGCGATTACCGCGCCCTCCGTTGCCTCCTATTACCGGCTGCAGCCCAATCGCTGGGCGCCCACCTGGGCCAATCTCGGGATCCAGGATCGCGGCGCGGCAGTACGGGTATGCCCGATCTTCGGCGAGCCGGCCGACCGCCACTTCAATGTCGAGTTCCGCGTCGCCGACGCGGCGGCGAGCCCGTATCTGGCCCTGGGTGCCTTGGTCTGGGCCGGTCTCGACGGCATCCGCCGCGAATTGCCGCTGCCGCCGGTTCCGGCCATCGGCTTCTGGGACATGACCGACGAGCAGCGCGAAGGCGCCGGGGTGCGGCCGCTGCCGCGTTCGCTGACCGAGGCCGTTGCCAATCTGGCGGCCAGCGCGGCGGCGCGGCAATGGTTCGGCGAGGTGTTCTTCGACGTGTATCTCCGCTTCAAGGCGGCGGAGGAGCAGGTCGTCGCCGGATTGTCACCGGCGGCGATCTGCGCCCGCTACGCCGAGGTCTATTGACCATGACCGAAACCGGCGAGGGGCTTCTCGCCGAGCGCGACCCGCCGCCGGTGCGCGTGCTTAACGCGACCGGCAAGTCGGATTTCTTCCTGACCGCCGACCATGCCGGGCGCGCCATCCCGCGGCGCCTCGGCACCCTCGGCGTATCGGAGACCGAGCGGGCGCGCCACATCGCCTGCGATATCGGCATCGCCGGTGTCACCGAGCGGCTGTCGACGCTGATCGATGCAACTGCCGTGCTGCAGACCTATTCACGGCTCGTCATCGACTGCAACCGTGAACCGGACCATCCCACCTCGATCCCGGCGATCAGCGAATTGACTGAAATCCCGGGCAATCGCGATCTGACGCCGCGGGACCGAGAGGCACGCCGCCGCGAAATCTTCGCGCCGTATCACGATCGCATTGCCGCGCTGCTCGATGCGCGCCAAGCCGAGGGCCGCCGCACGGTGCTGATCGCGATGCACAGCTTCACCCCGGTGTTCAAGGGCGAGCCGCGCTCGGTCGAAATCGGGGTGCTCTACAACCGCGACGACCGGCTCGCCCGCATCATGCTCGAGCTGTTGCGGGCCGAACCCGATCTCGTCGTCGGCGACAACGCGCCCTATGCGATCACCGACACCAGCGACTACACGGTCCCGGTGCATGGCGAGTGCCGCGGCCTGCCGCATGTCGAGATCGAGATCCGCCAGGATTTGATTGCAGAGCCGGCCGGGCAGGATTCCTGGGCGGCGCGGTTGGCGCGGCTCCTTCCGATCGCCGACCGCCACCTGCGCCGCGGTTGATACGCTCAACCAAGGCGCTTGTCCGCGGCCGCGGATCGGCGCAGCATCCGCTCAACACGACAAACGACGATAAAAACGGAGGGGGATATGCCGCGTTCGCCATTGCGGTCTCTAGGTTTCGGCATCGCGTTCGCCACCGTGCTGTCCGGCGCGGCCTCGGCGCAGATCATGATCGTCGGCAATGACCAGAAACAGACTTGGGACGCCGAGAACAAGCCGGTCCTGAACCCGCCAGGTCACGACACGCTGAGCGTCATCGATATGTCGAAGCCGGCGGCGATCCGGATTATTGCGACGATCCCGCTCGACAACACGATCGTCGGTCCGCCGACGAATCTTGCGATCACACCGGATCGCTCGCTCGCGCTGGTCGCCAATTCGGTGAACGAGGTCGAGAAGGACGGAAAACCGACGATCGTCTCCGATGATCGCATGTTCGTCATCGATCTGAAGGCGAACCCGCCGAAAGTCGTCGCGACGGTGAATCTCGGCAAGCGCCCCTCCGGCATGGCGATCGCGCCGAGCGGCAGGCTCGCTCTCGTCACCAACCGTGACGAAGGCACCATCTCGGTTCTGACGATCAATGGCAACGAGGTGAAGGTGGTCGATACCGTCACTGTCGGCGACCCGAAAGATTCGGTCTCGGCCGTCGCGATCACGCCCGACGGCAAGCGGGCCCTCGCCACCAGGCCGGCCGCCAACAAGATCGCGCTGCTGGCGATCGACGGCGACAAGGTGACATATGACAAGAAAGACGTAGCGGTCGGGGTTTTCCCGTACAATGTCGCGATCACGCCGAACGGCAAGCTGGCACTGACCGCGGACAATGGCAATGGCGGCAGCTCCGACGGCAATGTCGACAGCGTCAGCGTGATCGATCTCGAAGCCAACCCGGTGCGCGTGATCGACCACGTGACAGTTGGCGATTCACCGGAAGGATTGGCGATCAGCCCGAAGGGCAATCTCGCGGTGACCGTCGACGCGCGCGGCTCCAACCAGCCGAAAAACAGCTGGTTTTATCATCCCGGCGGGGCCGTGACCGTGCTGCAGATCGATGGCAAGAAAGTGACGCGAGTCGGCGAGGTGACGGTCGGCGGGTTGCCCGAGGGGGCGGTGTTCAGCGCCGACGGCAGTTATCTTTACGTCGGTAATTTTATGACCAAAGACCTCTCGGTGTTGAAGGTCAACGGCACCCGCATCTCCGACACCGGCAAGCGCTTCCAGTTGCCCGGCCAGCCGGCTTCAATGCGCGGCGGGCCGCAGTAGACGGTCACTTGACGCATTTCGCGCGGCTGCGGTCTGCCGTTCAACCATAGGGGGCGGATCGGGGAACGGCGCACGGATGCGTCCGTTCCAGCGGTTTGGGCGTGATGCATCATGCCCGTATTGCTGGAGGATCGGATGAAGCAATCCATGACCGCGATTGCGGCCATTATCGCGGCGGCGGGTTTTGCCGGCGCGGCCCAGGCCCAGTCGATGACCCCGCCTGGCACGTCGCCGAGCCAGACCCTGCAAAGCACGCAATATACCGGCCAGAACCCGTCGCAGCCTTACGGGGCGCAATACAACCCCTATGCGGCGCAACAGCAGTCGGCGCCGGGGACGGCCAACTGGAACCAGGCGCCGCAAAATGGCCCGCAGCAGCGGCAGGCGATGGTGCCGCAGTCCGGGATGCCGGAGTCGGCCGGCGGACAAACTTCCCGCGATGCGGTGCGGCAAGCTCAGGAACAGCTGCGCGAGCAGGGCCTCTACCGCGGCGCCGATGATGGCGTGATCGGCAGCGGCACCAGACGGGCTCTCGCCCGGTTTCAGCGCCGCAACGGGTTGCGGGTAACGGGCTCGCTCGATGAGCAGACGCTCAGCCGCTTGTCCGGGTCCTCGCCGCAAGGTTACGGCGCGACCGCCGGTCAGGCGGCGGCGCCGATGCAACCGACCGGCAATCCTGCGACGAGTCAGGCTCCGACCACCGGCGCCTACAGCCCGAATGCCGCCAATAGCTATCCTGCCGGTGGGTACAATCCGCAGGGCAACCCGCCGACGCAGCGCTGAGGCTGCGCTCGGCTCGGCTTTTGCCGATCCGACGCCGAAGATTGCGAAGCGGCGCTGTGTGGGACAGCGCCGCTTTCTTATACGCAATAGCCGGAGACGCGGATAGGAACCCCTATCTATCGCGCGTTGCGACAGCCGGAGAACGCGGCCGCGATGACGCCGTTGGTTGAGCGGTACGGGTTCCCGTGTCGCAATCAGTGGAGGATTCCCCGATGACAAAAACGATGACAGCCGCGGCCGCCCTCCTGTTGGGAGTCGCCCTGGCTGCCAGCGCTCAGGCGAACAGCACGATGCGCCAGAGCACCGCCCCGACGAACGATATGCAGCAGAGCGCGCAGACCGGCACGACGGCGGCGCCGCAGGTCACCAAGAAGCAGGCCCGGACCGCTTCGAAGAAGATGGTTGCGCGGCGGCACCTCGCCAAATCCGGTGGCAAGCTGATCGCGGCCAAGTCGACGAAGGGCAGCAAGCTAAAGATGGCCAGCCTGAAGCGGCACGCCAAGCTGAGCCAGATGGCGCGGCTGCATCACCGCTCGCTGCGCGGCCAGCAGCAGTCGACCGAGATCGGCTCGTCGACGATGCCGACCGACAACTCGACGCTGAACACGCTGCCGCCGACCACCAACCAGCCGATCGCGGGTTCGGGGTCGAGCACCATGCCGCAGACTCCGAGCACGACCCTTCCGAACCAGCCGCAAACCCAGGCTCCGATCCGCTAGCGCTTCCAGCGGTTCAAGCGCCTGCCGTAACACCGAGGGTGTTTAGGCAGGCGCGTGCCGCCGCGTCGATGATCGCGTCGCGGTCGATGCGGTACACCCGGTACAGGTCGGGGATATCGCCCGACTGGCCGAAATGATCGACACCGAGCGGCACGATCGCGTTCCGCGCGACGCTGCCCAGCCAGGACAGCGTCGCCGGATGCGAATCCGAAACGCTGACAAGAGCGGCGCCGCGCCGTAGTCGCCGCAACAACCTCTCAGCCACACTGGTCCTCCCTGCCGCAGTGGCGTCGCGCCAATCCCGATGCAGGCGTCCGGGAGAGGTGACCGCGAGCAGCCCGATTTCCGGCAAATCCTCGCGGAGAGCATCGAAGGCCGCGAGTGCTTCCGGCGCGACCGCACCGCAATAGACAATCGCCAGTTCCGCGCCGGGACCGGGCTCGCGCAGCCAGTAGGCGCCGGCGACGATCGCTTTGGCGAGCTCTTCGTCGATCGCCCGCTCCGGCTGCTCGACCGGCCGGGTGGATAGCCGGAAATACACAGACTTGCCGTCCTCGCGCTGGATCTCGGCGAGGGCCCAGCGCATCAAGACCGTCAACTCATCGGCAAAAGCCGGCTCGAAACTTGTCAGTCCCGGCTGTGACAGCCCGATCAGCGGCTCGATCAGCGATTGGTGCGCACCGCCTTCGGGCGCCAGCGTGATCCCGGACGGCGTCGCCACTAGGATGAAGCGGGCGTCCTGGTAGAGCGCGTAGTTGAACGCGTCGAGACCACGTTTGATGAACGGGTCGTACAGCGTGCCGATCGGCAACAGCCGGGTTCCGAACAACGGGCCGGCGAGACCGAGCGCGGCCAATGTCAGGAACAGGTTATGCTCGGCGATGCCGAGTTCGATGTGCTGACCCTGCGGTGACATCGCCCAGCGCTGCGCCGAGACAACCTTCTCCTCACGGAAGGTGTCGCTGCGTTCGGTCCGGTCGAAGATGCCGCGCCGGTTGACCCAGGCGCCGAGATTGGTCGAGACCGTGACGTCGGGCGAGGTTGTGACGATTCGGGCGGCCAGTTCGCCGTCGCCGCTGGCCAAACCACCGAGGATGCGGCCGAACGCCTCCTGTGTGGAAAGCCGTTTCCCGCGCGGTACCGGAAAATCGGCCGGTACCTCGATCTGCGGCGGCCGGTGCCCTCGCGTCCCGCTGCGTGCCAGCGGCACACTTTCGAGAAATGCGGTGAGTTCTTCCGGTTGCAGATCGAGTCCCGCAAAGGGTTCCCATTCTGCGTCTGCCGCCACCCCCATCTGGCGCTGGAACAGCGCCATCTGCTCTGGGTTCATCAGCCCGGCGTGATTGTCCTTATGGCCGGCAAAGGGCAGCCCATAGCCCTTGATCGTATAGGCGATGAAGCAGGTCGGCCTGTCGTCGTCGATCGAATGGAAGGCGTCGAGCACCGCACCCATGTCATGCCCGGCGAGATTGGTCATCAGCCGGTGCAATTCGTCGTCGTCATGCTCGTCGAGGATCGCGCGGATCCCCGGATAGCGGTTGAGGTCGCGCTTCAGATGCTCGCGCCAGCCCTCGCCGCCCTTGTAGACCAGCGCCGAATAGAGTGAGTTTGGGCAGGCGTCGATCCACTCGCGCAATTGCTCGCCGTCGGGCCGGGCGAAGGCAGCGTCCAGCAGATGTCCGTATTTCAGCGTGACGACGCGCCAGCCGACCATCTCGAAGAGCGCGTCGATGCGGCCGAACAGCCGGTCGGACACGACGGCATCGAGGCTCTGCCGGTTGTAATCGATGATCCACCACAGGTTCCGGACGTCGTGCTTCCAGCCTTCGAGAAGCGCCTCGAAGATGTTCCCCTCGTCGAGTTCGGCGTCGCCGGCCAGCGCGATCATTCGCCCCGGCGCCTCGTTCGTCGGCACCAGCTTTTTCAGCCGCAGGTAGTCCTGCACCAGCGCCGCTAACAGCGTGACCCCAACCCCGAGCCCGACCGAACCTGTCGAGAAATCGACGATGTCGCCGTCCTTGGTGCGCGACGGATAGGACTGGGCGCCGCCGAGGGCGCGGAAGCGCTCGAGTTTGTCGCGGCTCTGGTGGCCCAACAGGTATTGCAGGGCATGAAATACCGGCGCCGCATGCGGCTTGACCGCGACCCGGTCCTGCGGCCGCATCACATCCAGATACAGCGCGGTCATCAGCGTCGCGACCGACGAGCTCGACGCCTGGTGGCCGCCGACTTTGAGCCCGTCGCGGCTTGGCCGCAGGTGATTGGCGTTGTGGATCATCCATGTCGAGAGCCACAGCGCCTTCTTTTCGAGCGCCTTCAGATAGGTGAGCTTGTCCTGGGGCGCCGGTTTTCGCGCCCGGGCCAAACCGCCCTCGACCGCACGCAGCATCGTCCCCTCCCGACGCGACCCACAGGATATGGGGCCCCCGGATGCTGCGGGCCATTCAGACCTTCGGGCGATAGTTTGACAAGCCCGCGCCGATGCTTAAATACAACCGAGAGGCACCGGCAATCGTTGCTGTGGGGACGAAAGCGAACATGGCCGAGAATCTAGCCGAAATCAGCGATCGCCAAATTCTGGTGAGCGAGAGCGCCGCCCGCCGCATCGCCGTTCTGAAAAAACAGGAACAGGCCGAAGGCGCCTGGCTGCGGATCGCCGTTTCGGGCGGCGGCTGCTCCGGGTTTCAATATGGCCTGAGCTTCGACGATCAGCGCAACCCGGACGATTTCCTGTTCGAGCGCGATGGCGTCGGCGTGATTGTCGACGACACCTCGCTCGATCTTCTCAACGGCGCCGAGATCGACTTCGTCGAGGACCTGATGGGCGCTTCGTTTCAGATCAAGAACCCCAATGCCGCTTCGTCCTGCGGCTGCGGCAACTCCTTTTCGATCGCCGTCTGACGCGCCCGCGCGCCGCCACGGCTCGCGGTTTCCGTTATTGGCCCCACAGCGGCCGCTCGGCCTTCTCCCTCGGGTCAGGCCAGGAACTTCAGGCCGCCGGTGATCTTCTCGACGGTTTTGCGGTCGGCGTGAAGACCGAGCCCGACAAGGTCGAGCGCAGCGGTTGAGGTCGCGGCGACGCTTGCGCGGTTGTCGGCGTCGTTGGCGGTCTTAAACAGCGGTTCGGTATAGATCGCGAAGCGGATGCCGCGGGTGACGGCGCGGCCATGGGTCCGGGCGAGCTCGGCGCCCGTCGCGCTGTAGATTAAGATCGGCTCGCGGATCATCGGCGTATAGAGCCGGCCGTCGGCGTCGCGATAGGGCTCGCCGACGATCTCGGGAAAAGTGCCGGCGAGCCCACCCGAAAGGAACGCTGCGACATTCGCGACCTGCCAGGGCAGCAAATCGGCCCGGATGACGAGCGCGGTCTTGGTACTGTAAATCATGCTGCATCCTAATTTTATGCAGCGATCTTGAAATCGCCGAGTTGGGCATCGAGCGCGCGCTTGAAGCCAGGCCGCGTCGTGCAGCGCTCGACGTAGGCAGCAAGGCGTCTGTCGCTGGTGACGATGTCGCTGTAGTTCAGGATTCGAAGCACGGTCGCCATCATCAGGTCGCCCGCGGTG
>DATARH010000313.1:0-4818 GCA_036264235.1 Allostellaceae bacterium
CTCGAACAATCTCGGCGATTCGAAGAGCCTGATCACGCATCCGGCGACGACGACGCATTCGCGCCTCAAGCCGGAGGAGCGCGCCCATCTCGGCATATCGGACCAGCTGGTGCGGCTGTCCGCCGGGCTGGAAGGCGAGGCCGACTTGATCGGCGACCTCGGCCGGGCGTTGGCTGCCGTTTAGCAGATACACTCTGTAAATTCTTCTTATTGGACAAATCGAATCCAGAGATTATGTAGCCTCGGCCTGAACCGCGGAATTGGACCCGGCGGATGGACGAGATCGACCGGCTGCTGCTGCAGATCCTGCAGGAGGATGCGACGCTATCGATCGCCGAGATGGCCGACCGGGTCGGGCTCTCAGCGACGCCATGCTGGAAGCGCATCCAGAAGCTGGAAGCAAAGGGTGTGATCACCCGCCGGGTGGCGGTGATCGATCCCGAGCATGTCGGGGTCGGGCTTTCGGTGCTGGTCAGCGTCGAGGCCGGCGAGCACACGCCGGATTGGCTGCAGCGCTTCAGCAGCGGCGTGGCCGAAATGCCCGAGGTCATGGAAGTGTACCGGATGGCCGGCGACGTCGACTACATGCTGCGCGTCGCGGTCGCCGACATGGGGGAATACGACGCCTTCTATAAGCGGCTGATCGCGCTCGCCCCGATGAAGAACGTGACCTCGCGCTTCGCGATGGAGCGGATCAAGCACACCACCGCGTTTCCGTTGCACCCGCGCGCCTTCCGCGATCGCCGCGCCGCCGCCGAGGAGGAATAGCATTCTCCGCCGCGCGCCGGCGGGAGAGTATTCGGTTCTCGCAAGTAAAAACAAAGAAATTACCTGCGCTTTACAGAAATAGACTTGCTCCTCATCTTTGATCTTCGGTGATCCGGTGCTGTCGGCCCGATGCCGCCAGCCCTCCCGAAAAGATAAGGTGCGGGCGATGCAGGAATTATGGCAGCCGATGGCGGCACGACCCGGGGAACTGTGGTTTATTGAACACTGCCTGTCGCAGCCGCTCGCCGCTGGCGACCGCGACGCGCTGACCGCGGCCAATGTCGTGCTGTACCAACGTGCACTGGCGCCGCTCGTCGCGTCGGTGCTGCCGCTCGGTTCCTATGCCGAGCCGTTGCCGACCGGCGGTGACACAGCATTGTCACCGCGCGCGATGACCTTTGCCGGCGAGGGCTGGAGCGTCGCGCAGCTGGTTGAGAACGACGCGGCCGCCGAGGCGCGGCTGCAGCGAATCGACCGGGTGCTGAACGCAATCGCCGTCTTCGGCGATCTGCCGGTGCAGGTGATCATCAAGCCGGCGATGGGGGGTTGCCGGGAAGTGGACGTGTCACTGCGAACGGCCTTCGATGTCGTATGCGACATCGGCAGCGAAGGACTGCTGACGCTCGTATTCGGACCGCTGCCTTTGCGGCTACCGGTCGCGGCGGTGCACGCCTTTACCGCCAACGGGCTCGCCGGCTAACGGTGGGTGACATGGTTGAGATCGACAGCATCTCCAAGGCCGAGGCGGTCAAGCAGCAGAGCCGTCAATTGCGCGGCCGGCTCGCCAAGGACCTCGCCGACACGACTCAGCCCTTCGACAAGGAGGGCTACTCGCTGCTGAAATTCCACGGCATCTATCAGGGCTACGACCGCGATAGCGCGACCGAGCGTAAGCAGCGCGGTGACAGCAAGGTCTGGCAGTTCATGGTGCGGGTCCGCATTCCCGGCGGACGCCTGACCGCCGCGCAATACCTGGCGCTCGATGCGCTGGCCGACCGCTACGCCAACGGCTCGCTGCGGGTGACGACGCGGCAGAGCATTCAGTTTCACGGCGTGGTGAAGCGCGGCCTGAAGAAAGCGATCGCCGAGATCAATGCTGCGCTGCTGACGACCTTGGCGGCGTGCGGCGATGTCGTGCGTACTGTCACTACGGTTCCGGTGCCGCTGCGCGATCCGGTCCATCGCCGGCTCGAAGACGATGCGCGGCGGCTGTCGACGCATCTGTTACCGCAAACCGGGGCCTATCACGAAATCTGGCTAGACGGCGAAAAGGTGACGGAAAGCACGCCTGACCCGCTCTATGGGGAGAGGTACCTGCCGCGCAAATTCAAGATCGGCCTCGCGATCCCCGACGACAACACGATCGACGTCTTGACCAACGATCTCGGAATCGTCGCGCTGTTCGATGGTGACGAACTATCCGGCTATAATTTCTTTCTCGGCGGCGGACACGGGATGACGCACAACAACCCGGCGACCTATCCGCGTCTCGCCACCCCGGTTGTCTTTGTCGAGCCCGACGATCTGCTCGATGCTGCCGCGGCGGTGGTGCGGCTGCACCGCGACTGGGGCGATCGCGGCAACCGCCGGCACGCCCGGCTCAAATACATCATCGCCGAACAGGGCGAGGATTGGGCGCGCGAGCGGCTGTCGGAGGACCTCGGCAAGGAACTGGCGCCGTGCCGGCCAATGCCGGCGCTCCAAGTGCCGGACCATCTCGGCTGGCACGAGCAGGGCGACGGCAAGTGGTTTCTCGGGCTGCCGATCGCCAGCGGCCGCATCGCCGATGACGAGCGATCGCGGGTGCGCACCGCGCTGCGGGAGATCGTCGCCCGGTTCGGCTGTGACCCGATCCTGATGCCGAGCCAGGACATCATTCTTTCCGAGGTTCAGCCGCAGGACCGCGACGAGATCACCTCGCTGTTGCGCGAGCACGGCGTGCGGCTCGCCGAGGACATGATCCCGGCCGAACGATGGGCCCTCGCCTGCCCGGCGCTGCCGAGCTGCGGCCTGGCGCTGACCGAAGCCGAGCGGGTGCAGGGCGACATCATCGGCGCGATCGCGGCGCGGCTGCGGCGCTGGGGCCTCGACGGGGAACGCATCAGCATCCGCATCACCGGCTGCCCGAACGGCTGCGCCCGCCCCTACAGCGGCGATATCGGCATCGTCGGCCGGGTGCCCGGTTTTTATTCGCTGTATGTCGGCGGCGATTTCGAGGGGACGCGGCTCAACGAGGCGATCGCCGATCGGCTCGACATCGCCGGCATCGCCGACGCGCTCGACCCGCTCTTCGCGCTGTGGGCATCGTCCCGCACCGCAGGCGAAGGGTTCGGCGATTTCTGTCACCGCGTCGGCATTTTCGCGCTGCAGCAGGTGGTCAGCGGCTGCCGCAACCGCGCGGCGTAGACGCAAAACGAAACCGGCCCGGTCGAAACCGGGCCGGCTGATCCGAAGGTGCGGGACTAGCGATAATACGGGTAGTAGGCCGGCGGGGGCGGCGGATAGGTTGGCGTGCTCGCGACACCAGCGGCCGCACCGGCGCCGCCACCGATCGCGGCACCGACCGCCGCGCCGGGAGCGCAACCGACCGGGATCGTCACGATGCAGCCGATGATCGCGCCCGTGGTGGCGCCGCTCGTCCCGTCGACCACGGCATTGGTCGCCGGATTGTAGGTCTGCGCAAGTGCAGGTACCGCCATCGCGACACCGGCAAGAAAAGCAGCAGCACTGATCAACTTCATTGTCCAACTCCCGTTCAAGTGCCCGGCGTTTTTCTTCAAAATAGCCGAGCCGGATAATTCGAAATTCCCTGACCAAACATCTGGTTTCGCCCAAATGATCCCAATTAGTTCATTATCTTCCTGTAACACTACTTGCGCGCTTGTAACCTTTGTGAATGGATCCGGCTGATTTTCAATGCAGCCGGTTCGCGGTACCTTCCGGCCAAACCCATTCGAGAGCGAGGCCAAGTCATGGGCATCACCGTCGCGGTCGTGGCACAGGGCAGCATGGGGTCGGGGGTCGGCAGGCGCCTCAACGAGCGCGGCGCCGCGGTTCGCACCCTGCTATCGGGACGCAGCGCCAAGAGCGCCGAGCGCGCCCGCGCCGCCGGCATGCAGCCGGCCGCCGACGAGAAGGCGCTGCTCGACGACGCCGACGTGTTTCTGTCGATATTGCCGCCGGACCAGGCCGAAGCCCTGGCGCGGCGGCTGGCCCCGGCGTTGACAGCGCTGGCGAAAAGGCCGGTCTATGTCGATTGCAACGCGGTCAGCCCGCAGACGGTCGAGCGCATCGCCGCAATTATCGCGCCGACCGGCGCCGAGTTCGTCGACGCCGGGATCATCGGCGGGCCGCCGCGCGAGGGCTACAGCCCGGCCATCTACGCCGCGGGTCCGGCGGTGGCGAAGACCGCGATCCTGCGCGATTGGGGGATCGATTGGCGGCCCATCGACGGGCCGGTCGGCACCGCCTCCGGGCTCAAGATGTCCTATGCCGGGATCACCAAGGGCACGACCGCGATCGCCGCGGCGATGCTATTGGGGGCCGCCCGCTTCGGCTGTGGCGAGGCGCTGATCGCCGAATTGTCGAAGAGCCAGCCCGACCTGCTGAAGCGGATGCGCGGCAGCCTTCCCGGCATGTATGACAAGGCCTATCGCTGGGTCGGCGAGATGGAGGAAATCTCCGATTTCCTCGGCGCCAACCAGCCGTCATCGGACATGTATGCGGCGATCGCCCGGCTTTACGAGTTCCTCGCCGCCGCCGAGGCGGAGAAGCCCACCGCTGGGCCGGACAACGCGATCAAGACCCTGGACCGGGTGCTGGGGCGATAGCCTAGCCCTTCGCGACCTCGTGGCCGGCCAGGTGCTCGAGGACGCGCACCAGGCCGGAATGATCCCAGCCCTTGCCGCCCAAGGCGGCGGCGGCGTTGAACAATTCCTGCGTCGTCGCGGTGTTCGGCAACGACAGGCTGAGCGCCCGTGCCCCCGACAGGGCGAGGCTCAAATCCTTCTGGTGAAGTTCGATGCGGAAGCCCGGATCGAAGGTGCGCTT
>DATARH010000323.1:0-16999 GCA_036264235.1 Allostellaceae bacterium
GGGAGAAGGTCGGCAGCCGAGTAACGTTATCGGTCGGGGGCAGACTAGCACACCGCTGATCGACAGCCACGCCGTCGAACAGGTCGGGCACGCTACCGGGCTGCCCGTCGGCAGCGATCCGGCCGGCGGGCCTTTAATTTATGGAGCGGACCGCCAAAGAAATATCGCGGAACCGATCTTAACGTCCGATCTAGCCATGAACATATAGAGAACAGTACTTCCCCTCCGATAACTCCTGATAACGCACGAAACTTCCCTGTTCTGAGGGAATTTCGGCTGCCCGCTAGGCATCGCATCGCTTCGGCTGGTCCGCGAGCATCGGCGGCCGCCGCGGCCCGCGATGGGATTTCCGGCCGTATCATTGAGCCGGTGCGCCGCAGCGATTACGTTAAGCACCCAATTTTGGGCCAATGGCCCTTGCGAATTTCCCGGAGTCCCCTCATGGCGCTGGCTGCGGTCACGCTTGACGACAAATACACGCTCGAAACAGGCCGCGTTTACCTGACCGGCACCCAGGCGCTGGTGCGCCTGCCGATGCTGCAGCGCCAGCGCGACGCCGCCGCCGGACTCGACACGGCCTGCTTCATCACCGGCTATCGCGGCTCGCCTCTGGGCGGCTTCGACCAGGCGCTGTGGGCCGCGCGCCGCTTTCTCGATACGAACCAGATCAAGTTCCAGCCCGCGATTAACGAGGAACTGGCCGCGACCGCGGTCTGGGGCACGCAGCAGATCCGGCTGTTCCCGGGGGCCAAGCACGACGGCGTTTTCGCGATCTGGTATGGCAAGGGACCGGGCGTTGACCGCAGCGGCGATCCGCTGAAACACGGCAATTCGGCCGGGTCGGCGCCACATGGTGGCGTGCTGTTGCTGGCCGGCGACGATCACACCTGCAAATCCTCGACGCTGGCCCACCAATCCGAACTCGCTTTTCTCGATGCCTCGATCCCGGTGCTGAACCCGGCCGGTATCGACGACATCCTCGATCTCGGCCTCTACGGCTGGGCGATGTCGCGCTATTCCGGCTGCTGGGTTGCGTTCAAGACGGTCGCCGAGACGATGGACAGCTCGGCTTCGGTGAACCTCGACCCCGCCCGCATCGAGATTGTGTTGCCGGCCGATTTCGCGTTCCCGGAGGGCGGCCTCAACATCCGCTGGCCGGACACGCCGCTCGACCAGGAACACCGGCTGCACCGCTACAAGCTGGTGGCGGCCCAGGCCTTCGCCCGTGCCAACCGGCTCGACCGCGTCATCCTCGATAGCCCGCGCCCGCGCTTCGGCATTGTCACCACCGGCAAATCCTATCTCGATGTTCGCCAGGCGCTCGACGACCTCGGCATCGGCGAGACCGAAGCTGCAGCGATGGGGCTGCGCCTTTACAAGGTCGCGATGCCGTGGCCCCTCGAGCCGGAAGGCGTACGAAACTTTGCCGAGGGCCTTGAAGAGATTCTCGTTGTTGAGGAGAAGCGCGCTGTCATCGAGCCGCAGCTGAAAGACCAGCTCTACAACTGGCCGGCCGACAAGCGACCGCGAGTCTTCGGCAAATACGACGATAGCGGCAATTGGATCCTGCCCTCGAACGGCGAGCTGAGCCCGCATCAGATCGCCCGCGCGATCGCGCAACGTTTGTCGCGCATCGTGCCATCCGAAAAAATTTCGGAACGTCTCGCCCGCATCGATGCCGCCGAGCGGCAGGGCGGCGGCAATGTCGTGCCGTTCGCGCGTACCCCGTATTTCTGTTCCGGCTGCCCGCACAACACCTCGACCCGGGTGCCGGAAGGCAGCCGCGCGCTGGCTGGGATCGGCTGTCATTACCTGTCGCAATTCATGGATCGCGAGACCGCGACCTTCACCCAGATGGGCGGCGAGGGCGTGCCGTGGATCGGCCAGGCGCCATTTGTCGAGACGCCGCACGTCTTTGCCAACATCGGCGACGGCACCTACACCCATTCCGGCGTGCTGGCGATCCGCGCCGCCGTCGCCTCCGGCGTGACGATGACCTACAAGGTCTTGTTCAACGACGCCGTTGCGATGACAGGCGGCCAGCCACTCGACGGCAACTTGACCGTGCCGCGCGTCGCGGCACAACTCGCCGCCGAAGGTGTGCGGCAGGTCGTGATTGTCACCGACGAGCCCGACAAATACCCGATGGGCACGGCGTTCCCGGCGGGCGCGACGGTGCGCCACCGCGACGAGCTCGATCATGTGCAGCGCGAGCTGCGCGAGGTAGCGGGCGTCACCGCGATCGTCTACGACCAGACCTGCGCCGCCGAGAAGCGCCGCCGCCGCAAGCGGGGCCGCTTCCCCGACCCACCGCGTCGGGTCTTCATCAACGAGCTGGTCTGCGAGGGCTGCGGCGATTGCTCGACGCAATCGAATTGTCTGTCGGTGGTGCCGGTCGAAACCGAGTTCGGGCGCAAGCGCGCAATCGATCAGTCGAGCTGCAACAAGGATTATTCCTGCCTGAAAGGCTTCTGCCCGAGTTTCGTTACGGTTGAAGGCGGCGAAGTACGCAAGCGCGCCGCCGGCGATCTCGGCGAAGATGGATTGCCGCCGCTCCCCGAGCCGGTCCTGCCGGGGCTTGCCGAACCCTATGGCATTCTCGTCACCGGCGTCGGCGGCACCGGCGTGGTGACGATCGGTGCGCTGATCGGCATGGCGGCGCATCTCGAAGGCAAGGGCGTCACGGTCCTCGACATGACCGGTCTCGCGCAGAAAGGCGGCGCCGTGCTGAGCCATATCCGCGTCGCCCATTCGCCGGACGCGATTCATGCTGTGCGTATCGCCGCCGGTGATGCGCGGCTGCTGCTCGGCTGTGATCTCGTCGTCTCCGGCGGCGGTGAGGCGCTGTCGCGGCTGCGGCATGGTTTCAGCCATGCAATCGTCAATTCGCACGAGACGATTACCGGCGACTTTACCCGCAACCCGGACCTAACGTTCCCCGGCGAGTCGCTGCGCCTTAGCATCGCAGCCGCGACCGGTGCGGAGAACGCCGACTTCATCGAGGCAACGCGGCTCGCCAGCGGATTGCTCGGTGATTCGATTGCCACCAATTTGTTCATGCTCGGCTATGCCTATCAGCGCGGCCTAGTCCCAGTCTCGGCCGAGGCGATCGAGCGCGCGATCCAGCTCAACGCGGTTGCGGTCGCGTTTAACCGGGCCGCGTTCCGCTGGGGCCGGCGCGCGGTCGTCGATCTCCCGCTGGTGACCGAACGCGCAGCGCCGTTATCAGAAAAAACCGAGGACCGGCGCATCACGGAATCTCTCGACGAAATGCTTGATCGCCGGGTTGAATTCCTGACGCGGTACCAGAATGCGACCTATGCGCGGCGGTATTCCGATCGCATCCGGCAGTTGCGCGACATCGAAGCCGCGCGGGTGCCCGGCACGACCGCGCTAAGCGAGGCGGCGACCCGTGCACTCTTCAAGTTGATGGCCTACAAGGACGAGTACGAGGTAGCCCGCCTCTATACCGACACCGGCTTTCTCCGCCGGGTCGGCGAGCAGTTCCAGGGCGACTACACATTGCGCTTCCATCTGGCGCCACCGCTCTTCGCGGAACGCGATCCCGAAACCGGGCACCTGAAAAAGAGCGATTACGGTCCGTGGATGCTGACGGCGTTTCGCGCACTCGCGAAGCTGCGGTTCCTGCGAGGCACGGCGTTCGACATCTTCGGCCACACCGAAGAGCGCCGGCGCGAACGGCGGCTCGTCACCGAATACGAGGCGTTGCTGGATGAGATTGCCGCCGCGCTCGACGAGACGAACTACGCGGCGGCGGTCGAACTTGCCGCGATGCCGCTCGACATCCGCGGCTTCGGCCACGTCAAGGAAACGAATATCGCGCGGTTCGCAGCCAAGAAGGCCCGGCTTCTCGCGCAATTCCGCAGCCCGACTCCGGCCGCGGTCGCCGCGGAATAACAAGAAAGGAGGAACCTCAGCCGGTCTCGATCGGCAGCGCGATGAAACGGGTGTTGCCTTCGCGCTCGACGCGCAGCAGCAGGTTCTTGTGGCCGGCCTTGCGTGCGGCGGCGGCCAGTTGCGTCGCCTCGCCCGGGGCTGATACTGGCGTGTCGCCGACCGCGACCACCAGATCGCCGGGCCGCAGCCCTTGGCTCGCCGCAGGGCCGTTCTGCGGCACGTCGACAATGACAACGCCGCGCGCGTTCTCGGGCAGCGAGAACTGTTTGCGCAGTTCAGGCGTAATTTTCGCCAGCTTAAGCCCGGCGAGGTCGACGCTCGGCGGTGGTTTCGGCTTTTCCGTTTCCGGCGTTGGCGGCGCGGCGCGGTTCGGGTCGAGCGCCACCACCTTCATCTCGATCTCGTATTCTTTGCCGTCACGCCACACGCTCACCCGCACCGGCTTTTCGGGAACGCTGTCGGCGACGAGCCGCGGCAATTGGCGGCTACGCTCGATCGGCTTGCCGTCATAGCTGAGGATCACATCGCCGGGCGAGATCTTTGCCGCGGCGGCCGGGCTGCCGGGATCGATCGACGCGACCATCGCGCCGCGCGCCTTGTCGAGACCGATGCTTTCGGCAATCTCGTCGGTGACCGGCTGAATACGCGCTCCGATCCAGCCGCGCTCTACCTTGCCGGTTGCCTTCAATTGTTCGGTGATCCGTTGCGCCAGGGCGGCTGGGATCGCGAAGCCGATGCCGATCGAGCCGCCCGAGGGCGAATAGATTGCGGTGTTGATGCCGATCACCTCGCCGTCGAGATTGAACATCGGTCCGCCGGAATTGCCGCGGTTGATCGAGGCGTCCGTCTGCAGATATTCGTCGTACGGGCCGGAATGAATATCACGCGCCGTCGCCGAGATGATCCCCGAGGTCACGGTGCCGCCGAGCCCGAACGGATTCCCGATCGCCAAGACCCAATCGCCGACCCGGGTCTTGCTCGAATCACCCCAGGTGGCGGCCGGCAGCGGGGCTTTGGGCTCGACTTTGAGGAGGGCGAGGTCAGTGACCGGGTCGCGCCCGATCACCCGCCCCGGCATCACGGTGTCGTCCGACAGCGTCACCGTGATCTGCTCGGAATTGGCGATCACGTGATTATTGGTCACGATCACCCCCGAGGGATCGATGATGAAACCGGAGCCGAGCGAGGCAACCGGCGGCGCGCCCGGGCCGCCGGGCGATCCGGGGCTGCCCTTTTCACCGAAGAAATCGCGGAAGAAATCGTCTAGCGAGGCGCCGGGCGAGTTCGGCGTCGCCTCCTGCGGTGGTTTCGGCGGCTGGGCGATCGCCCGTATCGTCGAGATATTGACGACGACCCCTGATACGCGTCCGGCAAGCTGCGCGAAGACCTCGGCAAACGGCCGGGAATTATGCTCTCGGCCGGGCTGTACCGCCTCCGGCGCTTGCGTCGGCTTAGGAGTAGCCGCTTCGGGCGTCTGTGGTCGCGGCGGCGGCACCGGCGCATGCGTCCGGCCTTGGGTCGCTGGCTTTTGGCTCTCCGCCCGCGCCATCGGAGCTACGCCGCAGCACAATGGCAACAAAACGGCAAGGAGAACCCCTTGTCGGCCGACAAACCTCAACACCGTTCTCCTCGACCCGGGGATGGCCGTTGCTGCCGATCAACGGCGTCCGCACGCCGCAGTTTCCAATCTCGCGCTGGCCTTTCCCGCGCGCTCGATATGAAATGGCGGCAAGAATGGCAAGACGGAATCGCGATGTGACCACGCGCGATCGTGTCGCGGCGGGCGCGCTGTTGCGCCGCCTCTTCGATGCGGCGCTCGCCGCGGCCGATCCGGCGCATGCAGTGGCCCGACACCTGCCGCCGCCGGTTGTCGGCCGCACCGTCGTGATTGGCGCCGGCAAGGCCTCTGCCGCGATGGCCCGCGCCTTCGAGCAGAATTGGCCGGGGCCGCTCGCCGGCCTCGTTGTGACGCGGCATGGCCACGCCGTGGCGTGCGAGCGCCTTGAGGTAGTCGAGGCGAGCCACCCGGTGCCGGACGTGACCGGGGAGGCGGCGGCACGCCGGATCCTCGACCTCGCCCGCGGCCTTGGACCGGATGACCAGCTTGTTTGCCTGATTTCGGGCGGCGGCTCGGCGCTGCTGTCCCTGCCGGCGCCGGGCCTGACGCTTGCCGACAAGCAGGCGGTAACCCGGGCGCTGCTGCGCTCGGGCGCGACAATCGGCGAGATCAACACAGTCCGAAAGCATCTCTCGGCCATTAAGGGCGGTCGGCTCGCCGCAGCGGCGGCACCGGCCAAAGTCATTACCTTGGCGATCTCCGACGTTCCGGGCGACGACCCGGCGGTGATCGCCTCGGGCCCGACCGTGCCTGACCCGACGACGTTCGCCGAGGCACGCGCGGTGCTCGCCAAATATCGGATCGGCGAGCCGGCGGCGGTGATCGACCATCTCGCCGCGGCGGCCGACGAGACACCGAAGCCGGGCGCTCCGGCGTTCGACCGCAGCCGCTTCGAGCTGATCGCCAGTCCGCAGCAGGCGCTTGCTGCTGCCGCTGACGCCGCACAGGCACAGGGGGTGACGCCGATCGTGCTCAGCGACCGGATCGAGGGTGAGGCCCGGGATGTCGCGCTGGTCCATGCCGCGGTTGCGCAGCAACTGCGCGGGGGTCATTTTCGGATTGGGCGCAATGCCGTGACCCTGCCGGCTGTATTGCTCTCCGGCGGCGAGACCACCGTAACCGTATCAGGCCAGGGCCGCGGCGGCCGCAACAGCGAATTCCTGCTGGCGCTTGCCGCCGCGCTCGATGGCACACCCGGCATCGCGGCGATCGCCTGCGACACAGACGGCATTGATGGAACCGAGGACAATGCCGGTGCGATCATATATCCGGACAGTGTTGCCCGCGCCGCGAAGGCCGGATTCGCCGTCCAGGAAGCGCTCGCCCGGAACGATGGCTACGGGTTTTTCGCCGCGCTCGGCGACCTTGTCACAACCGGCCCGACCTTGACCAACGTCAACGATTTCCGGGCCATTCTTGTGACCAATGGCGAGGAGCGTGGCAGAAGGGGTGGGTGATGCGGCGTCGGCGCAGCGCGAAGATTGTCGCGACGATTGGGCCGGCAAGTTCCAGCCCGGAGCGGCTGCGCGCGCTGTTCGACGCCGGCGTGGACGTGTTCCGCCTCAATTTCAGCCATGGCCGGCACGAGGATCACCGCGCCCGGTTCGAGGCGATCCGCGCGATCGAGGAGGAGACCGGCCGGCCGATCGGCATCCTCGCCGACATGCAGGGGCCGAAATTGCGCCTCGGCGAATTCGAGTGCGGCAAGATCGAGCTCGCCGCCGGCGCCAAATTCCGCCTCGACCTCAACCCAAAACACGGCACGCAGAAACGGGCGCCGCTGCCGCATCCGGAAATCTTTGAGGCGATCGGGCCGGGCACCGAGTTGCTGGTCGACGACGGCAAGGTGCGGCTGCGGGTTGTCAAGGCCGGAGCGGATTTTGCCGAGACCGAGACCCTGGTCGGCGGGGCACTTTCCGACCACAAGGGCGTCAATGTCCCGAACGTGGTGTTGCCGATCTCGGCGGTTACCGAAAAGGACCGCGCCGACATCGCCTTCGCTCTAGCCCACGGCGCCGACTGGATCGCGCTGTCCTTCGTCCAGCGTCCCGAGGATGTCGCCGACGGCCGCAAACTCGTCGGCAACCGTGCCGGGCTGCTGGTCAAACTCGAAAAGCCGGCAGCGCTCGGTCGCCTCTCTGAGATTATCGAATTGACCGATGCGCTGATGGTGGCGCGCGGCGATCTCGGCGTCGAGATGCCGGCGGAAGACGTGCCGATTGTGCAGCGGCAGCTGATCCATGCCTGCCGACTTGCCGGCAAGCCGGTCATTGTCGCGACGCAGATGCTCGAATCTATGATCACCGCGCCGACCCCGACCCGCGCCGAGGCATCCGACGTCGCGACCGCCGTCTATGAGGGCGCCGATGCGGTGATGTTGTCGGCCGAGACCGCGGTTGGCGAGTACCCGGTCGAGGCCGTGGCGATGATGGACCGGATCGCCTACCGGGTGCAGCAGGACCCGCTTTATTACACGAGCCTCGCGGCCGAGCACATGGAGCCCGAGCACACCAATCGCGACGCGATCAGCGCCGCCGCCTCGCAGGTGGCGACGACGATCGGCGCCGCCGCGATCGTCTCCTTCACCAGCTCCGGCGCGACCGCGATGCGTGCCGCCCGCGAGCGGCCGGCGGTGCCGATCCTGGCGCTGACCCCCAATCTGGCGACGGCGCGGCGGCTGGCGCTTTTGTGGGGCGCGCATTGCGTCCACGCCGCCGATATCGAGAACTTCACCGACATGGTGGAACGGGCCGTGCAGACGGCGCAACACGAGGAGATCGCCAGCGCCGGCCAGCGCCTCGTGATCACCGCCGGTGTGCCGTTCGGCACGCCGGGCTCGACGAACGTGCTGCGCATCGCCTGGGTCGAGCGCTAGCACCGAGCCGGAGGAGGGGGAATGTATCCGGAGGATGTCGATCCGCGATCCGGTTGCCGCCTGCCGCTGCCGCAGCGCGACGACCTCGACGCCGAGGGGAAGGCGGTCTACGACCGGCTTGTCGATCCCCAGGGTGGCAGCTTGCGCGGCCTGCGCGGGCCGGGCGGCATCCACCTGCATAGCCCCGTTCTGTCGCGCCACAGCCGGACGCTGAACCAGTATCTGCGCAGCGAGGCGGCGCTGTCCGGGCGGGTGCGCGAACTGGCGATCCTCGTCACCGCCCGCGCCCACGACAGCCAGTTCGAATGGGCGGCGCACGAGCCGGAGGCGCTGCGCCAGGGCGTGCCGCCGGAAGTGATCGAAGCGATCCGGCATCGCCGGAGCACCGCCGGCCTCGACCCGGCCGACGCGGTCGTGATCGAGCTCGGGCGCGAGATCTTCATCGAGCGGAAGGTGTCGCCGGCGACCTTTGCCCGCGCGCTCGCCCAGTTCGGCCGACGTAATCTCGTCGACCTGGTGGCGCTGATGGGGAACTACGCCGCGACGGCGGCCCTGCTGACCGCCTTCGACATGCAGCTCGACCCCGGTCAGGCGCCGGGGCTGCCGTGAATCAGTTCAGCCCGTAGAGGCGCTTGACGTTGTCGTAGGTGATCTTTTTCTGCACCGCCGGGGAAAACGCGGTGAGGTTCTTTTCCAGAGTCGCCTTCGAGTTCGGCCAGATGCAATCCGGATGCGGATAGTCGGCGCCCCAGATGATGTTATCCTCGCCGACCAGCGGCACGATCGGCTCGAGATACTTATCCTGCTGATAGGTGACAAAGCCCTGGCGACGGAAATAGTCCGACGGCTTCATCTTGAAGCCGAGGCTGCGCGCCCGGTCGTGATACTCGGTGTCGCAGCGGTCGAACACATAGGGCAGCCAGGTTACCCCGCTCTCGCCGAGCACGAAGTTGAAGTCCGGGTATTTCTCGCAGGCGCCGGAGGCGAGGATCGAGGCCAGCACCTCCATCGTGTCGAGCTGGAACAAGGTCGAGCGCACCAGCCGCCATTGGGTGAAGACCTCTTTTTCCATCTCCGGCGTGTCGGGCGCGCGCACCGCCTTGAAGCCGGTCGAATGGAACGAGATCGGGAATTTGCACTCGGCCGAGGCTTCCCACAGCGCGAACCAGTCCGGGTGGTAGAGCGGCGGGGTCATCCGCTTGAAGGCGAGGTCGCCGCCCTTGAGGCCCATCCTGGCGCAGCGCCGCACTTCTTCGGCGGCGGCCTTCGGGTCGGTGTTGGGGATGATCGCCAGCGGGAACACCCGGTTCGGGTCGGATCGCTTGGCGAAATCGGCGGCCCAATCGTTGTAGCGGGCATTGACCCAGATGCGCAGATCGGCCTCCTCGATCAGATCGTTGACCATCAGGCAGCCGTAGATGATCTCCTTGTCGAGGCCGTCGCGGTCGAGATCGGCGATGCGCAATTCCGGCGTGGTCGGCCGCGGCTTGGCGCCGGGGTAGGAATTCCACTCGAAGCCGAGCGCCTGCATCTCGTCGATATGGTCGAACGAGCCCTTGGTGTAGGGCAGGAAACCGGGGCCGACCCCGTTCCACATGCCGCGGTCCTTGTCGTCGACGAACCAGTGCTGCCCGTCGTTGCGCTCCTCGACTCGCGGCGCCAGCTTCTTCCATTTCTGCGGCGCCTGCGACGACCACAAATCGGTCGGGCAATAGGTCAGGTCGATGTGGTTGTCGCCGGAAATCAGCTGTTCGTACATCGGGCGGCTCCGCAGGAATGTGGCGCGGTAAGATAGCGGCGGTTTCGCGGCGCAACAACCGCCGCGGGCGCATGACCGCCTGCGCCGGGCGCGGGCCGGCCGCGGCAACGGCCAAGCCAACCGCCGGTAGAACGTGTAAAGTCGCCGCCGCTGCATTTCCGCTGCAAATGCAGCGGAAATGCAGCGGGATTTTGCGTGCAGGTTTCGTAGGCCCTCGCGAGCGGCTTCACGCTCGTCCTGTCCCTGTTCTGTCGCGGCGAAGGGCACGGGCGCCGCGGCGGCCTCGGCGCCCTCAGGCGGCTGCGCCGGCCCGACGCCGGGCGTGAGGCCCCAAGCCTCCGGACAGAGCCGGGCGACGCAGAAGGCATGGGCCTCCGCCTGCGAGCAGTTCGCGACATCGAGCTCCAGGCCGTCGGCATATCTCTGGGCGAGCCGGTGAAAGCTCTCCCGGTCGCGCTGTTGCGCCGGGCCGAGCCGGCCGTCGGGCGGCATCGGGTTGCGGGCGAGCAGCCGTTGATCCGCTTCCGCCAGTTCGGGCGTGTCGCCGATTTCTTGCAGCACCTCCCAGGTCTCGATCCCACGCCTCAGCGCCTTGACCTGATCGGGGTCGACGCCGGCCTCGGCCAACCAGCCGGCGAGGTCGACGCAGAACCGGACGCTGTCGCGCAGCTCCTGCCGCCGCTCGGCCTTCCGCGAAATCCTGGACCAGCGCTCGTATCGGCGCCATTTCAGCCACCGCTGGTCCCGTGCGGAAAGCTTCATTTGGCCCCCAGGCGCAATTCCTGCAATTGCACCGCAAGGTCGCCGATTTCAATGGCGCGCATCCAGCCGAGCGCAATGTTGGTGATGCGCTCGGCCTCGCCGGGGTGATCTCGCCGGCGGCGAGCGCGGCCATGACCGCCCCCATTGCCGGCGCGAGGTCGGCCGGCGTCTCGATCGGTGGCAGCGCGAAGGCGAGGAAGCGCTCGCGCCGCGGCGCCAGCAACCGCTCGACGCAGACCTTCTGCGCCAGCGCGTTGCCGGATTTCGCGGTCTCGACAGTGCTCGACATCACCGGCCCGGCTTGCTCATAGAGGATCGTCTCGGCAAGCAGCGTTGCCTTATTGCGGGTGCCGGGCCGCTTGCCGGCCGGGTTGCCGGAGCGCCCCTTGGCAAACGGCCGCCCGCGCACCGGGCGCGCCGGACCGGCCGCAGCCGCTTCCTCCCGCAGCTCGGCGATTCGGGCCAGATCGTCGGCATCGGGCTTCAACTCGCGGCGGTCGCGGTCGGGAAAATAGTCCATTGCAGCCCTTTTTGGTTTGCGGAAACCATATGGGAAAAATGAGTAAAAAAACAATATAAATAGCGCAATATTGTGCTACAGATTGCCATGGGGTGCAGTGACCCGCTGGCCCCGTCCGCGGGAAAGTTCAGGTTAGGACGAGGGTGGTTCAGATTGGTGTTCTCGACTCCACCGTCGACACGCCCGTTCGGCGGTTCCATTTCCCAGCGGCGGCTCCTGTCCCTCAGCAGCCACGCGCGGACGCGCCGATGATCGGCGGAGTCAAGCGGGCGTCCCGCGTAGGCGACCGACGCAAGCATCAAGCGTCAGATTTCGGAGCCTCGGCTGCATAAGAAAGAGCGCCGGCCAGGACACCCGGGCGGCACTCGGAAGCGTCGCGTGAACACTTTGCGAGAACGACGCGAATCATACCGCTCCGATGACGGAGCGGCAGCATAAAAAAGGCGCCAAGAAGAGAAGAGCGAGGCGGCGAGGCGGCTGGCTCAGCCGGTGGCTTGCGCCGGCATCAGATCAGGAACCTGTGTCGCCGCCGGAGCAAAAGCGACAAAGCGCGGGAGGCTCTCAGCCTCCCGCGCCCTTGACGCTCGCCTGTCCCCCGCCAATGGCGGTCAGGTACGAGATCGGGTAGTCTTACCGCGCCGCGGTTAGCCGCGGACAACCGGAACGCGAGCCGGCATCGGCGGCGGCGGAGCCGGAGAGTAGACCGGCTGCGGCTGCGGGGGCGGCGGCGGGGCCGGAGCGGCGCATCCCGCGAGAAGCGCCGCCGGAATGACGACGGCAACCAGCAATTTTTGGGCAACGGACATCCGTCTTCCTCCTAAGTTGAGTGACCAAACAAGATACACAATCGCAGAGTGATTGACAGCTAGGAAAAGGTAACTCCATTTTCTATCGGCGGCTGCAATAATTTGTGCCGGCATCACGCTTTCGGTGAGGCTTCCTTGTTCCCATCACGCAGCGGCTCGAACGGTCTTCGGGCATTCGTCGGACGGCTCGCAGGTGGTGCGATTGCGCTTGCCGCAGCCTGTGTACTTGCCGCATCGGCCGGGCTTGCGGCGGGGCGGGACTCTGGGCCGGCCCTTATATCGGCGCCGCCAGCCCCTGCGGAGGCGGATGCCAATCGCGATCTCGCCCAACTGATCAACAGCGCGCCGGAGCTCGTCGTCGCCGGTGAGCGGCTGAACGCCGGGTTACTGCGGCGCTTCTATGCGCGCCATGGCTTCGCGCCGGTATGGACGACCCGGCAGTCGGAAGCGGATTCCCTGATGCGCGCCGTGTTGCGCGCCGGCGAACAGGGGCTCGTGCCTGAACGGTTTCACGCAAATCTGCTGCGCTCGACAGCGACACTGCCGCCGCTGGAGCGGGAAGTGCTGCTGTCGGACGCGTTCCTGTCCTATGCCGACGCGCTGGCCCGCGGCGCCATGCCGGTCGAGCGCCGAAGAGACGACGAAACCTTGGCGCCCGAGCCCGTCGACATCCCGGTCGCACTCGACACCGCGATCGGCAGCCGCGACCCGGCGGCCACGATCGAGGCGTTGGCGCCGACGACCCCGACCTACCTGCTGCTGCGCCACGCCTTGCAGGCTCTTCCCTCGGGCGTTTCGGGGAGCGGCAAGACCGCGACGAGCCGCGTGCGCGAGATCGCGGTCAATCTCGAACGCGAACGCTGGCTGCCGCGGCGGCTGCCGGCGGACCGGGTCTGGGTCAATGTCGCCGACCAGCGGCTGGTGATGTACCGCGACGATCGGCCGGTTTTCTCCACGCGGGTCATCGTCGGACGTGAGGAGACACACAATCAGAGTCCGGAGCTGCAGGCCACAATCGGTGCAATCTGGTTCAACCCGCCATGGGCCATCCCGCCGGATATCGCCACCAAAGAGATCCTGCCGAAGGTCGGTCGCGACCCGAATTATCTGGCACAGCACAATTTGGTCACCCTGCCGGACGGCGTGCTGCAGCAGCCGGCGGGACCCAACTCAGGGCTCGGACAATTGCTGTTCGAGATGACGAACCGGTTCGACGTTTACCTGCATGACACCCCGTCTAAAAGTCTGTTCAGCCGCGACAACCGCCGCATCAGTCACGGCTGCATCAGGGTGGAGTATCCACGGGAGTTGGCGGCTCTGCTGATGCAGCAATCGAGCGACGCAATCAATGCAGCGATCGCGAAGGGCGACACCACCCGACGCGATCTGCCAAAGCCCGTGCCGGTATTCGTGGTGTACGAGACCGCATTCGCGGACGTCGATGGCAGGTTGCAATTTCGCGCGGACGCATACAGACGCGACGTTGAGGTCTGGCAGTACCTCGATGCGGAGCGGCGAGCGGTGGCGGAACGCGGGGCGCCCGGCCAACGCGGGGGGTAAGCTTAGACGCAGGGTCCGACCGCACGACCGGTTTTGAATTCGCGAGACGAAGACGGTTGCAGGGTTTCGTGCCTCTGGCGTACCGGAGATCCGCTTTCGGCGCAAAGCCGAAATCGAATCCGTCGCGTGTGTTCGCGGTGAATCGCCTGTTCGAGTGGGCGTGACCGCCGGGGCACCCCTCTCAAGCCGTCTTTTGTTCTTGCAGGCCGAGTTCGCGGATCGTCTGTTCGCGCATCACGAATTTCTGGATCTTGCCGGTGACGGTCATCGGGAATTCGTCGACGAATTTGATGTGGCGCGGGATTTTGTAATGCGCGATCTGGCCGTCACAAAACTTGCGGATGTCGTCCTGTGTCGCGCGCTCGCCGTCGCGCAATTTCACCCAGGCGCATAATTCCTCGCCGTAGCGCGGGTCGGGCACGCCGATCACCTGCACGTCCTGGATTTTCGGGTGACGGTAGAGGAACTCCTCGATCTCGCGCGGATAGATGTTCTCGCCGCCGCGGATCACCATGTCCTTGATGCGGCCGACGATGTTGCAGTAGCCCTCCTCGTCGATCGTCGCGAGGTCGCCGGTCTGCATCCAGCGCGCCGCGTCGATCGCTTCCGCGGTCTTTTCCGGGTCGTTCCAATAGCCGAGCATCACCGAATAGCCGCGGGTCAGCAGCTCGCCCGGGGTGCCGCGCGGCACGATACGGCCCTCGGCATCGACGATCTTCACCTCGATATGCGGCTGAATGCGGCCGACCGTCGCGACGCGCCGCTCGAGCGGGTCCTCGGTCGAGGACTGGAAGCTCACGGGGCTCGTCTCGGTCATGCCATAGGCGATCGTGATCTCCTTGAGGTTCATCTGCTCGACGGCGCGCTTCATCACCTCGATCGGGCAGGGACTGCCGGCCATGATGCCGGTGCGCAGCGAAGTGAGGTCGAAGCGGGCGAAATCCGGGTGGTCCATCTCGGCGATGAACATCGTGGGCACGCCGTGCAGCGCGGTGCAGCGCTCGGCCTCGACCGCCTGCAACGTCGCCAGCGGCTCGAAGCCCTCGCCGGGGAACACCATCGCCGCTCCATGGGTGATGCAGGCGAGATTGCCGAGCACCATGCCGAAGCAGTGATAGAGCGGCACCGGGATGCACAGCCGGTCGCGCTCGGTCAGCCGCATCGCCTCGCCGATAAAGAACGCGTTGTTGAGGATGTTGTGGTGGGTCAGCGTCGCGCCCTTCGGAAATCCCGTGGTGCCGCTGGTGAACTGGATGTTGATCGGGTCGTCGAACTGCAATTCGGCTGCGAGGGTCGCGAGTCGGTCGCGCTCGGCTGGGCCGCCATGCCCGGCGACATCGTCGAAGCGCAGCGCGCCCGGCTCGCTCTCCGGACCGATGGTGACGACGAGGCGTAGGTCGGGGAGCTTTGCCGAGCGGATCTGGCCGGGGGCGGCCGTCCGCATTTCCGGCATCAGCTCGCGCAGCATGCCGAGATAGTCGCTGGTCTTGAACCGCGCCGCGGTGATCAGCGCGACGCAGCCCGATTTATTGAGGGCGTATTCGAGTTCGGCGAGACGGTAGGCCGGGTTGATGTTGACGAGGATCAGCCCGGCCTTGGCGGTGGCGAATTGCGCCAGGACCCATTCGCTGTTGTTCGGCGACCAGATGCCGACCCGATCGCCGCGTTTCAGGCCGAGCGCCAGCAGGCCGGCGGCGAAGGCGTCGCTCCGCTCGCGCAATTCGCGGTAGCTCCAGCGCACGTCCTGATGCCGCACGACCAGCGCGTCGCGATCGGCGAAGCGTTTCACCATGCGATCGAAATGCACGCCGATCGTCTCGCCGATCAGGGGCACATCGCTCGCGCCGTGGACATAGCTGGGGACATCACTCGGCAAAGCACTCGGCGCCGCCACCACTTCCTCCCGTCGGAGTCGTGTTCGCGGCTTTGTACCAGCCCCGGGCTGCGACGGGTACCGCGCCGAAGAAGGCCCGGAAAATCGAGCTGTTTTCAGCGGCGAAAGGCCAAGGACCCGACCTCGGGCCATGGTCGACTAGCGGCCGATCTGCTACCGTCGCTCGCGGAATTGGCGAGCCGGACGGCGGGAATGCACCTTCGAGCGATCATTCACGCGGCAGCCGTGGCCGGCGTCGCGTTGTCGACCGGCGGCTGCACGCGCCACTACTACCCGGAGCACGAATACGCCGGCCCCGGCTGCCTGATCCACCTCTACACTCTGGCCAATCTGGCGGGAGCGGCGCTGCCGGTCGTCAAGGACACGCCGGAAGTGGCCGAGGCCTGGCACGGCGCCGCCTCGGCGAAGGTCATCTACGGCACCTGGCGGCTCTTCGCCGAGCGAGACTATAAGGGCTTTATGGGCGATTATACGGCGCCGGCGGACGTCCTGCTGCTGACACCCAGCGGCCATCTCGGCTCGCTGCAATGCATCAGGCCGGAACCGGAAAAGCGGCCGCCCTACTGAGCCGTTTTATCTCAATTGCAAGATAAAACCCCTCGCAATGTGATGCCGGTCACGTTTCACGGCGCCGTGCCGGGCCTAGTTTCGCCGCAGCGAAGACCCCTGCGAATGGAGGGACGCTGTGAGCCACAAACTGCCGACCATGGACGAATTCGTCACAGATGGCGACCGGGTCATCCACAGCCCGACCGGCGCGTGGTTCAGCGCCTATAAGGGCAAGGCCGAGATCTCGCACCGCGGTCTGGGACGGGCCAGTTGCCCGTTGCCGAACGGCGACGATTACTGGCCCGACGAGATCCAGGAGGTGGCGGCGAAGCTGCTGCGGGCTCGCATTCGCCCGGCCTGGGTGCAATACGTCCGCTGAACCCCGGCATCGTCGTTAATACCCCGGGCTGCCGTCGCGTCGCGTCGGCGGCCGATGTTCCAGAAGGTCGGCCTCCGCTTCGAGGTTCTCGGCTGTGCGCAGCCGCGCATCCCAGATCGCCGGATTGCCGGCGTGCTCGGCAATCTCACGAAACCACGAAGCAAGTTTGCGAAGGTTGAGAGCGTCGGACATCGCCGTTTTCTAAAGTGGCATTCAATGACCCGACATTAGCTCGGGACAACCGGGCCACCCTGTGAAGGCCTTCACACCGCGTGCAATTATTTTTGAAAGTCGGTCTGTGCGGGACCGACTCGTCCGCAGCACCGTAGAAGCCTGGTGCGGGTGAAGGGACTTGAACC
>DATARH010000001.1:0-26815 GCA_036264235.1 Allostellaceae bacterium
GAGGCGCTGGTCGAAGCGGCCGAGCGCCCGGCCGACTGGATGATGGCCGGGATTGTCGGCGCCGCCGGCCTTGAGCCGACCCTGGCGGCGGTTCGCTGCGGTCGCATCGTCGCGTTCGCCAACAAGGAGGTGCTGGTTTCCGCCGGCACCCTGTTCATGCGCGAGATCGCGATGCACGGCGCGACATTGCTGCCGGTCGACAGCGAGCACAACGCGATCTGGCAATGCTTCGACTTCGACCGGATCGATACGATCGAGAAGATCACCCTGACCTGCAGCGGGGGCCCATTCCGCGAGCGCAGTTACGACGAGATGCGCGACATGAGCCCGGCAGAGGCGGTGGCGCACCCGACCTGGCGCATGGGCGCCAAGATATCGGTCGACTCGGCGACCCTTATGAACAAGGGGCTCGAACTGATCGAAGCGCATCATTTGTTCCGCCTTGCGCCCGACCGGATCGACATCGTCGTCCATCCACAATCGGTGATCCACGGGCTGGTCAGCTATCGCGACGGATCGGTGCTCGCTCATCTCGGATCGCCCGACATGCGGACCCCGATCGCCTATGCGCTGGGCTGGCCCGATCGCACCGCGGCGCCCTGCAAGCGTCTCGACCTGGCCGAGATCGGGCGGCTGACTTTCGAGGCGCCGGATGAGAGGCGGTTTCCGGCGCTGCGACTGGCCAGCGAGGCATTGGCGGCGGGCGGCTGCTCCGCAACGATCCTCAATGCCGCGAACGAGACGGCGGTGCACGCCTTTCTCGGCGGCGAGATCGGTTTTCTCGATATAGCCGCGACGGTAGAGCGCACCCTTGCCGCAGTACCCGCCCGTGACCTTGACTCGCTCGATGACGTCTACGAAGTCGATAGACTCGCCCGCGAGACTGCGGCAAGACTCGCCGTGCGGCGCGCCAACCATCCGGTCGGCGAAACGACAGGCAGGACATGAGTTATCTGGCACAAGTTTTTAACGGCGGGCCGCTGCATGTTTTATGGGTGGCGTTCTGGTTTCTGACCGTCCTGACTGTTTTGGTTTTTGTCCATGAGTTGGGCCACTACCTGATCGCCCGGCGGAACGGGGTACGGATAGAGGTCTTCTCTATCGGCTTCGGTCCGGAGCTGTTCGGCTGGCACGATCGCGCCGGAACCCGCTGGAAACTCAGCGCATTACCGCTTGGCGGCTACGTCAAGATGTTCGGCGACGCCGATCCCAGTTCGGGCCTGCCGCTGTTCAATGTGAACGACCTCGGTCCGGCCGACCGGGAGGCCTCGTTCCATGGCAAGAGTCTCGGACAGCGGGCCGCGATCGTCGCCGGCGGGCCGGTGTCGAATTTCGTCTTTGCCATCGTCCTGCTGTCGTTGCTGTTCATGACCTATGGCCAGCCGTTCACGCCGGCCGAGGTCGGTCAGGTTCAGCCCAACAGTGCCGCCGAGCAGGGTGGCATGCAGGCCGGCGATGTGATCCTGGCGATCGACGGCCGTCCGATCGAGCGGTTCGAGGACGTGCAGCAGGTGGTGCGCCTCAATGCGGGCGTACCGATGACGCTCGTCGTCAAGCGCAACGGCGAAGAGGTGACCCTGCACGTCACGCCGCGGATGGTCGAGCAGACCGACCGCTTTGGCGACCGGCACCAGATCGGCTTGCTCGGGATCGGGCACAGCGGCGTCGAATATGTCCGCCGCGACCCCGCCAGTGCCGTTGCGCGGGCCTTCGGAGAGACCTGGCATATGTGCGCCGGGACCGTCCAGGCGGTGTGGCAGATCATTATCGGCACCCGCAACAGCGACGAATTGGGTGGACCGCTGCGCATCGCGCAAATGTCCGGGGAGGTTGCCCAGAGCGGCATCGTACCATTGCTATGGTTCATGGCGGTGCTGTCGATCAATCTCGGGCTGATCAACCTTTTCCCGGTACCGGTGCTTGACGGCGGACATCTGCTGTTCTATGCCGCCGAGGCCATCCGCGGCAAACCGCTGGGCCAGCGCGCCCAGGAGTACGGTTTCCGGATCGGTCTGGCGCTGGTGCTGACGCTGATGGTCTTCGCCACCTGGAACGATCTTGTCCATTTCTGGAGATCGTGGAATCTGTAGGCCCGCGACCTGAAAAGGTCTTTGTCGCGGTACTGTCGCAGGCCGTCGGGGGTGGGGGCTGTTGTATCCAAAACCGGTCATCTGGATATGCGCGTGGCTGGCTGCCGTCGCCGTGCTGACGCCTTGGCACGAGGCGGTCGCGCAGCGCAAGCCTCCGGCCGAGCGCGCTGCGGTGGCCGCCGGCGCGATCGGATCGATCAAGATCGAGGGCATTCAGCGGATCGAGCCTGAGACGGTTCGCTCCTACCTGCTGGTGCAGGCCGGCGATCCCTGGGACCCGGACCGCATCGATCAGTCGCTGAAGGCGCTGTTCGCGACCGGGCTGTTTGCCGACGTCAAGCTGACGCGCGAGGGCAATACGCTCGTCATCAGGCTGGTCGAGAACCCGATCATCAACCGCATCGCGTTCGAGGGGAACAGCAAGCTCGCAGACAAGGATCTCAACAGCGAGATCCAGCTGCGCCCGCGCGTTGTTTACACGCGGACCAGGGTGCAAAACGACGTCAAGCGCATCCTGGACCTGTATCGCCGCCGCGGTCATTTTGCGGCAACGGTCGAGCCGAAAATCATTCAGCTGTCGGAAAACCGGGTCGACCTCGTCTTCGAGATCAACGAGGGGCCGGCGACCGGGGTGCGCAGCATCAATTTTGTCGGCAATCGCGAATTCTCCGACAGCTCGCTGCGGGGTGTGACCGATACCAAGGAAAGCCGCTGGTATCGGTTTCTGTCGACAGCCGACACTTACGATCCGGACCGGTTGACCTATGACCGTGAGTTGCTGCGCAAGTTCTATCTCACCGAGGGTTATGCCGATTTTCGGGTGATCTCATCGGTGGCGGAGCTGACGCCCGACCGTGACGGTTTCGTCGTGACATTCACGATCGAGGAGGGCGAGCGCTACCGGTTCGGTAAGATCGACGTCAACATCCATCTGAAAGATCTGCCGCCGGACGCGGTACTGCCCCTGCTGAAGGTGCAGAGCGGCGACTGGTACGATGCCGACGCGGTCGAGAAATCGATTGCCACCTTGACCGACGCGCTCGGCAATCGCGGCTACGCTTTCGTCGAGGTGAAGCCGCAGATCACCCGCAACAAGGATCAGCACACCCTCGATGTGATTTTCGATGTTCATGAGGGTCCGCAGGTCTATGTCGAGCGGATCGATATCAACGGCAACATCCGCACGCTCGACAGGGTGATCCGGCGCGAGTTCCGCCTGGTCGAGGGCGATGCCTTCAACACCAGCCGGATGGAACGGTCGAAGGAGCGCATCAAGAATCTCGGCTTCTTCAAAAAAGTCGAGGTCAAGAACGCTGCCGGTTCGGCCCCTGACCGGACGGTGATCACGGTCGAGGTCGAAGAGCAGTCGACCGGCGAACTGTCGTTCGGGTTGGGTTTTTCGACCACCGATGGGCCGCTGATCGACACCAGTGTTCGCGAGCGCAACTTTCTCGGACGCGGACAGGACATACGGATCGGCACCGTGCTGTCCTTCCGTTCGCAACAGGTCGATCTCAGCTTCACCGAGCCCTATTTCCTCGACAAGAACATCGCGGCGGGGTTTGACCTGTTCGAGGTCAAGACCAGCCCCGCGGCCAATTTCTTCACCGGTGCGTCACCGCCCTATCAGCAGTTTTCATATGGCGGGGCGTTGCGAGCCGGATATCAGTTAACGGATTCGCTGCGTCAAACCTGGAAATACACGGTTCGATCCGACAAGATCACCGATGTCCAAAGCAACTCCTCGCTGTTCATCGCATTGCAGCAGGGCACCCATGTGACGTCCGCGATCGGGCAGGTTCTGCTTTACGACAAGCGTGACAGCCGGCTCGAACCGACCAGCGGCTATTACGCATCGATCGGCAACGATTTTGCCGGTGCCGGTTTCGGCGTGAAATACCTGCGAAACAAAGTCAATGGCGGGTACTACTATTCGGTAGCGCCGGAGTGGGTGCTGAGCCTGACCGGCGAGGCCGGTGATATCTTCGGCTACGGCGGGCAGAAGGTTCTGCTGCAGGACCGGTTCTTTGTCGGCGGTGACAATCTGCGCGGTTTCGAGTCGGCCGGCATCGGCCCGCGCGATGTCACCACCGGGGACGCTCTCGGCGGCAACAAATACTACGTCGCTTCGTTGGCGCTCTCGGTGCCGCTCGGCCTGCCGAAGGAATTGGGCATTACCGGCCGAGTCTTCACCGATGTCGGCAGCCTGTGGAGCAACGATCAGAAGAACCTGGTTCTGACGGCGGCGCAATTGGCGACGACGGGTGGTAACCAGCCGCTAGTCGTGGACAGTACAGCGCTCCGCGCGAGTGCCGGCGTCGGCGTCTCGTGGAAATCGCCGGTGGGACCGATCCTTCTCGATTTGGCGCTGCCGATTAAAAAGGAATCGTTCGACAAGACTCAATTTTTCCATATCAGCTTTGGTACGAGGTTCTGATGCTGTTGAAACGCGCCAGACTGGCTCTGGCGGCCCTTACGCTCGCGCTGTGTGCCGGGATCGGCGCCGCGCTGGCGCAAGCGCCGCCGGTTCCCGCGGCCCCGTCGGTGCCGGGTGCGCCGACCACGCTGACTGTGCTGGTCGTCGATGTGCAATCGCTGCTGCAGAATTCGAAGGCGGCGAAGATGGTGCGGCAGCAGATCGAGCAGAAACGCAACGAATACGCCAAAGACATCTCGCACCAGGAGGAAACGCTGCGTCAGGAACGCGACGCGCTGCAGCGGCAGCAACCGACGCTGTCGGCGGAAGCGATGAACCAGAAGGGCCGCGAGTTTCAGCAGAAGGTCAACGAGCTTGACCGCAATGTGCAGAGCAAGCGCCAGGCGCTTGAGAAATCCAATGCCGATGCGCTGGAAAAGATCCAGCAATCGATGCTGAAAATCATCAGCGACATCGCCAAGGACCGAAAGGCCAATCTGGTGTTTCAGCGCAGCGAACTGGTGTTGTACGACCAGGGCTTCGATGTCACCGACTCGGTCCTGCAGAAGCTCGACGAGGACCTGCCCACTTTGACCGTCGAGTTCGTGGCCCCAGTCGTTGCCGCCGCCCCCGGTCCGACAGCGACCCCGGCCGCCGCCAGCAAGAAGAAGAAGTAGGGGAGTTCCGCCCCGGAACTCGGCATCCGCCAAATGGCTGATCCCCGTTTCTTCACATGTGCCGGCCCGTTTACCCTAGCCAAGCTGGCATCGTTGAGCGGAGCGCGGCTGCTCGATAACGAGCACGCGGAGCGGCTCATTTCGGATGTGGCGCCGCTCGAGACGGCCGGCCCCGACGATCTGACCTTCTTTGACAACCGCAAGTACCGGGACGCTTTTCTCCAGTCCCGTGCCGGCGCGGCCTTCGTGCAGGAGGCCGATGTGGCGCGCGCGCCACCGGACATGGCGCTGCTCGTCACACCCGAGCCCTACAAGGCGTTCGCTCGCGCGGCGCAGAGCTTTTACCCGGAGCCGCCGATCGTGGCGGGCCGGGCGGCCTCGGCGATCATCGACCCCGATGCCCAGATCGCCGAGGATTGCGAAATCGGCGCTTACACGGTCATCGAAGCCGGGGCTCGAGTCGGCTCCCGATGCCGCGTCGGCGCCCATACCGTTATCGGCCGCAACGTCGAAATTGGCGATGACTGCCGCATTGGCCCGCAGGTAACGCTCAGTCATTGCCTGATCGGGTCCCGCGTCGTATTGCATCCCGGCGTGCGCATCGGCCAGGCGGGGTTCGGTTTCGCTCCCGATCCGGCTGGCCCGGTCAAGGTGCCGCAACTCGGTCGGGTAATTGTCGGCGATAATGTCGATATCGGCGCAAATACGACGATCGATCGCGGGTCGGGGCACGACACGGTGATCGGCCCTGGCTCGATGATCGATAATCTGGTGCAGATCGGGCACAATGTTGCGCTCGGCCGCGGCTGCATTCTTGCCGGCCAGGTCGGAGTTTCCGGCAGTACCAAGCTCGGCGATTTCGTGATGGCTGGAGGCCAGGTGGGGTTTGCGGGCCATTTGAGCATCGGCAAAGGGGCTCGGATCGGCGCCAAATCGGGCTTGATGCGCGATGTTCCGGCGGGCGAGACTGTGATGGGCAACCCCGCCGTCCCGTTTACTCAGTTCATGAGGCAGATCGCGACTGTCGAACGTCTCGCGAAAAAGAAGGACGGGCGATGATCGATCCGGCCTTTGCCGACGCTGCCGCGGTCCAGCTCGATATCCAGCGGATCATGCAGATGATCCCGCATCGCCATCCGTTCCTGATGATCGACCGGGTCGTCGATGCGATCGCCAATGTGCGGGCGACCGGGATCAAGAACGTCTCGATCAACGAGCAATATTTCCAGGGTCATTTCCCCACCCGGCCAGTCATGCCGGGTGTGCTGATTATCGAGGCGATGGCGCAGACGGCGGCCGTTCTCGTGGTTCACACCCTGGGGCCGGCCTCCGAGGGCAAGCTCGTCTATTTCATGAGTGTCGACAGCGCGCGGTTCCGCCGTCCGGTATTGCCCGGCGACTGCCTACACGTGCATGTCACCAAGCAGCGCAACCGCGGCAATGTCTGGAAATTCGAGGGGCGGGCAGAGGTCGATGGCCACCTGGCCGCCGAGGCAGTCTTCGCCGCGATGATTTTGGACTAGGCCGGCGCGCATGCCGCAAATCCACCCCACCGCGATCGTCGCGCCGGGCGCGGTCATGGCCGAGGATGTCGTGATCGGCCCCTACTGCGTGGTCGGCGAGGACGTCCGGCTCGGCGCCGGCGTCGTGCTGCGCGCGCATGTCGTCGTCGATGGGCGGACCACGATCGGTGACGGAACCAGGGTCTTCCCGTTCGCCTCGATCGGTCTCGAACCGCAGGACCTGAAATATCGCGGCGAGCCGTCATCGCTGGTGATCGGCCGCAACAACACGATCCGCGAGCACGTGACGATGAACCCGGGCACCGAGGGTGGCGGCATGGTTACCCGGGTCGGCGACAACGGCCTGTTTATGGTCGGCGTCCATGTCGCCCATGACTGCCAGATCGGCGACAACGTCGTGATGGCGAACAACGCGACGCTGGCGGGGCATGTTGTGATCGGCGAGCACGCGGTGCTCGGCGGCTTGTCGGCCGTCCACCAGTTCGTCCGGATCGGGCGCTACGCGATGATTGGCGGGATGTCCGGGGTGGAGCGTGACGTGATCCCATATGGTCAGGTCATGGGTGATCGGGCCCGCCTGACCGGGCTCAATATCATTGGGATGCAGCGCAGCGGCTTCAGCCGCGACGACATCCAGGGCCTGCGCAGCGCCTACCAATGCTTGTTTGCTGCCGACGGCACTTTGAACGATCGCATCAACCAGATGGCCGGTCGTTTCGGCGGGATCGGGCCGGTCGCCGATATCCTCGAATTCATTCGCGCCGATTCAAGCCGGGCGATCTGCCAGCCGAAGGGGGCGAATGGCGGGTAAGCTCGGCATCGTCGCCGGCAGCGGCGCGTTGCCGCGCCGGCTGATCGAGAGTTGCCGGGGCGCGGGTCGCGAGGTGTTTGTCCTTGGCCTCGAGGGGGAAGCCGAGCCGGACCTACTGGCCGACGTGCCGCATGCCTGGTGCCGGATTGGCGCCGCTGCTTCCGGCCTCGATGTGCTGCGCGCCAACGACGTGACCGAGCTGGTGCTGGCCGGGGGCGTGCGCCGGCCTTCCTTGAGCTCGCTGCGTCCCGATTGGCGCGCGGCAAAATTTTTTGCCCGGGTCGGGTACCGGGCGCTCGGCGATAACGGGCTCCTGTCGGCGATCGTCAGGGAGTTGGAACGCGAAGGTTTTCGCGTCGTCGGCGCCGACCAGCTGCTGCCCTCGGCCGAGCTGCCAGAGGGGCGGCTTGGCTGCGTCACCCCCGATGCGGATGCCGAGGCCGATATTGCCCGCGGTCTGGCGGTCGCGCGCTCACTCGGTGCGCTCGATGTCGGGCAGGCGGTGGTCGTGCAGCAAGGGCTGGTGCTCGGGGTCGAAGCGATTGACGGCACCGATGCATTGCTGCGGCGCTGCGCCGATCTGCGCCGCGAGGGTGCCGGCGGTGTCCTCGTCAAAATCGCCAAGCCCGGCCAGGAGAGCCGCGCCGATCGTCCGACGATTGGGCCGCAAACCGTTACTCTCGCCGCCGCAAGCGGGCTTCGCGGCATCGCCGCCGAGGCGGGCGCGACCCTGGTGCTCGATCGCGACGCGCTGATCCGCGCCGCCGACCAAGCCGCCATTTTCGTTGTCGGGATCCGGACCCGATGAGCGACGCGGCCGCGGCCGCGCCGTTCATCTTCATTATCGCCGGCGAGCCTTCGGGCGATGCGCTTGGCGGGCCGCTGATCGCGGCCTTGCGGCAACGAGCCGGGCCGGGGCTGCGCGTCGCCGGGATCGGCGGCGAGCAGATGCAGGCGCAGGGAATACAAAGCCTGGTGCCGCTCGGCGATCTGGCTGTTGCCGGCGTCGCCGAGGTCTTGCCGCGGGCCCCACTGATCCTGCGGCGGGTGCGCGAGACTGTGGCCGAAATCCGCCGACAGCGGCCGGATGCGGTGGTCACGATCGACAGTTCCGGGTTCAGCTGGCGGGTTGCGCACGGCTTGCGTCGCCGGGGTGAGCGGCTGCCGCTGATCCATTACGTTGCCCCGATGGTCTGGGCTTGGCGGTCCGGGCGGGCGCGCCGCATGGCGCGCTGGTACGATCATCTGCTGACCCTGCTGCCGTTCGAGCCGCTCTATTTCGAGCGGGTCGGGCTCGCCTGCAGCTATGTCGGGCACCCGGTGCTCGACAGTGGCGCCGATCGCGGCGATGCGGCCCGGTTTCGCGAGGCGCACGGGATCGGTCCCGACGATACTGTGATTACGGTCCTGCCGGGCAGCCGCGGCGGCGAGGTGAAGCGGCTGCTGCCAATCTTCGGCGAGACGTTGCGCCGGCTCGAAGCCGCTGTCGGGCCGTTCCGAGTCGCCGTGCCGACCGTGGAAAATGTCGCAGCTGCGATCACCGAGGCCGTGCCAGCCTGGCCAGGACACCCGGTGGTCCTCCGCGGTATCCAGGAAAAATACGATGCCTTTGCCGCCAGCCGGGCGGCGCTTGCCGCCTCGGGTACGGTTGCGCTCGAATTGGCGATGGCCGGCCTGCCGATGGCGGTCGCCTATCGGCTCAACCCCTTGACCGAAATGCTGCTCGACCGGGTGCTCAAGGTCCGCCAGGTCAATCTGGTGAACCTGATCCTCGGACGCGTCCTGGTCGGCGAGTTTCTTCGCGCCGATTGCACCGCGGAAAAACTGGCCGCTGCATTGACCGAACTGGTCCGGGACGAAGCGGTTCGCGCGGCGCACCGCGCAGGCTATGATGAGGCGATGCGGCGGCTTGGGGCCGACGGCGCTTCGCCGAGCCTCCGAGCAGCCGATCGGATACTCGCCGTCATCGCCGCTGCACGGGCTGGCGGCGAGGACATTGCCCCAGCAAACGGAGGACCCCCGCCATGAGCATCACCGACACCGCGCCGGGCGCTGCCGTCGAACCCGGCAAGGCCCGCTTCCTGCACACGATGCTGCGGGTTATGGACCTCGACAAATCACTCGATTTCTACACCAGGCTTCTCGGCATGAAGGTGCTGCGCAAGCGGGACTATCCGACCGGTAAATTCACCCTCGCCTTTGTCGGCTATGGCGACGAAACGGACAGCACCGTCATCGAGCTGACCCACAATTGGGACCAAAAGGAGCCCTATGCGCTGGGCAGCGCCTTCGGTCACCTCGCGGTCGGCGTCCCGGACGTCTACAAGACCTGCGAGACGCTCGCCGCCGCCGGGGTCAAGGTCCCGCGGCCGGCCGGCCCGATGGCGCATGGCGGGTCGGTCATCGCCTTCATCGAAGACCCCGACGGGTACCGGATCGAATTGGTCGAGCGGAAATAGGCTTCGGCATCAGCCTTGGCGGTGGGAGGCGGTGCCCCTATGTTCTGACCAACTAATTGGTCAGGTGGTGCAATGGACAGCATCAGTCTCGCCGACGCCAAGGCCCGCCTGAGCGAGCTGGTCGAACGCGCCGCGCAAGGCGAAGAAATCTGCATCACCCGCCGCGGCAAACCGGTAGCCCGGCTGGTGCCAGAGCGGCGACTGCGGAAGCCAATCGACGTAGCGAAGCTACGCGCCCTCACCGAGAAGATGACATACCAGGAGGAGAGCGCCGGCGACTTCGTCCGGCGGATGCGTGATGATTACCGCTATTGAGCTTCTACCTCGATACCGCGTTGCTCGTCGCGATGCTAACCAATGAGAGCTCAACAGGTCGCGTCCAGGCTTGGCTCGATAGCTGCGGCGAAGGCGAACTGTCGATCAGCCCTTGGGTAATCGCCGAATTCTCCTCGGCGCTGAGGTTGAAGCAGCGTACGCGGCAGCTTACCGCCGATGAACGGGCAGCCGCCCTCGCGACATTCGCGGAGCTGGTGGCGGACACACTCACGGTTCGACCCATCACGAACGCGCATTTTCACGCTGCTGCGAGCTTGGTGGAGCGATCCACGCTCGCGCTGCGGGCGCCTGACGCGCTCCACCTCGCAATCTGTTCCGGCCATGGCGAGACGCTGTGCACTCTCGACCGGAGGCTTGCCGAGGCGGGCACGGCCCTGGGCGTCAAAACCCAGCTCGTTTGACCCTCGGGCGCCGCGGTTGGCCGTCGCCATACCCTCTTGAAATCAGGGAGGAAACCCCTAAATTTGGGTTGTGCGATCGCCCATCCGGGGATCGTGCAGACATACGGCATACCTGCCCTCGGGAGGGTGCCGCGACCCATGTTGCTCAAAGGAGGATATGGTCATGGATCGTTTCGATTTCTCTCCGTTGTTCCGTTCGACGATCGGCTTCGATCGCCTGGCTCGGCTGGTCGATACGGCGACTCGCGTCGACAGCACCGCGCTGTCCTACCCGCCCTACAACATCGAAAAGACCGGCGACGATGCCTACCGTCTGACGATGGCGGTGGCCGGCTTCTCGCGCGATGAGCTCGACATCACCGTGCAGGAGAACACCCTGGTGATCTCCGGCAAGGCGCAGGGCGAGGACGAGGCCAATCGGTATCTGCACCGCGGTATTGCCCGGCGCGCCTTCGAGCGGCGCTTCAGCCTGGCGGACCACATCAAGGTGACCGGCGCGAGCCTTAATAACGGCTTGCTCCATGTCGACCTGGTGCGCGAGATCCCCGAGGCGGCGAAACCCCGCACGATCAAGATCGGCGAGGCCGCACCGCAGCCGCAGGTGATCGAGCAGAAGCAGCCGCAGGTCACGGAGCAGAAGCAGGCGGCGTAACAGCCGGCTGCCTGTCTGATCGAAACGCCCCCGGTAGCCCCGGGGGCGTTTTCTTTGCGCGTATGCACCGCAGGGGTAATGGCGCGGGCCGGCTGCCGGGGGCACAATGCAGGGTACAGGGATGCCGGCAACGAAAGCCCGGCAGAAGTGGTTTTCTGAAAACTGCCTGTTCAACCTGTGCGATCCCGCGGCGACTTCGCCGCGAGTGTGGCGTTTGCGTTAACGAAATGCGCGCCGCTTCACCGCCGGTTGCGCAGACAGGCTCGGGGGCATGGGCATTCGGGATAGAAGCTACAATAGAACGCTGCGGCAAACCGTCCGCAGCCCAGCCATGTGCTTGAACGCCTTCAACGGACCAACAAGTAGAACAAGTAGGCGGTGCGACAACACCGTTTCGAACGAACCTTCTTCATCAGCAACGGGGCCGGCCATGAAACGCTCGAACCCAATCCGCCTGACAGTCCTCGCTCTTTCGACCGCCGTGCTGTGTCTCGGCTTGCTTATCGGATCGGCGCGCGCGGTGCCGATCGGGGTGAGCGGCGGCGATGCGGTCCGCACCCTCTATGCCACTCTGATGAATTCGATGCGCAACGGGCCGTCGCTCGGTGCCCGCGGACGCTACGCTCAGATCGAGCCGGTGGTTCAGCGCGTCTTCGACGTGCCGTACATGGCGCGCCTGGCTGTTGGGCCGGAATGGGCGAGCCTCGCGCCGGCACAGCAGCAGCAGGTGGCGCAGGCCTTCACCCGCTACATCGCGGCAATCTACGCCGAGCGGTTCGACAATTATTCCGGCGAGCAGCTGCAGGTCATCGGCGAGCAGCCGAACGCGGCCGGTACGATCATCACCACCCGCATTGTCAAATCGAACGGGGAGCCGGTGCAGATCAATTACCTGGTGCGGCAGAGCGGCGGCGGTTGGCAGATCGCCGATGTCTATCTGAACGGCACGATCAGCGAATTGGCGACGCGTCGCGCCGAATTCGCCACGATCCTGCGCAGCCAGGGCATCAACGGGCTGATCGGCACGCTCAATGCGAAGGCCGATTCCCTCGTGATGGCCCGCGCCGGCTAGCCGGCCGAGCAGGCTAGGAGCCGATTTCCTTATCCTGTATTGATTGCCGTTCGCGGCATTGATCGGAAGAGGGGAGTACGGCGCCATGATCCATGTAATCGCCATCATCACGGCGAAGCCCGGCAAACGCGACGAGGTGCTGGCGGCGTTCCGCGCCAATATGCCGGCCGTGCATGCAGAAGCTGGCTGCATAGAATACGGCCCCGCGACCGATGCCGAGGGCGGCCCCGGCGCGAAATACGGAGCCGATACCTTTGTCGTGATCGAGAAGTGGGAAAGCCTCGATCATCTGAAGGCGCACGCCGCATCGCCGCATATGGCGGCCTATGGCGCAAAGACCCGCGATCTGCTCGCCAACCGCGAAATCCACGTTCTGTCACCGGCAGCGTAGGGTTTGTCACCATGAAGACGCGGAGCTCTTTGTGGCTTCGTGCCTTCGTGGTCGATCAACGGATGTGCAGCACCGCCTTGCCGGTGAAGTCGCGTTCGATCAGCCGGCGGGCGATGTCGCCGATCTCGGTCCAGGGCGCCTCGACTGCGATTTGCGGCCGCAGCTTTTTGGCCGCGATCAGCTCGGCGAGGAGGCCGAGCCCGATGCCGGCGCGCTCGACGCTCATCAATTCATGGAATAGCGTCAGCCCGTAGAGCCGCGCACCGCCGGTGCCGAAAAACGCCCGGCTCTCGATCGTCGCGGCGCTCGCCTCGCTGACGCCGAAGGTGACGCAGGTGCCGTTCGGCTGCAGCATACGGAGCGCCGCGGCGAGCGCCGATCCGCCGACCGAGTCGAGGATCAACCAGTAGGGCCCGTGCGGCGCAGCGGCCATCAGGTCGGGGCCGACCGCGACGCGGCCGTCGCACCAATCGGCAACAGCCCTCTCGTGTTCCGGCCGCCGTACGTGCCCCCAGACCAGCGCGCCAGCCGCATTCGCCAGCTGACACGCTAAATGCCCAACCCCGCCCGAGGCGCCGTCGACCAGAACCTTGCGGCCCAGCAACATCCCGCCCTGGCGCAGCGCATGCCAGGCGGTAAGGCCGGCGACCGGCAGGGTCGCGGCCTCGCCGTCAGTGACGATATCCGGCAACACCGCGACCGCATGGCTGCGGCAGTTGACCCGCTCGGCCCAGGCGCCGGACGGCAGGATGCCGACGACCCGGCTGCCGGGTTTCGGGGCGCTGCCGTCGGCCGCCGCGGTCTCGACCACACCGGCGAAATCCCAGCCGGGCCGCCAGCCCGGCTCGGCGACCTGCAGCGCGCGCCGGGTCTCGCCGCGGTTCAGCGAGATCGCGGTGACCCGCACTGTGACCTCGTCACGGTCGGGGTCGCGCAATTCGACCGGCTTGATCGCCAGCCTGCCCGGCGCATCATTGTCGACGACGATCGCACGAATGGTCTCGGGCATAGCGTCTCCGAAAAGCTCTTAGGCTGATTAGCGAAGCGTGATCGTCCGAAACCGGTAAGATATGGCGGGTTACGCTCCGCTCACCCGCCCTACGGGTTTGTGAGCAGCAATTCGCGCGTCACGGTGACATCGCCGTTTGCCGTCAGGCGTATGAGGTTGACGGTTCCGACATAATCGGGCGAGCCGGAGTAATAGGCCGGCACCGAACCGTCGCCGACCTGGGCGGCGCGGTCCCAATGACCGAGCGCGACATAATCAGCTTCGGTCGCGGCGATCATCGCGTCGCTGATCAGCCAGGACGGGCGCAGCGGGTTGTGCCAGGTCTCGGGCGGTTCGTAATGCCCGTGCGCCATGACGATGTGCCGCCGCACCCGGCGAGGGCGCGGCTCGCCGAGCGGCGCCATGTCGATGTAGTCGCGGTGCGCCCGGCCGCAGATTTCGAGCTCGTATTCCGGGAAATCGGCGATCTCGTCGTCGGTCAATCCGAGGATACGCAGACCGTCGATCCGGTCGAACCCGCCTCGGCGGTAGACCGAGTCCGCGGTCAAGGGATCGTGGTTGCCGGGCAGCAGCACCACCGGGAGATCAGCTTCGGTGAGGAGGCGGCCGGCCCGGTCGATCGTCGCGGGCCGGACCATGTGGTTGTCGAAGGTGTCGCCGGCGAGCAGCACGATGTCCGCGCCGAGCGCGCGCGCCGTCGCCAGCACGGCGCGCAAGCCGCCGGTGCCGTCGCCACCATGCAAGCCGGCGATGCGCTCATCATCGACATGCAGATCGGAGCTGTGGACGAGGCGCAATTCCTTGCGGCGCGATGGCCGGTCGGGCATCAATTCCGCTCGAAATCGATGCGCTCGGTGACCGGCAGCCCGTAGAGATAGCGGCGCAGGCAGTCGAGGCCGAGCTCGACGGCGCCGAGCCGCACCCATTCGCGGCCGCCGAGAATGCGCGAGCGGCGCGACTGCACCTCGTCGGCGGTGGCGATCGCGATGCAGATGCTGCCGCCGAAATCGATACGGTCGGGGCCGGTATCAAGATCGATCAACACGGCGAGCGCGTGCGTCGTATTGGCGTCGCGGCGCGCGACATGCGCGATCCGCTCGGCGGTCTCCCGCGTGATCTCTTCCGGCGCATCCATGCCAAGCGCCGGGTAGATGTCGCCGATATCGCGGGCGACAGTGCCGCGCTTGAACACGGTTTCAGCGCCGGGCAGCGGCGCGATGCGCGTCGCGATCTGGCCGCTGGTGAACATCTCGACGATGGCCAGCGTCCCTTGCTGACGCTGCAACTCCTTCAGGATCATGCCCTCGAGGGTGTCGTCGTCCTCGGCCATGATAAAGTTGCCGAGCCGGTTGCGGATTTCCTCGATGACCGGGGCGAGCTTGCGCTCGATATCGGCCTCGTCGGCGCCGCGCACCGTCACCTTGGTCTCGATCTGCGGGTAATGGGCGCGGAAACCGAGTTTGGCGCTGCCGTCCGGCACCAGCTCCTCGACCCCCTGCAGCATCGCATCGACATGCGACTCGCCGAGCCCATAGGAATGAAAGCGCTTCAGCCGGATCGCGGTCTGCGTGCCGCCGCGGGCGAGGAGGCGCGGGACGATCTGTTCCTCCAGCATGCGGCGCAGCTCGCGCGGCACTCCGGGGGTGAAAAAGAACCGCGCCTTACCGATATCTAGCGCAAAGCCGCAGGCGGTGCCGATCGGGTTGTCGAGGATTTCGGCGGTCGAGGGCAGCATCGCCTGCTTCTTGTTGTTCGGCGACATGACTCGGCTGCGGCGCTGGAAAAATGCCTCCATGGTCGTCAGCCACTCCTGGTTCAACACCAGCTCGACGCCGGCGGCCTTGGCCGCGACCTCTTGCGACAGATCGTCGACAGTCGGACCCAGCCCGCCATTGACGATCACCGCGTCGGCGCGTTCGCCGGCATGCAGGAACGCGGCCAGCAGCGTGTCGCGGTCGTCGCCGACCGTCGTGCCCCAGCGCACCGAAAGCCCAACATCCTCAAGCTTCTGCGCGATATAGCTGAAGTTGGAATTGACGATCTTGCCGGTCAGGACCTCGTCGCCAGTGCAGATGATTTCGATCAACATGAGGATGCCTGCCCGTCCGTCGTTGCTCCGTACCGCAGGATCCGCACCGGCTCGATCGTAACCAGCCCGTTCCCGATCATCGCCTGTATCATAGGCACGAATGCATCGATGCGGTCTTGCGCATCGACGATCTCGATCACGATCGGCAGATCGTGCGACAGGACCAGGTCGATGCGGTGGACGTGGCTCGATGCGCCGAACCCGGCGATGCCCCGAAGCGCGGTGGCGCCGGCAAGACCGCTCTCCCGCGCCTGGTCCAGAATGGCGTCGATGAGCGGCCGGCCCGCATAAGTGTCGTTCGAGCCGATATGGATGCGCAGGCGAACCGCCTCGGCCGGTATATCCATCGCGCCTCTCTGCGTGCCTTCACGCCATGAAGTTGAGCCGCAATCCCGGCTCCGGCCATGGCATCGCCGCCAGCCGGCCGGAGGCGGAGAGGGTGATATAGGCCGTGCGCAGATCGGGGCCGCCGAAGCAGATATTGGTCGGGTACACATCCGGCATCTTGACCTGACGGACGACCTCTCCGCCCGGCGAGATCACGGTGATGAATCCGGTCACCAGCGTCGCGACGCAGATATTGCCGGACGCCTCGATCGCGAGGCTGTCGAACCGCTGAAACCCCGGCAGACCGCAGACGCAGCGCCCGCCATAGGGCGCGGGGAACGGTTCGTGCTTGAGCTTGCCGGGCGAGACGATGTCCCAGGCGTAGACCCGTGAGGTCTCGGTGTCGGCGACATACACCGTCTTTTCGTCCGGCGAGAGACCCACCCCGTTCGGCGTGACGATCGGATAGACCAGCTCGGTGATGCTGGAGCCGTCCGGCAGCGCGTAATAAAGCCCGCCATTGTCGCGGTGGTGCTTGTAGCGCTTGCCGAGATCGGTGAAGTAGAAGCCGCCCTGCCGGTCGAACACGATGTCGTTCGGCGCCGACAGTTTGTGGCCGTTCACTTCGCTGTAGAGCGTGCGGGTCTCGCCGGTCTTCAGGTCGATCCGCTGGATCGAGCCGCCCTTGTAATCGGGCGCCGGGCCGGTCGAGAGAAAGCTCGGGATGGTCTCATAGACCGCGCCGCCATTGTTGCAGACATAGAGCGCGCCGTCCGGACCGGTGGCACAGCCGTTCGGGCCGCCGCCGGCTTTGCCGATTTCGGATTTGCTGCCGTCCGCCGCTACCCGCGTGACCCGGCCGCCGGCGATCTCGCCGAGGATGACCGACCCGTCGGCCATCCAAACCGGCCCCTCCGGAAAGCGCAGATCGGTCGCGAGGATGCTGATATCGGCCATAGAGACTTCTCCGCGGAGCTGCGCGATCGCCGGGCTAGTTCTGGGCCGGGACATCCGCCGGCGTCAAGCAATGCCAGTCTATTTGCGCCGTATAGCTACCATTGACAGTGCGCCGAGGTTTCGCCATCTGAGCGGCTGATCGTGTTTCGATGCCGGTTCGTCCGGCCTCTGCCGGCGATTTTGCCGTTCCAGCGGTGCCAGCCCCGAAACCGGTCGCGCCGGCAAACGGCCGGCTACTCTGCGGAAGGAAGCGAGACTATGCCGAGCGGTACCGTCAAGTGGTTCAACTCTCAGAAGGGGTTTGGGTTTATCGGCCCGGATGACGGCTCAAAGGATGTCTTTGTCCATATCTCGGCAGTCGAGCGCGCCGGGATGGACAATCTGCGCGAAGGCCAGAAGATCAGCTACGAGATCGAACAGGGCCAGCAGGGCCGGATATCGGCGGTCGATCTGCGCGCCGAATAAGTTCCGGAGCTACACCGGCGCGGCCGGCCCAGGCATGGGGTCGCGGGCGTTTGTCGGCCGGTGCCGCTGCTGTCGCGCCGCCCGGTCGACTTCGCAATTCAGCTCGGCCCCGATCAGGATGATGTAGGCGCTCAGGTATAGCCACATCAGCAGCACGATGACGGCGCCGATCGAGCCATAGGTCTTGTCGTAGGAGCCGAACCGGGCGACGTAAATCGAGAACCCGGCGCAGACGACCAGCCACAGCAGGCTGGCGGCGACGGTACCTGGCGCCAGCCATTCCCATCGCGGCCGACGCCGATACGGCGCCAGCCGGTACAGCAATCCAAGACTGACCAGCACCAGTCCGGCGAGGATCGGCCAGCGGCTGAACGACACCGCATCGCGCCAGAACGCCGGGAAGGGCAAAGTGCCGAGCACCGTCGGGATGCCGGCGACCACCGCCAGCGCGATCAGACCGAATCCGATCATCCCGAGGGTCAGGCCGAAGGTCCGGCCATAGAAATCGAGAATGCCCCGGTCGTCCTCCTCCTCATAGGCGATCGTCAGCGTCTGCATCAGCATGCTGGTGCCGCTCATCGCGCTCCACAGCCCGAATGCGAGGCTGAGCAGCAGGCCGATACCGAGCTTGGCCGGCGGTGCGCTGACCAGCTCGTGCACCTGATCTGAGATCAGCTGCAACGCTTCGCCCGGCAAAATGCCGGCAAGGGCCTGCAGGTGATGCTCGACATCGGCGCGGTCGGCGAACAGCCCGTAAAGCGAAATGGCGGCCGATATCCCAGGAAACATCGCCAGCAGCGAATAGAAGGCTACACCGGCCGCCATCATCGACACGTGGTCGCGATTTTGCTCGTCCCATACCCGCTTCAGGATCTGCGATGCGGTGGGTCGAGACTGCGATCTATCGCGGCGGTCCCGGGGCATACCGGCCGAACATTGAGCGCGACTCGGCCGTTCCGGCGCACTACAGGAAGAGCTCCAGCGGCGCAGCGGTGGCGGCAAGAAGACCGCGTCCCCGCAAGCGGCGGATCACGACAGAAAAATGGGTGGCGGCCGAACGCTCCAGCCCTTCGAGCCAATTCTGGTCGAGAAACGAGGCGAGCGCCGGTTGCCCGAGTGTCGCTTCCCACAGAATCCCGAGTAGCGACGCCTCGGCCTCGTCCTGCTCTCGCTCCGCGATGTCGACCACCGCCGCCGCCTCTGCCGCGGCGCGGTCGGTCGTATCCGGCCCGGCGCCGACACCGAAATCGATCAGGCGGCGGCGTTCCGGCGGCGCGAGCATGAAATGCGCGACCTCGTGCAGGATCACATACGCCTCGGTCGCGGGATTGAGCGCCGCGCCGTCCCAATTGAAGCGGCACACCGTGCCTTCGGGGTGAAGCGCCATCCCCGCATTGCGGGCAAAGGCCAGCGCCTCTTGCCTATGCCGCTCGGCGGTGGCGCCGGCGGCCCGATCCGGCGATGTCCGGCGGATGTGCGCGAAGGCGACGATTGCATCGGGCGCGGTCAGCTGCGCCGCGAACCGGTCCAGCGCCTCCTCAAGGCGGCCGCGCGGGATCGGAGTCAGGATCATGTCGCACCCCACTTGGGCGGTACGCGTTCGATGCAATCCGCATGGCCGCTCGCGACTGCATCACAGCGCTTCCGATTCCAACCGGAACCGGGCAATCGGCGATTACGTTTGGCCTCTATCTGATCTGAACACACAGGAAGAACGATGCCGATCTTACTCTGGCTTTTGGGCGTGCCGCTCTCGCTGGTCATTGTCTTGTGGCTGTTCCACGTCATCTGACGCGAACGTTCGGGCAGTAGCTTTCGTACCGCCACCCGGTTCGAGATGCCGCGCTGTCACTGCGCCATCTTGATGCCTTGTGGGCGGATGATGCCGTCCGGATTGGGGGTGAAGCCCTGCACTTTCCGGCTGACACCCCACAGCCATTTGTAGTGGTAGAGGAACATCACCGGCCGGTCGGCGAGATAGATATCGGCGGCCTCGCGATAGAATTTCGCGCGGGCGCCGGGGTCGACCGTGCCGCGCCCCGCCGCGAGCGCCTTGTCGAGTTCGGCCTTGCAGTATTTGCCCCAGTTGAGAAAGCCGTCGCAGGCGATCCAATAGCTGATGTTGCCGTCGGGGTCGGGCCGGCCGCTCCAGATCGCCAGCGCTGCCTGGTAATTGCCGCTCGAGGTGTTCTGCACCATCGTCATCGCTTCGGTTGCCTGGATGCGCATGTCGAAACCCGCCTCGGCGGCCATCGATTGCATCGTCTGCGCCACCTGCAAATCGGTGGTGTTGTTCGGCGCGGTCAAGGTGAAGGACGGATGCGGCACGCCGGCCTCGGCGAGCAGCGCCTTGGCCTTGGCGACATCGCGCCCCGGCGCCGGATGATCGGCGTCCCAATAGCGCGAACCCGGCGCTTCCGGCTGGTTCGACGGCACGAAGCGGCCCTCGAACACGACGTCGTTCAGCACCTTGCGGTCGATCGCCAGCTCGAACGCTTCGCGCACCCGCTCGTCTTTGCCGAGCGGGTTGTCGGCGGCGGCGCCGTTACCGGTGTTGATCGACATCAGATTGTAGGCGAGCGCGGTGTTCTCGATGACCTGCAATTTCGGGTCGGCGGCCACCGCCTTCACATCGGTGGCGGCCATCCGCTCGATGATGTCGAAGCGGCCCGATTGCAGATTGGCGAGCCGCACCGTCGCATCCGGCACCGGCACATAGTCGATGCGGTCAATGCCGATCGCGTCCTTGTTCCAGTAGTCGGGAAAGCGCTCGACGACGATTTTCTCCTGCGCCACCCGTTCGGCGAATTTGTAGGGACCGGAGCAGACCGGGGCGGTGCCGATCTTGTCACCCAGTTTCGCCAGTGCCGCCGGTGACATGATCATCCCCGAGCGGTCGGCGAGCACCGCCAGCAGCGGCGCGTAGGGCTCGGTCAGCTCGATCCGCACCGTCTGCGGATCGACCGCGACGACATTCGTCACCGCCTTCAATTCGCTCTTACGCTTGGATTCCGGTGCACCGCGGTAGCGGTCGATATTGGTCTTCACCGCGGCGCCGTCGAGCGCGGTGCCGTCGTGAAACTTGACGCTCCCGCGCAGCTTGAGGGTCAGCGCCTTCGCGTCCGGGCTCCACGACCATTCGGTCGCCAGTTGCGGTTGCAGCTTCATCTCGCGATCGACATCGACGAGCTTGTCGCACAGCGCGGCGAAAACCTCGCGGCCGACAAAGCTGACACCTTGTGCCGGATCGAGCGCGTCGGGGTCTTCCTGCAAGCCGATCCGCAGCGTTGTCGCCCCGGCTGCGGGCAGCGCCGTCAGCACGATAACCAGCAGCGCCGCGGCGCATCGCACGGTTCTCATTGTTCTCCTCCCCTCATAGCCCGGCCAGCCGCGCGCTTTCCGCCCAGAGGCGCTCGCCGAATTCGTCGTCCAGGGCCGGAGCGTCCGGCTGGGTCGCGCTCGTACCGGTTACATAGGCGCCGTGGAACGGCGCCGGGTCCGGCACCGTCGCCAGGAACAGCGAGGTCGCGGCGCCCGTTTCCGGGCTGCTGAGAAACGGCTTGATCAAGCTCCAGCCAAACCCGACGAGCCCGCCGGGGCGGTTGCCGATTGCGGTGGCGATGACGCCGGGATGCAGGCAGGCGGTGAAGACGCCGCTGCCCTCCAGCCGCCTCGCCAGCGCGCGGGTGAACAGGATGTTGGCCAGCTTCGAGCGGCCGTAGGCCTTGATCGACGTCCAGTCGCGCGGCCGCGTGAAATCGGCGAGGTCGAGCCGCGCGCCGCGATGCGCCACCGACGCCACCGTGACGATGCGGCTGGGAGCGGATTGCTTGAGGCGATCGAGCAGCAGATTGGTCAAGAGGAATGGCGCCAGGTGATTGACCGCGAGCGTCGTCTCGATGCCGTCCTCGGTCAGCGCAAAGCGCGGCGCGATCAGCCCGGCGTTGTTGACCAGCACATCGAGCCGGTCGTGCTCGGCGAGCACCGCTTCGGCGAGGCGTCGAACCTCGGCGAGGCTGCCGAAATCGGCCAGCGCGGTGGTCAGCGCCTCCGAGCCGGTGCGCTTCGCGATCTGGCGGACGGCGCGGGTGGTGCGGTCGAGGTCGCGGCCGGCGACGATGACATGAAAGCCGGCGCGGGCGAGGCCGAGCGCCGTATAGAGCCCGATACCAGCGCTAGCGCCGGTGACCAGCGCGACCCGTTCCGCGCCGGGCATTCAGCCCGGCTCCATTCCTTTCGCCTTGTAAACCGCCTTCGCGGCCGGACTGGCGAGATAGTCGATCAGCGCCTTTGCCAGCATCGGCTGTTCCGAAACATTCGGCGAGGCCGCCTGATAGACCAGATCGGGGCTCTGCAGCTCGGCCGGGATTGGGCCCACAACTTCGATGCCCTCAACTTCTTGCAATTCGCTGATCGGCTGTAAGGCGATCTCGGCCTCCCCACGCAGCACGGCCTCGCCGACGCGCGGCGAACCTTGTCCGGGGCTCGATGACACCAGCCGGGTTTTCGGCTTCAGCTCGGCGGCGATCCCGAGCTTCTCCAAAACCTTTGCGAGATGAGTGCCGCTGGTGCCGCCGCTCGCCGGATCGGTGTAGGCGATCGACTTGGCATTCAGCAGGGTGCGCTTGAAGGCTTCGACGGTGCTGATGTCGGGCTTTGGCGCCCCCTTCTTGACCGCGAGGCCGATCGGCGCGCTCGCCAGCGTCACGGTGGTGCCGCCGACCAGCTTGGCGACCTGGATCAGCTTGTCGACACGCGGCTTGGTCAGGATCGCGACGTCGATGGACTCGTCATTGACCACCTTCTCCTCGACCTTGCCCGCGGTCGCGTATTCGATCGCCAGCTTGTGACCTGTAGTTTTCTCGAATTGCGGCGCAAGCTCCTGCAATACGGCGCGCATCGCTCCCGCAGACACCACCTTCAGCTCCGCCGCCGCGGCCGTGCCGATCGGCAGTGCCGCAAACAACAGCATCAAGAGCAGCACTCGCCCCACTCGCATTGTCATTTCATTCCCCCGTTTCGTCCTGCAGCCGTCAGATATCGTCCAGCCGGTTCGACCAGCGACGGCAGATGTGGTGCGCGATCGCCAAGGGCTGCGGCAGCGACACCTGGGTCGGGTCGTCGGCGCCGTTGGCGGCGCGCGCGACCATCTCGCGGATTTCGTCGCGGTGAAACCAGCGCGCCTCGGCCAACTCCTCGGCATCGACCTGGATATCCTCCGTCAGCGCTTCGGCGAGGAAGCCCATCATCAGGGTGGACGGGAATGGCCAGGGCTGCGAGGCGAGATAGCGCACCCGGCCGATGCGGATGCCGGCCTCCTCGAAGGTCTCGCGCCGCACCACCTCCTCAAGCGTCTCACCCGGCTCCATGAAGCCTGCGAGGCAGGAGAAGCGATTGCCGGGACGGCGCTTGTTGCGGCCGAGCAATCCGTATTCGCCGCGCACCGCCAGCATGATCGCGACCGGGTCGGTGCGCGGGTAGTGCGACGCCTTGCATGCGGGGCAGCGCCGCACCCAGCCGGCGGCTTCGATCTCCGTCGCCGCGCCGCATTGCGCGCAGAAGCCGTGCCGCGTGTGCCACTCGATCAGCGAGCGCGCTTCGCCGAGGATCGCCGCCTCCGGGACTGGCAAGAGCGGCGCCAGACTGCGCGCGTCTAGCGGCGCCTCATCGCTGTTTGCCGGCGGCGCGGCCGATGCGTCCAGCGCGAAATACGGGCGGTTGTCGTCGCCGAGCCCGAGAAAGATCACCGTTGCGCTGCTCTCGATCAGCTCGCGCCAGCGTGGGACGGGCTGCCAATCGAGCGAGAGGCCGCTGCCGTTGGCATCGCGCAAGGCCGGTTTCAACTCGCGCATCGGCAATATGCGCGCTGCCGGGTCGTCGAGCAGCGACCGGATCCAATCCTGGTCGCGTCGCCGTTCGGCGGCGCGGTCGAGCGGGTTTCCGCCGAAACAGTAGATTTCTTCCATGGCGGCGGACACTAGGCGGGATTGAGCGACCCGTCCACGCAATCGGCTGTGATTTCGACCGCTGCCCATGAGCGCGATAGGGTTGCCAGCCCGCCGCCGTCGGAGGCTGGCGACCCTACCGGCCGTGGGCTTAGCGCCGCTCCTCTCCAGGCGGAACCGATAGAAGTAGCCCCGCCCACAACGTGGGCGGGGAACCTCCTGTTATTGCGTGCTATCGACGAACTACAGCATCGATAACTCGCGGAACGGTCCGGCTTGGGTTCAGCGATATCGCCTGCTGTAACCCACGAGCATCGGCTCGTACTGGTCGAATGAGCCGATGCAGCTTTGCCGAAGTCCCGGCCAATTGATCGGCCGGCACTCCCGTCGCATCCGGTAAGCACGAAAACCCGGGCTCACCTGCAACAGGTGATCGTAGCGCTGACTAAGATAGACGTTCACCTGCGGATCGGCCCGACTCGGGCGGCCGCCGAAGCTGTATCCCATGGACCGCGCGTCGGCACTTGCGGCGAAAACGGCGCAACAGGCGACGGCGAGAACGAGCTTACCGACATATTTCATCTCTGACTCCTCGTGAAGAAGCTTGTCCCGCTTGCGGGGGAGCTGCGTCGGACGGTGAGCCGCGGCGTCGCGGTCAGTGGGATCCCGCAAGATCAGCCGACCGTCCTGCTGCCGCCCCGCGTTCGCTCGGTCCAACGAGACCGAACGATTTGGTGAGGCATGGCCCGACTCGCGTAACGCGCGCATAGCGGGAGCGTTCCCGAAAAAAATCGGGGACGTTGCGTATTTTTGCGGAATCGGGTGAACGCCGTTCGAGCCACGGCCTCGTTGACTTGCGCGGTTATCCTTGTTATTGCAATGCACCATGACCAACGCGCGTGACGAGCTGCGACTTACGATCCTGGCGTCCTGAGGGCGCCTTTTCGCTCGTCCCGTTCCCGGCAGGGAACCAATCTCGCTTGGTCTTTAAGATGATTGTCTCGATCTCGGCTCATTGCGGTGCAACTCGCGGCTTTTTGGCCGCGCGGCGACTTAGCACCGGCCGGGCGCGCTAGGCGCGCCGGCCTCTCGTCGCCTTTCGTTCACCGCCGCCGCGCGCTCTTTTACAGTGCCGGCACCGACCCAGGAGCTTCCGATGTCCGTTATGCCGATCCATAAGTACCGACAATTCCCGCCCGTGCATTTGCCCGACCGAACCTGGCCGTCGAAGGTTATCGACAAGGCGCCGGCCTGGTGCAGCGTCGATCTGCGCGACGGTAACCAGGCGCTGATCGAGCCAATGGGGCCCGACCGTAAGCGCCGTATGTTCGACCTCTTGGTCCGGCTCGGCTTCAAGGAAATCGAGGTCGGCTTTCCGGCGGCGTCGGAGACCGATTACGCCTTTGTGCGCGAAATCATCGAGGAGCGGTTGGTCCCGGACGACGTGACGGTTCAGGTGCTGACGCAATCGCGCCCCGAACTGATCGAGAAGACTTTCGAGGCGATCCACGGCAGCAAGCGCGCGATCGTACACCTGTATAATTCGACGTCGGAATTGCAGCGCCGCGTCGTCTTCGGTCTCGACAAGGCCGGGATCATCGACATCGCGGTGCGCGGCGCCCGGCAAATCGGTGAATTGGCTGCGGCGATGCCTGAGAGCGAAATCATCTACCAGTACTCGCCCGAGAGCTTTACCGGCACCGAACTCGATTTTGCGGTCGAGATCACCGAGGCGGTGATGGATGTCTGGCAGCCGACGCCGGCCAAGAAGATGATCGTCAACCTGCCCGGCACGGTCGAGATGGCGACCGCCAACGTCTATGCCGACCAGATCGAATGGTTCGCCCGCAATGTGCGCGACCGCGACAGTCTGATCCTCTCCCTGCATCCGCACAATGACCGGGGCGCCGCGGTGGCCGCGACGGAACTGGCGCTGATGGCCGGCGCCGAGCGGGTCGAGGGGACGCTGTTCGGCAATGGCGAGCGCACCGGCAATGTCGATGTGATCACGCTGGCGCTGAACCTGTTCAGCCAGGGGGTCGATCCCGGTCTCGTCGTCACCGATATCGACGATGTCGTGCGGACCTCGGAATACTGCACGCAACTGCCGGTACATCCGCGCCATCCTTATGCCGGCGAGCTGGTCTACACCGCATTCTCCGGCTCGCATCAGGATGCGATCAAGAAGGGCTTCGACGCGCTCCAAAAGCGCAACGACGATTTCTGGGAGGTGCCATATCTGCCGATCGATCCGAAGGATTTGGGCCGCAGCTACGAGGCGGTGATCCGCGTCAACAGCCAATCCGGCAAGGGCGGCGTCGCCTATGTGCTGAAGGCCGATCACGGCCTCGACCTACCGCGCAACCTGCAGGTCGAGTTTTCCAAAATCGTGCAGGAGGTCGCCGATCGCACCGGCAAGGAATTGACCAGCGCCGACATCTGGTCGCTGTTCCAGGACACCTACCTGAAGGGCCGCATCAGCCTGGTCGATTACAGTCTGCTGCCGGAACCGCGCGCGGGCGAGCGTCGCATCGCCGCGACCGTGATCGTCGACAGCAAGGAGCGCCAGATCGAGGGCGTCGGCAACGGCCCCATTGCCGCTTTTGTCGATGCGCTGAAGCGTGAATGCGGCATCGATCTGACCGTCGTCGATTATCACGAGGACGCGGTCAGCGCGGGCGCCGATGCTCAGGCCGCGGCTTACGTCCAAGTCCGCGCGAACGCCCAACAGAAATCAGGCGGCGAGCTCTACGGCGTCGGCATGGACAACGACATCGTCACCGCCTCGCTGAAGGCGGTGGCGAGCGCTGCGAACCGCGCGACACAGCGGAGCCATTCGGCCTAGCGCCAACGCTGTCATTGCAGGAAGCCCGCGGGGCTCAACCCCGCGGGTCAACGAGCAAGCTCGATCTGCGCTTTAGCCAGCGAGATTGCCTCGCCGCTGCGCTCCGCGCAATGACGGCACGGCCGGGAACGCACCCACCCTACTTACTCGGCGAGGCGCCAGCTTCCATCGGGGGCGCGGTCGAGAAAGGTGCGGCCTTGTCCCCAAGGCTCGGCGGTGACACCGCGGACATGCAGTTCGAGGTGATCGGCCGTGACCCGCACCGCGAGCATCTGCGACACCAAGCTCGCTTCCTGCTCGTTCGACGGGTGAAATCGGCTCTCGACCGCCGCGCGCTCGTCGATCACATC